>UQBS01000022.1 GCA_900539345.1 uncultured Coriobacteriaceae bacterium | reverse complement strand
TGCCTGGAAGGGCTTAGGCCACTTGAGATCTACCCACACAAACTGGCGAAGCCTCGATTTTCGATTTTTGTCATCTCAGCCGCCTCAAACGGCAGCTCTTTGATGTTTCTCACCCTCGGCCCCGCCCTAGCAGCAACGTGTTGGCGATTTTCGTCCTTGCAACTCCCCCGACGACAGCTTTTTAGTAGCTTTCACAACCATCATCCCTCGCGGCAGCAACCCTTTTGGTGACTCTTGCAACTATCAGCCTTCGCAGCGGCATCCCTTTTGGCGTTTTTCGTTCCCGCAGACACTCTGGCGGCAGCCCTTTGGCATCTCTCGTCCTCGCACTCGCTCCCGCAAGCAGCCGCGTGTCCCTCGGACCGTGGCTCGCGCACACAAAAAGAGGCCGCCTGGGGAAGAAGGCGGCCTCTTGGAAGGGGGACGTGCGCTTTGAAGGGGACGCGCACTTGGGGAACGCTATGTTGAATCGCTTGTTACTCGGCGGCCTGGGTCAGGGCGTCGGTGAGAGCCTCGGCGGCACCGTTGCAGGTGAGGGTGGCACCAGCGATGACGTCGAACTCGGGGCTCTGGGCGTCCTCCATGAGACCGGCGATGGTGCCGTCCTCGATGGGCTCGGCGCCAATGCCGCGGGTCTCGGCCTCATGGGTAAGCGAGGTCACCGTGAACTTGCCGTCCTTGACCTCGATCTCGATGTTGATCTTGCCGCCGCGGCCCTGGCCCTCGCCCGTGTAGGTGCCGTCCTTGAACGTGGCCGTGGAGAGGTCGACGGTCTCGGTGGGCTCTTCCTCAACCTCGGCGACCTTGATCACGACGTCCTCAGCGGTGAAGGGGTCGGCAGGAACCTCGACGTTCACGCCCTCCTGCTCGGCGGCCAGCTTGCGGCCGGCGATGCGACCGAAGGCGAGAGCGAAGGAAACATAGCAGCCGCAGCCAGGATAGTTGCCGGGGACGCCGAAGATGTTGGTGCCCGTGTCGTTGCCAGAGCAGTACAGGTGAGGCACGACGTTGCCGTCGATGTCGAGCACCTGGGCGTCGGCGTTGATGCGGACGCCGCCGTGGCACTCGGCCATGTTGTGGGCAGGCACGTTCATGGTGCCGGTCTCGTCCATGTCGAGCCAGGAGTTATAGATGTCGTTGTACTTGGGAGCGAACTGATAGACCTGGGCGACCTCGATGGGATAGAAGTTGGGCATGTTGTACAGGTCGGCGCCGATGCGCATGGCGGCCTTGATGCCGTCGCCGGTGCAGTCGTGGCACATGTAGGTGGTGTAGCCAAGGGAGTCCTGGCAGAAGCGCATCTTCATGTCATCGGAAGCGCAGAAGCCACCGGTGGCGAGCATGACGCCCTTGCTGGCCTTGATGCGAACCTCGCCGTCGGCGGTGGTGGCCACGACACCGATCACAGCACCGTCCTCACCCAAGACGAAGTCCTTGAGGGCGCAGTTGAACTGCGTGGTGATGGTGCCCTCGGCAACCTTGGCGTTGATGCACTCATACAGCGGGTCGAAAAGCTCGGGGCCAGAGTTGGGAGCACCGTCGTAGGAGTGAGCCCAGTGCGAACGGGGCACAGCCTCTTCCTTTGCAATGCCGAACTTCTCGTACTCGCAGCCCACGGCGTTGAGGCAGCCCGAGGTCACGCCGTTGCCGTTGTCGCCCGTCGCCTCGTTGTCCTGGGCGCCCTCGTTCTCGGTGGCCCACTCAACCTCGAAGAGCTCGTGGCCGCAGTAGGTCTCGCACAGATTGCAAATCCAGTCGACGTCCTCGCCGGACATGTCGGCGTAGGCGCGGATGATCTCCTCGGGGCAGAGGTTGTAGTTCTGGTTGACGCAGGTGTTGACCCAGTCAAAGAGGGCGTCGGCGCTGTCGGTCACGCCGAGGGCCTCCTGCACCTTGGTGCCAGCGCCCATGATGGCGCCGCCGCAGCGAGCCATGGAGCCACCGGGAAGGGCGGCCTTCTCGATGATGAGGACCTGTGCGCCGTTGTCGGCAGCCTCAATGGCGCACGCCGCACCAGCCGCGCCGTAGCCGCAGACGAGAACCTCGCACTCCTGGTCCCAAACCTGCTCGGGAGCCCCGTCGGCGAAAGCCACACCGGCAAGGCTGGCGCTTGCCAGGGCCGCACCGGCACCTGCGACGAAACCACGACGGGACATCTTGGCGTTGCTCATGTTGAATGGTCCTTCCCTTATGTAGGTTGGCGGGGGCGCTTATTGGCCCGGCCGTCCGCGGCGCCTCCCCAGGCGCTGCACAACGTGCATTCTAGGGCGGCCGGATATTGCAAAACCCGACATGTTCGGCACTGCGCCGTGCAAAGATTCCACCCTCGCGTTGCGCGTGGTACCATGCGCTTTGCAGAATCTGCAACGGGGGCAGGCGTCTTGCGCAAAGGGAAAAGGGTGGCACGCATGGCACTTGAGGGCATGAGTGAGTTCAGGGAGTTCATCGTCTTCGCGAAATACCTCAACATCACTCGCGCCGCCGAGGAGCTGCATGTGTCCACCTCGACGCTCAGCCGCCACATCGCTGCCCTCGAGCATGAGATCAGCATGCCGCTCGTGCAGCGCGAGGGGTCGGCTTCAAGCCTCACGCCCGTGGGTTCACTCGTCCTGAAAAAGGCATCCACGCTGGTGGGAGAGTATGACTCGCTGCTTGAGCAGGTGGCGCGCTATCGAGCAGACGCAAGTTACTCCCTGCGCGTTGCCTATGCGCTCGACGACCGCACCATCATCGACGCCATCTCCCTGGCAAAGCTGCGCATGAAACAAACCTACACCGGCCTCAATGTTCAGCCCTTCCATGGACGCGGGCAAAGCGGTTGGGACGCGCTACGCGCAGGAGAGGTCGACGTGTGCATCGACTACAACCTCGCGCCGGAAACTCTTGCTGACGACACGTACGTAGCCGTGCCCCTCATGGACGACTCCATCGTACTCGCGCTGCCCAAGGGAACCTTCCCCGACCAGCCCCGCGTGCATGTAAGCCAGGTGTGCAAGCGCTACATCCCGCGGCCCAGCGCGTCGTTTGACAACTACTTCGACCGCGTGCTCGGGCTTTTTACTGGCTGCAGCCAGCGCCCGCCCATGCGATTCATCGACGCCGCAAGCATGGACGAGTTCTTCATGCATGCCCTCGACGCCGACGAGATGTGGCTTTTCTCGCGCAGGCAGTTCTTCGACTACGCGAGCAGCATCCCGCTCAGCTACCGGGCAAGCTGCGAGATTCATGAGCTCGACGGCTGTGACCCCGCATATCGCCGCTACGCCATCTACGCCGCCGACAACCCCAACCGTCTCGTGGCGCAGTTTGTGGAGGAGCTCGCGCAAGCAGACCCTGCAAGGGGGTAGGGCGGGGGCCGCAAGAGCGGAGGGGCCTGCAGGCATGGGTGTCTCACTGCAAATCGCAAGCAAGGGGCGGCGACCTGCAAGAGCGGAGGAGCTTGCAGGCACGTGGGCGGCGGCAGCAATCGCGGCCCCATCCTAACTGCAGGCCGGAACCCGCGAGGGCGAGGAGGCTTGCCAGGAACAGAGGGCGGCGTGCCTGCCGTGAACCGCAAAGTTTTGCGCTTGTTGCGAACCGCAAAACTTTGCGGTATGCTGAATGCGCAAAACTTTGCGTATTCAGCAGCGAGGGACGACTCTTATGCAAGAAATCAGACAGCCTCGAAACATCGGATCCACCGTTCGCACGGCACGGTTGTCCCAAGGACTGACGCAGCGACAGCTCGCCGAAAAAGCAGGCGTGTCTGAGCGGTCGGTGCTATCGCTCGAGCTAGGCGATGCCACAGGCATGAGATTCGACAAGCTATGCGCCGTCCTCGACTCCTTGGGCCTGCACCTCTTCGTTGGCAATGAGCCTGAAGCGCATGCAATTCAAGCCGTGAAGCGTAATTCGGAGATGACGCCGCCATCCTCCGAAACCTCTGGCGAAGATGTCAGTGGGTGCAACACCTCTAGCGTATGGCCCATCAATAAGGACGCCCTCGCTCCCATGGCATCACAAACTAAGGCGCAGCCCTATCCACCGCTCGACATCCAGTACCAACAACTGTATAACGAGCTTGTCCTCAATGCCCAGAGCAGAGGTGCGAAATGACACCCGTCAATCGACTTATCGTCATCATCGCAGGCGAAATTGCAGGAGAGGTTACCCGGTCGGAAAACGGCCGTATTAATTTCAAGTACACGGACGCCTATAGCGGCACGCCCTTGTCTGTTTCAATGCCTATATCCAACCGTCTCTACTCGGATAGAATCGTCCGTCCCTATGTATACGGCCTGCTCCCCGATGACAAGACCATGCGCGCAAACATTGCTCGCCAATTTGAGGTTCGCGCCTCCAATCCTCTGGACCTTCTTTCTTGCATCGGCTTGGACTGTCCCGGGGCCGTTCAATTCTGCGAGGCAGATGCCTTGGAGCAGGCCCTTGGCCGGCCAGGGCAACTCGTCCCTGTCGACGATGCGGCAATTGCAAATCGTCTCAGAAATCTGAGGATTGCCGAGGAGAGCTCTTGGATTGGGCGCGAAGAGCGCTGGTCACTCGGGGGCAACCAGGGCAAATTCGCCCTTTGCCGGCAAGGCGACGTTTGGTGTGAGTGCCGAGGGTCTGCAGCCACAACGCACATTTTCAAAAATGGGATGGCCGGTTATCGTCTCCAGGCACTCAACGAATACATCTGCATGCGTTTGGCCCATGCCTGCGGCCTGCCTTGCGCAGATGTCGAATACAGGCTGTTTGAAGACGAGCCGGCAATTATCGTGAGCAGATACGATCGCTCGATATCTCAAGACGGAAGCGTAACCCGTCTGCATCAAGAGGACCTCTGCCAGGCACTTAGCGTGATGCCCGACCAGAAGTACACGTCAGACGGCGGACCAGGCGCATCGAATGTCCTGCATCTTCTCGCCTCGACGCCCCACTATCAGCAAAACATCGCGCTGTTCATCCAGATGCTTTTCTTCAACTGCCTCATCGGCGCACCCGACGCTCATGCCAAGAACTACTCGTTGCTTCTTGCTCCCGGACCAAGCGCGCTCATTGCACCATTGTACGATGTGGCGTCCGGCCTGGCCTATGATGCCCTGAGACGCAAGGGGCGACTCGCCATGAGTATCGGCGGAGAGAACCGCTTCGGGCGAATGAGCGGTCAGGCGCTAGGGCGATTTGTCCGCAATGGAGGAATCGACGAGCTGGGATTCGACCAAGCATGGTGCGCGGATGCAATGGCGCTGCTTGCCGGCAGAATCCTCGACTCGCTGGGCAAAATCTTCGACAACGAGGCTCGCATCCCTGGTTGCGATGATTTGCGCGCACACCTCGAGGACCCAATCGTCAACAACTGCAAGACAATCCTCGCGCAACTGGGTGCATAGCATAGGCAAGCACCCCCGTGCCTATGCCTCCAAAAAAGCCTGGCCCGACTGGGTTGGAGGCAAGGCGGCACCAAGGCAGGCAAGGGCGGCAGCTGGGCGCACGTGGGCGAGCTCGGTGCCATCTACCAGGCGGGTCCTGCCTACGGGGATGTGCGCTTTGCGCGCTGCGACCACAGATGCACCGGCAAAATACGAGATCACGAGCTCATCGCACGGCAGGCTCAAGGCTCGCATGATTGCAGGATTTCCCCGTTCGTCAGTGCCATCAGCCAGACCCTCGGCAGCGGCAAGCACAACAACAAGACCGTAGTCCCGATCGGCCACCACCTCATAGGTGACGACATGCACCGTCGGGCGAGAGCAGTCAAACACCGGCCCGCACAGGCAACGCCGCGCCTTGCCAGCAAGCATCGTGGCGCCATCATCGCCTTCGAGCTGCCCGATAAGACCCGCCAAGGCAGGCACCTCGTCGGCCCCGACGGCATGCGCAAGGCTATAGCCCCGCAAGGAATGCTTCTCGGAGATGAACGCGCGCGCTTCCTCGTAGCAAGCCGACAGTGAAGAGGCGGCCTGCGCCGCGCAGCCCGAGGCGAGAAGACCGGCCATATCGAATGCCGACTCACCGTCCCACGCCTCCAGCAGGCCTCCCCATGCGCGGGCCCCCAGATCCGGCATGCCCAGGCCGTACCGAACGCGCCACGCCAACGGGTCTTCGGGACAAGCGAGCAGGTCGAGTGCATTGATCGCCGCAGTCGCTTGTGCACGGCCCGCATTGCGGGGGTCCTCGGCCAAAGCGTACCCGAGCTGTGTGCGGCTCACGTCAAAACACCTGTGTTCAAGTGCTCTCTGAGCAAGACGGCCCCAACGCGCGTCAGGAACGGCGACGCACACTCGTGAGGGCGGCAGCTCCTCCCCTCCCTGTCGCACGGCGCCTTGCACATAGCGCGCGATGCCGTCGAGCTCGTCTTCGGGTCCGGTCCACTTGACAAGCGAAGCCCGGGCGGCCCGCAAGGCGGCGGCACCATCTCGATGCGAAGCCTGGCCAGCTGGCAAGGCGGCGGAACCATCACAACTCGAGGCTCCCGCAGCGTCCCCGCCCAGGCATCCCCCGTTCACCGCAGTGTCCACACCCGAAGGCGCCCTATCGCGCAGGCGCCTACCAGCCGCGTCGTTATCCGTGCGCATCGCCGTCTGCGCCGCGCGAAGCTGCGCAGCAGGCAGGCCGGCACCTTTAAGGTCCTCCAGCAGGAACAGACGCTCGACATCGGTCGGAAGGCTGCCGCGCGTCAAGCAAAGCGCGAAGAACTTCAGCGCACGCCATGCGGGGGAACCGGCCGGGACATCCGCCAGAAGCCTCCCGATAACCTCACACACCCGGCCGTTTTCCTGTGCCCCAGGCTTCACCGAGGTAATCCCGGCGTCACCCGCGCAATCACCCTGCGCGCCATGTCCCCCAACTGCGACCGCGCACCTCTCGTCTGCCAGCGTCATCGCTTGCTCTCCCTTTCTTCCTGCGGCGCAACCCTGCCCTCGATAAGGTCGAGCAGCTCCTGCTTGCTATGGATGTCGAGCTTCTGGTAGATATGGCGCAAGTGCGTGGTCACCGTGCCGCGCGAGGCGTGCAGCTCCTCCTGCAGGCGCGCATATGAGCGACCCTTGGCATACGAAATCATGACTTCTGTCTCACGCTCGGTCAGCCCGTAACGCTCGGCGATGTCTCGGCAGCGGTTCACAAACCTCGGCGGACGAGGGGCACCATCCTCACCGCAGGCCGGCGCACTCTCCTTGTCAGCGGCATCTTCCGCGCTCTCGGCAAGCGCCGTCATCTTGACCAGGTCGCTTTCCTTAAGCACAAACATGTAGGAGCAGAGCACGGCGCACGTCGCCCCCAGCGCGACAATACTCAACATGCGCGGCGAAAACGGCGAGCATGCGGCCACAACTGCGCTCCCCGCAAGCGATCCGAGCAACACGCCCAGCGTAATCATCGACCAGCCGATACCGAACACCGTGACCGAGGAGAGACGGTAGGTATAGGTGATATCAGCCAGCAGCATCCAGATGAGGACGTTGAACGTGCCGTACCCCGCGAGCGCCAGCACGCTTTGCAGGCCCGTGCCAACGAAGATGGGCAGCAGCTGGAATACGAACGCCATGATGCCCACGGTCACCTTGTATATCCAGCGCAGGTCAAACGTCTTGCGCATGATGAGGCTTCCCCAAATGATGACGACCGTGACGATAGAGGCGATAAGAAACGGCACATGGTAGAGGTCGCGCATACCCATGCCACCCGCCGCTATGAACACGGCGCGCACCATGCCGTCGGCCAGGCCAACCAGGCACGCACACACGCCCACGCGCACTGCGAACTTAGCGATGGAAATGGGCACGGGGCGCACAGCAGGCTGCGACGTCGGAGACCACACGCCCGAAGGGCCAAAGAGGATGAAGCTCGATATAAGGGGGATGGCGCAGGCAAGAAGGCACGCCCCCACAGGCGGGAGCCACCACGAAACGAAGTACACAACGGCAGCCAGGAGAAACGCGAACGGTGCTTCGAAAGCGGTCTGGCGCGAAGGCACGTTGCGGTACAGCTCGCCATATCCCAGGTCGAGCAGGCCCGAACCCACGCCGGTCGCAACACCGCCATACACGCAAAGTACCTGCGTAGGCACGCCAGACAAGGTTGATGAGACAACAGCAAGCGTACCTGAGCACAACAGGGCAGGCACGACCCAACGCACATGAGGCTTGCTCATACACGTGCAGAACTCTTTGGCGCGAAAAGCAGGCAGAAACATCGTGAGGAACAGGCACACCGTAGAGATGCCGAACACAATGTCGGGAATCGGGCTGCCGTTCCAGGTGACGCAGCTTGCCGCCGCGCCAATGAACATGAGATAGACCCAGGCGCGTGCCAGCGCAAATCCAATCGAGCGCAAACCCACAAGCTCACGCCAGCGCACATCCCGCAGGCGTGCGGCAATGTCCGGCTCGGCAGCCGAAGTCTCGATTGTCGTCGACGTGTCCTGTTCCATGTCCTCTTTGCCCTCCCCTTTTCCCGCATTATAAGCAATCGCCAGAATTCTGGGAGGCACAAATGGTTACGGCCCGCTTTGTCGCCCTCCTGCCGCAAGGACAGCATCAACAGGCAATCTACCAGCCACTATCGCATTTTGCATGATATCCGAATCGGCGTATGTGAGCCGAAAAAGACCCTTTGCATGATGCTCTTCTTTCTACGCGCGCGCACAATGGGGATGGGGCGGGGTATCCGCGGCGGCAACCGTTTGCCGTCCAGGCGCCCCACCCCAAAGGGAAAAGGAAAGCAACGAAAGTAAGGGAGGAAAGCATGGGCAAGCTCAGCCTGACACGCCGCGCGTTCACCAAGCTGTCTGCCGTGACCGCCGCGACGGTCGCGCTCTCAGGGGTCGTGGGCACCGGTGCCGCTCTGGCCGAAGACCCGAGCGCAGTCGACCGCGAGGACGAGGTCAAGCGCATCCGCAGCTGCTGCCGTGGTTGCGGCAAGATGGAGTGCGGCGTCTGGGTCACCGTGAAGAACGGCCGCATCGTCAAGACCGAGGGCGACCAGTCGTCGTTCCAGTCTTCGGGCAACCACTGCTCCAAGGGCCAGGCATCGATCCAGGCCGCCTATCACCCCGCGCGCATCTACCACCCCATGAAGCGCACGAACCCCAAGGGCGAGGAGCCCGGCTGGGTGCGCATCAGCTGGGAAGAGGCCATGGAGACCATCGGTGAGAAGTTCACCGAGATCATCGACCAGTACGGCGGCCAGTCCATCTTCAACATGTGCGGTACCTCGCGTCAGTGGGTCTACGGCCCCTACGCCTTCTACAAGTGGCTGTTTGACACGCCCAACGCGCACGTCGCCTCCGAGATCTGCAAGGGCCCGCGCCGCCTCATGGGCTGGATCACCTCCGTCGACGGCGCTCCGTGGATGGCCCTGCGCGACCGTCCCCGCGTGTACGTGCAATGGGGCACCGCGCCTGAGAACTCCAACTACGACGACTCCTGCCGCAACCTCGTGGACGCGTTCTCCGAGGCAGACACCCACATCATCGTTGACCCCCGCCTCACCGGCGCCGGCAAGGAGGCCGACTACTGGCTGAACCTGCGCCCCGGCTCGGACGGCGCCCTGGCCAACTGCTGGCAGTACCTCATGTTCAAGCATGACCTGGTGGACTGGGAGTTCGTGAAGCGCTGGACCGACGCGTCGCTGCTCGTCATCGAGGACATGGAGCCCACCGGCGGCCGCTACTTCACCCTCTCCACCCCCGTCACCGCTGCGCCCGACCTGACCGGCGACAAGCTCAAGACCCGTCTTCTCAAGGAGATGGACCTGGTCGAGGGCGGCTCGCCCCGCAAGTTCTACGCCTGGAACAAGAACGCCAACAACGGCGAGGGCGGCCTGGTGTACTGGGACACCGACACCACGCAGTGGGAAGGCTGCAACCACGTCGCCCCCACCCGCGACGAGATGACCGTCATGTACGAGGGCACCTCGCAGGAGGGTTACCTGCCTCCCCTGTCCTACTGGGAGCTTGAGGAGGCCGGCATCGACTTCGACCTCGAGGGCGAGCATGAGATCACCCTGGCCGACGGCTCCAAGCACATCGCCCGTCCCGTGTGGTCCTACCTGGTGAAGTCCGTGGAGAACTGCACCCCCGAGTGGTGCTCCGAGATCACCGGCCTCGACCCCGTCGCCATCGAGGAGTCGTTCCTGAAGTGGGCCACCCGTCCCGAGGGCCAGACCTGGGGCAACGGCGGCATCCACCTCAACCTCGCCCCCGACCAGATCGGCAACTGCACCCAAACCGTGCGCGCCGTCCTGAACCTGATCTATACCTCCGGCAACTTCGACGGCCCCGCCGGCAACCGCGGCCTGACCCGTACCCCCGTCGACGAGCAGTCCACCGCCGCCCCTGGCGTGAACATGCCCCAGGAGGTCAAGTGGCAGCTCAAGGGCCTCGGCGCATGCCCGCCCTTCTACCTCGCCGACGAAGAGGTCCCCATGGACCAGATTCCCGATCGCTACGAGGTCCTTCAGAACATGGTGGGCGCCGACAAGTTCCCGATCACCGCGTACTACAACGAGTGGTCTGACGCCACCTGCACCTGGAACGCCGCTCTGACCGGCGATCCCTACCCCATCCGCGGCGGCATCAACGAGTCCGGCTCCTTCATGAACATGTCCAACGCCCACCTTGCTTGGGACGCCCTTGCCTCCCTGGATTTCTGGGTCGACATCAACATGTTCCACCACCCCGGCACCGAGATGGCAGACATCCTGCTGCCTTGCGCGCACTGGACCGAGATTAACAACATCCGCGTCTCCCAGGGCGCCTCGGGCGGCATCGGCCTGACCCAGCGCGCCATCGAGCCGCCGGCTGATGCCAAGTTCGACTACGACATCAACCGTCTGATCTTCGAGGCGTTGGAGAAGCAGGGCAATCCCAACGGCACCTGGATGAACATCAAGGGCGACGCGCCCGGCGCCTACGACTCCGACGATCGTCTTGAAGAGTGGTTCCAGGCCCACAACGAGGTCAGCGGCTTCGACACCCAATACCCCGGCTGCAAGTGGGAGCACTTCGAGGACTACCGCAAGGACTTCCAGGAGAACGGCTGGTTCAACGCCAAGGTCCTCGAGCCCAACCGCTGGGGCACCTACCGCCGCTTCGAGACCGGTTGGATGCGCATGGGCAAGGACGCCTGCACCGGCGCCCCCTGGGGCGGCCTCGATGAGAACGGCCAGCCGATGAACAACTTCGGCTGCCCCACCTCCAACGGCCTCGTGCAGTTCTGGTCCATGGCCTTCGAGACCTACTGCCTCGACAAGGCTAACGAGTTCGAGCCCGGCAAGTTCGATGTCATCAAGGAAATGATGCCGGTCTTCGAGGAGCCCGCTTCTGGCCCCAACGGCACCGTCGACACCACCGAGTACCCCATCCTGCTCACCACTGGCCGCCGCATCCCGGTGTACTTCCACTCCGAGCATCGCCAGCTGCCCTGGTGCCGCGAGATTTGGCCTGTGCCTCGCCTCGAGATGAACCCCGCCGACGCCGCAGAGCTCGGCCTTGAGCAGGGCGACTGGGCTTGGATTGAGACCGAGTGGGGCAAGGTGCGCCAGACCGTGGACCTCTACGAGGGCATCGCCAAGGGCTGGGCAAACGCCGAGCACGCCTGGTGGTATCCCGAGCTCCCCGCACCCACGCACGGCTTCGAGCTTTCCTGCATCGACTGCATCTGGGACCCGAACGGCCAGGACAAGTTCATCGGTTCCAGCCACATGCGCGGCGTGCCGGTCAAAATCTACAAGGCCACGCCCGAGAACTGCCCCGATGGCCAGGTCATCCCCTGCGCGCCCGAGGACGGCACCCCCATCATCGCCGACGCCTCCGACCCGCGCCTGAAGGAATGGCTGCCCAACTACGACATTCGAGAGGAGGCGTAGGAAATGAGCCAGTACGCAATCGTCACCGACCTCAACCGCTGCGTGGGCTGCATGGCCTGCATGGTCGCCTGCAAGGCCGTCAACAACGTGCAGATTGGCAACTTCTGGAACAAGGTCCTGCGCGTGGGCCCCACCAAGAAGGCCGACTACGTCCACACCAACGACGTTGAGATGTACTACCTGCCCGTTTCTTGCCAGCACTGCCAGAACCCCGAGTGCGTGGCCGTGTGCCCCACGGGCGCCTCGGTCAAGCTCGACGACGGCACCGTGCAGATTGACGCCGAGCAGTGCATCGGCTGCCAGGCCTGCGTTTCTGCCTGCCCCTACGGCGTGCGCTACCTCAACGAGGAGCTCACCGTGGTGGAGAAGTGCACCCTGTGCCACGACCTCGTGGAGGAGGGCGGCTTGCCCCAGTGCGTGAGCCAGTGCGGTGGCCGTGCCCGCTTCTTCGGCGACCTGGACAAGGGCATCGAGACCTTCGAGGCCCCGGCCATCGTCTACGACGCGGACCGCAGCGCCGACGTCGTCAGCTACGACGCCATGTTCACCGGCGGACGCATCACCCTGTGCGAGGCCGCAAAGGAGTACAGCGAGTCCGACCTGTACCAGCTGCCCAACGCAGGCAACGACCCGTCGTACTATTACATCCTCCGCGACCGTACCTGGCAGGACGGCGAGGTTAGGATGTAGCGGAACCTCGTCCGCTTCGTTCCACAGGTGCTCACGTACATCCAGTACGCATCGCACCTGTGCGCCTTGCGGACGAGAACCCGCGTATGTGCATGTAGCGGAACCTGGCCTGCTGCGTTCCACGGGGCTCGTCGCAAAGGGCGCTCCGTGTCGGGAGACTCACGCGCGGTGCGCACCTTTGGTGTACATCTAGTATGCATCGCCTCCCGACGCCTTGTGGACGAGAACCCGCGTTTCGGAATGTAGCGGGACCGCGTCGGCCCTGCGCGCCTTGCGCATCAGAACCTGCTTTTGGCGGGTAGCGGAACCTGGCCTGCCGTGAAGTAGGGAGCAACGCAGCAGAAGGGTGTCTGCGTAGATTGGGTGGCAATGGGGGTCTTTTGGCTTCCATTGCCACCATGTGTGCGCAGAGAAAACGCTTCGAGACCTCGGCGTCTCAAAGGATTGGGGAGGACCACATCATGGCAAACAACAGTACGGCTACCGGCATCGACACGCTCGACCTCGATGACGCCCTCGACGAGGGCTATGACCCGCTGGCCGACATCGACTTCGCCGGCGACGAGGATGTCGACTATCCCGTGGGAGACGGAGCAAACCTGAAGCAGGCCGGCCTTCCCGAAGTCGAACCCGTGCCCGCACACGATGCCAGACCCGCCAGCGAGCGCACGGCAGAGCTCTTCAGCCGCATGGCCACAAGGCGCAAGACGCTCTTGGCCATCCTGCGCAAATGCCAGGAGAAGCAGCCCGTACGCGAGGTCATCGATTACATCTGCGACCTCAAGACGCGCGACCACAGCGTGTACTCGGCCAACGACTTCTGCTCGCTGCTCGAACGTGCCGGTGCCATCGAGCGAGTAGGCGAAGACGGCGCATCCTACGAAGAAGTGGAGCTTGAGCCCAAGACGGTAGTCGTCGACGGCGTCGAGTACCTGGAGCCGCAGACCCCCGCGCCCGCCTTCTGGCTCACCACCCAAGCCGGCCTGGACATGCTCACTTCCGACGATCCGGAAGGTCGCACCGAACAGCTGTTCGAGGAAGAAGGCGCCTACCTGCCCATCTTCAAGCGCATCCTCACCTTGTGCAGCGCAGCGGGCGGTGCAAGCGCCAAGCAGATTGCCAAAGTCTGCGACACCGACCCGTTGCTGCAGAGCCCGCGTTACTACTCTTCGCGCTTTGTTGAGAAGCTCAACAAGTCCGACGCCCTTACCTGGGCGGGCAAGACCTGGGAGCTGACGCAAACCGGCCGCGAGGCCCTGGCGCAGCTCGAAAGCGTCGACGACCCCGCCAGTGCCGAAATCCTCGCAAACCTCGAAGCCTAAGCGCACCCGCCCAAAGGAGCCCCATCATGGCAGACGAAATGCTCAATGACCTGGCCGAACTCTGCGCCCAGCGCGACTCGACCTACGCCCTTCTTGCACGCCTCTATCGCGTGGAAGTCGATCAGCCCCTGCTTGACGGCCTGCATGCCACGCGCTTCCCTGCCGCAACGGGATCGACCAAGGCAAACGCGGGCTACCGCGCGTTGGCCGAATACCTGAGCAACATCGACGAGCGCAGCACCACCGAGCTCGCCGTGGACTTCGCACGCGTCTTCATCGGATACGGCGTGGACTCCTACGCAGCGGCCTTTCCCTTTGAGAGCGTCTACACTTCCGAGAAGCGCCTCAAGATGCAGGAGGCGCGCGACGAGGTGCTCGCCATCTACCATGCCTACGGTCTGGACAAGAGCTCCGAGTGGGAGGAGAGCGAAGACCACGTTGCCGCTGAACTCGAGTTCATGCAGGTGCTGTGCGCCCGTACGACCGAGGCCCTAAAGGCCGGCGACGAGAACAAGGCAACCCAGCTTCTGCATACACAAAAGAACTTCCTGGAAGACCACCTGGCCAGCTGGACCCCAATGATGACCGTCGACATCCGCCGTCTTGCAAAGACGAAGTTCTATCTGGGACTCGCCGACCTCACCGACGGCTTCTTGGCTGAGGACGAGGCATTTTTGAACGAGGTTCTGGAAGGCGGGGAGTAGCCGGCGCACCTTCGTGCAACGGTAGGCACGTCGGGGTCCAACGTCCGGCCGGCCGGCGCATGCAAGCGGGGCGGTCGGGCGGGCGTGACAGACAAGGGGGACAGGCACATGGCAGACACCATGGTGCGCGAATGCATTTTAGGCAAGGTGGCTAGCGGCAAAACAGAAGCCCTGGTACATCGGGTGGTTGAATATCTAAACGGTCGATTGAACGACAAGAGCGTCCTCGTCCTTGTCGCTTCGCCCGATACCGCCGAAACGCTTAAGGGGCGCCTGGCCGCTGCCTTGGACATCCCTGAGGACACGCTGGACGAGCGAGGCCTGCGCGTCTCTGTTCCGCGCGCAATCGCCCTCGAAGCCCTCGGCGATTCGAAAGCCCAGGCGGCATGCGGTCGCAAGCCACGACTGCTCTTGCCATTCGAAGAGAACATCCTGCTTGAAGACGTAAAGGCGAGCGGCCTGCGTCCCAAGCGCCTGCGCGAAATGCTCAGGTTCTTCTACCGCAGTTGGACCGAACTCGCCGACGACGAGCCCTCTTGGCTTGTCAGCGAGGAGGAAGTGCAGGTGCACGGCCTGCTCAAGGAATGCCTCGCCTTTACGGGCGGCATTCTGCCAAACGAGCTGTCAAACCTCGCCGTAAAGTGGCTGCGCGCCGATGAGACGGCACGTGAGGCCACCTCCTATGACCTTGTGCTCGTTGACGACTACCAGCTGCTCAGCCGCGCCTCACAGGTGCTCGCAGGGCTTCTCGCCCGCGAGGGGCTCGTTGTCACCGGCGACATGCAGGCAACCAGCGAAGTGTTCGAAGAGTATCCCTTTGTCGCCGGCCTTATCGAGTTTGCGCAGGCAGATGGCGTGCAGACGATGCGGCTTGAAGCATGCTGGAACAGCGCGACCGTACATGCATGCTGCGAGAACCTGATTGGCGCGGCGCAAACCCACGAGCAAGAGTCCCGCGACTTGGCAGGCACGAACGGAGATGGCGAGCAGGGGGCACGCGCGCTTGCGGGCACGAACGGAGACGGCAAGCAGGAAGCATGCGACTTGGCAGGCGCGGGTGGAAATGGCGAGCAGGAAGCACGCGCGTTTGCGGGGGCAAATAACGAAAGCGACCAAACGCCTGTTACCTCGCAGGCCGAGTACAGCCCCGCGACCGCGGTGGAGGCAAGCACTCATGCGGCGTACGCAGAAATGGTTCCCGGCGAAAGTTCCGTCGGATATGCCTGTGCCCTCTCGTTCCCCACGGCTGAAGCCGAGATCGCCCACGTCGCGCAGCACATCGCAGACGCCATCGAGAAGGGTGCACAATCGGGCGAGTTCTATCTTGCCACCCCGAACGGCGTATGGGCGAAGTCGCTGAGCCGCAGCTTGGAGGCTCGTGGCATATCCACAGCACAGAGGCCGAATGTGCGCGTGCTCAGCGGCGACCCTCGCGACCTGGGGCGCTGCAAGACGCTGCGCTTGTTCACCCTGCTCGCACTGGTCGCCGACCCGCGCGATATGCTCGCATGGCGCAGCTGGTGCGGCTTTGGCGACTGGCTCACTGACAATCCGGGCTTCGCTGCATTGCGCCGCCACGCTGCCCGGCAGGGGCTTGCCCCCTACGATGCGCTTGCTGCAGTCGCGGCCGACAGCCCTTGCCAAGAGGCCTTCGACGAGCTCGACGCTGCCGAACAGGCAAGCCTTGAGCGCATCTCGCAAGCATTCAAAACCGGGCAGACCGCTCTGAAGCAGCTCGAGGGGCTTGAGGGCCGCCAGCTGATTGACGCGGCCTGGGGGCTACTCGACTGCGAGCAGCAAGCTCAAGAAACGGCAGCTGGCCAGGAACGTGTGCCCGCCGATTTGCTCAGACTGCTCGACACCGAGAACCCCAAGCTTGCCCAGGATGCCGCAAGCCTTGTCGACCGACTTCTGATGGCGCTGAACGAACCTCGCTTCCCCCTTGCCCAAAATGCCGTGCGCATCGGCGACCTTGCCGCATCGCATGGCTCCTCGTACAGGACGGTGGTGCTGAGCGGCTTCGTCAATGGGTTCATCCCCAAGCATGCATACTTCGACCCGGTGAAGACACCCCTTGACCGTATGGGGCTCCTGTACGGCACGGATGCACGCCGTGTCTACCAGGCTGCAGGCTGCGCGCGCGAGGAGCTCCTCGTGACAGCATTCACCCAGATGGACGCCTTGCAGGCTGAGCGGCTCGATCTCAAGGTCGATCGCGTCTTCATGCGCGAGGGAAAACGCCTGGCACGCATCTCCCCCAGCGAGCTCATCGGCTCGATGGGACTTGAGGTGCAGGAGGCCCACGCATGAGCGCCCAAGTGAAGGCCATGGCGCGGCGCAGGCGCGACCAGGCAGACGAACCCACCGTGACGCGCGCGCTTCAGGCCCTGCAAAGCGACCATGTCCATGTGCGCCAGGAGCGCTGCCTGCTTGTGCGCAACCGCAACGCGGAGTGCCTGCGATGTGCTCAGGCCTGCACATCGGGCTGCATCAGCTACAACGAGCAGACAAAGGTGCTCGACATAGATCAGGCTCGCTGCGTGGGCTGCGGCACATGCGCCACTGCCTGTCCTACCTGCGCACTTGAAGCCCGCGACCCAAACGACACCGAGCTGCTCGCGTGTCTGCAGGGTGCGCTTAACGCAAGCGCGTCCAAGAGGGTTGCGATTGTCTGCGAGAAAGCGGGCATACCCCAGGATGAGTGCACCGTTCGCCTCACTTGTTTGGGACGCATCGACGAGTCGGCACTCCTCCAGCTAGCCACCTGGGGAACACGCGAGGTCACTTTGACTTGCGGGGCCTGCAACGCGTGCGAGCACAAGCCAGGTCGCACGGTCGTTGAGGAAGTCTGCGAGTCGGCAAACACCCTGCTTGGCCTTTGGGACGGCACCATGCATGTCGAGCTAAAGGAAGTTGGGCCCGCAGCTGAACCGACCGGACTGCCTGCGCAGGAGACAAGAGCGGACAGGACTGCTACGCATGGCAAAATCGCACAGGTAGACCAACAAATACAAACTGCATGCGCGGACAGGACTGCTACGCATGATGAAAGTGTGCAGGCAGACCAACAAATACAAACTGCAGGCGCGAACAGGACCGCCACACAAAGCGAAATTGAGCAGATAAACCAACTAATACAAACTGCATGCGCGGGCAAAGTCGCCGAACATGACACGGCCACGCACGATGGGGACAGGCCCAATCTCTCCGATGAGGCGAGCGATGGCGAGACCGCCGCTGCGGACCAGGCTGACCGGCCGCTCAAACGACTCAAGATCATGGCCGACGGCACATTGCCGCATTTTGTGCCCGACCGGCGGGAGCGCCTGCTTGACGCCCTGGCCGACCTCGGTGAAGGGCCGACCGACTCACAGGCGATGGCTCGCACACGCCTATGGGGACACGTCGTCATCGACACCGAAAAGTGCACCTCATGCCGGATGTGCGCGACGTTTTGCCCCACAGGTGCCATCGTCAAGTTCGACACCCCAGACGGCGCCTTCGGCGTCGACCACTATGCTGCTGACTGCGTGAAATGTCTTTGTTGCCAGGCCATCTGTCGGTCCCATGCCATTGTCGTCGAGGACGCCGTGCCTGCAAACGCGCTGGTAAATGCCGTGCCCGAGCGCCATATCATGCACCCTGTTCGTGTGCCCAAAGGAGGCGTGCACTCCATCATGAACTCCATGCGTGACTTGCTCGGCCTGCCCGAGGTCTTCGAGAGGTAGGACGATTGCCCGAAAACGCCAAAAGTATGCGTTATAACTTTCTCGCTCTTATAGCCCAAAAACACGCACGTCTTCTACCTGGGATTATGCAAGCAGCCAATCTTGAAAAGTAGACCCACAGCCCCTTGAGAGAATTATTACGCATACTTATTGGCAATTTCCGCACGTTGCGCGGCAGCGACCCCTCGTTCACGGGCCATCTTGCACCTTATGCACGGTATGGGGGTGGCGAACGGCGTCCTTTGTTTGCGATAATCCAGCCAAGGGCCACCCTTCGGTGGGGTGGCCGATGGGTGCGGTCGCGCGCCGCCCTACTGCCGAAAGGAGAACAACATGCTCCATGAGGTCCACTTCCCCTCCACCAACAACCGCGACACCGTCACCGGCTGGATTTACGCTCCTGCCTGTGACCCGGTGGGCATCGTGCAACTCGTGCACGGCTTCGGCGAGCATTCCCGCCGCTACCTGCACATGATTGTGGCGCTCATGGACGCCGGCTTCATCGTGGCGGCCGACGACCATGTGGGCCACGGCGCCACGGCCATCGCCAACAACACCTGGGGCGACTGGGGTGACGCCGGGCCGCACACCATGATGGAGGACGAAAAGCGCTTCAAGGATCTCGTCAGCGAGAAGTACCCTGACCTGCCGCATTTCATGTTCGGTCACTCCATGGGCTCCATGATTGCCCGCGACTTCTCGACAAAATACGGAGACGAGCTGGCCGGCGTGGTCTACTGCGGCACCACCGGCATCTTCAAAAACACCCACGAGGTGCGCGCCAAGCTCGACGAGCTCATCGGCGCAGGTCGCGCCCATGAGTCCGACCCCGCGCTCGTAGGCGAGCTCATGGGCTGGATGTTCGCGCGCTGCTCCGAGGGAGCCGAGCGCGGCAATGAGTGGATCTGCCACGATCCCGAGGTGCAGCGCGACCACGCCGAGGACCCCTTCGACGCCTTCACCCATCCCACGCACAACATCTCACTGCGCGACTTCATCGACATGATGCTGTGCATCGAGGGCACACAGTGGGCAGAAAAGGTGCCCGCTGAGCTGCCTGTTTTCCTTATCGCCGGCGACCAGGACCCGGTAGGCAACTACGGCGAGGGCGTGTACATGTGTGCGAACTGGCTGCAGGACACCGGCCACATGAACGTCGTGACGCAGCTCTACCCGGGCTACCGCCACGAGATTCACAACTATGACGACATCAAGGTCGACGTCGAGGCCTCCATCGTCGACTGGTTCATGATGCAGCTCTAAAGAGCGCACCTGCAACACCCGGCGCCCGGTACGATTGGGGCCTCAACCCGCTGCGACGATTCGGCCCACCGCAACCGACCGCCCGGCGCAATTGGGGAAACCATCGTGCCGGACGCTACCCCGCCGAACCCCAGGCGCCCGGTGCGATTGGAAAACTCCCTCGCACCGGGCGCTTTCTTTGCTTTCGAGCGCGGTTTGTGGCCCCGCGGTCCCGGGCGGCCCAGAAAAACCCGCACGTTTGCGTTTTAAATCCGGCGAGCGCAGTACCCGAGCAGGGAGCATTTGCAAACCCGCAGGTAGATGGCTTGCGGAATTTCAGGCTACTCCCACTCTCGGAATTAAAACGCAAACGTACGCCATTTTTCGCACACAGGCATCACAGCGCTCGGCCGCCAGAGCCTCAACCAGAGCCTTTCCCCGCAGGCCTATTCCACATCCCCCGCGTCCGCTTCCACGTCGGTCACGTCAGTAATGGTGAAGAGCGGCACGGCAAGGCGCGGGTCCTCGCTTGCATCGTGGTCCTCTTTGGTAAACGAGAAAAACGGAGCGATAGGCCAGCTCAGATCCGGCTCTTCACTACGCAATTCATATAGAGCGTCATAGCGCCCGCCCATAGCCTCCTCAAAAGTGTCAACCGTACCTATACGGTAGCGCTTAACCGCAGTCGCCCCATCGGCAAAGCCCGCCTCCACTTGCAAAACCGCTTTGTTCAGCTCGGCTGCCGCCAAAACCTTGCTACCGACATAGCATTTGCGCGACCATGCGAGAGCTTCCTCAGGAGTCGCACTCACCTGTTCATATGCATCGATGTATGCAGCGCGCAGCTCGTCCACTGTTTCCTGGGGAATTATCTCGGGGTCAGTGCAATCAGCAACAATCCAAGCATTTTTTGCCGCCATAACAGGGTCCTGCCCCCAGAGCGCGTCCTCCGGAGTCACTGCCCAAAGCACATCACAAGCCGGGCCATACGAGGTCTCGTACATGCCGTTCCATTCCGGTTCTTTCAGAAGGTTGACGGAAATCTCCTGGCCACCATACGCCATCTCTTCGGTAGCGCTCCATGCCTCCCAGACCTCTCCGTCATCGCAATCAAGAAGTGTTCTTTGGAAATAGACAAGATCTTTAACAATTTCTTCGGGGTCAAAGGGGCGCGTGCCCTTGAATGTCTGAGTCGGCACATCAAGCAGCGTAAACGTCAGCCATTCAACACCTTCACCCACACAAGACAAGTTAAACCGCATCGAAGAAGCCCTAAAGGTATCGTCGCCAACCACAGGCAGCAATAGCCCCCCATCGGCCGCCTCGATTACGACGGCATGGCCCGGCTCGGCAGCCTGGGCGATTGCAAGCCCGAACGAATGCGTCTCGACAGGCAGGGATTCATCCGGGGCAGAATCCCGCTGCGTTAGCGGTGCGACAACGACGATTGCGGCGGCGGCAGCGCAAGCGCCTCCAAGCACGACAAACCCGCGGCGCGAGAGCTGCGGCACGATGGCTCGCCTTGCAGCAGGCGCCATGTGCTGCGCGGGGCGCTCGGAAGCCGCGGCTCGGCGCATAGCATCCACGGTCTTTTCAACAAGCTCTTCCGAAGGCTCGACATCGTGGGCCAGATGCGCCCATCGACCCTGCTCGTTCGAATGCATCCAACGATTCTTAGAAGTCATGAGAGTCGTCCTTTCAAAGAACGTTCCAGCTGCTTACGGGCACGCGCAAGGCGCGTGGTCACAGTCGAGACCGTGACGCCCAATGCCCGGGCGGTCTCTTCGCAGCTCAATCCCTCGACGTAAAACAGGTGCACGGCTGCGCGGAGTTTGGGCGGTAACTCGCCGACTGCATGCCAAAGCGCCCGCGCCTCTTCGCACTCGATAAGTCGACGCTCCTGATCGGGCGCACTGCGAAAAAAGCCCTCGGCCAATTCGGCAGGAAACTCATCGAGGCTTTGAGTGCGCTGGCGACGGGCCGCACGGGCCAAATCACGACCACGGTCGACCGTCGCACGCAGCAGCCACGCCCGTACATGCTCGGCCGACTCGAAGCCACGACCTCCGCGTGTCATACGGCGAACAAGGGCCACAAACACGTTTTGGAAGACATCCTCGGCATCGGCGCGGTTGCGCGTTTGCACGAGCGCCAGGCGGTACACCATCGAACCATGGACGCGCACGATGCTCTCGAAGTCGGCGCTGCTGCATGCAATACAGGAGTTGCTGGTCCTCACACGAGATTGTCTGACGTTGAGCCGGTCCAATGTGTCATGGTCCATGCGACGTCTCCTCTGATACGGCAGATAGCCACACGGCACTGTGCAGAACCTGCAGGGGTTGTTTGCGATTGGCCAATCTGACCTTATATACGATTGTCAGAAGGATTTGTCACATCAAAGATGGCGCCAATCGCCGCGCGAAGGCGGTCAGCGGCAGGCTTGCAGGCCGCTCTCGCGCTCCTGCAGCCCCATGCGGCCCAGAAAAACCCGCACGTTTGCGTTTTAAATCTCGCGGGTTCAGTTTCCGGGCGTGAGGCGTTTACAAACCAGCAGGTAGATGGCCTGCGGGATTTCAGGCTACTCCCACTCTCGGAATTAAAACGCAAACATGCGCCATTTTTGCGTGCGGGCATCACGCCAGACGCTCGCTACCTCTTCGGTGCGACCTTGTCGAGCAGCCAGGTGCATAGGAAGGCAAAAGCCACGAGGACGAGCGCGCCACCTGCATAGCCGATAACGCCCACTCCCAGGCTGCTCACTACGACGCCGCCCAGGGCCGAGCCACCGCCGATACCGAGGTTGAAGATGCCCGAGTAGATGGACGTCGCCACGGCGGCCTCGTCCTGACTCGTGATGCGGATGACCTCGCCTTGAAACGCCACGTTGAAGGCGGTTGAGGTCACGCCCCACACGAGGAAGTCCACAACGATCAGCGCGGGGCTGCACGCCGCCAGGCCAAGCGCGAACAGCGCCACTGCCAGGCCCGCAACTGCCGTACGGAAGAACATGCGGCGATGTCCGTCGAAGAAACGCGCAAACAGGAAGCTGCCCACAATGCCGGCTACGCCAAACACCGTGAGCATCACGGTAACCACGCTCTCGGGCATGCCCGCCATCTGCAGCAGGAACGGCTCGATATAGCTGTACGCGGTGTAGTAACCCGTCACCAGAATCGCGATGAAGGCGTAGATGCCCACGAGCGCCTTGTTCGAAAGCAGCCCCGGCAGCTTCGAGATGGTAAACGGCTCGCCCGCCGGCATCTTGGGAAACACGACCGTGAGATAGACGAGCACCACGGCGGTGATGGCTGCTACCACCAAAAACGCCGAGCGCCAGCCCAGTGCAAGGCCCACGATGCGGCCCAGCGGCATGCCTACAATGGTGGCAATCGAGGAGCCCGTGACCACCATGCCCAGTGCCAGCGAGCCAAACTTCTCCGGCACGAGCCTTACCGCGATGGGCGAGGCGATCGACCAGAACACCGCATGCGCCATGGCAACCACGATGCGGCCGGCCACCAGCATCCAATAGCTGCTCGATGCAACCGTGACGATCTGTCCAGCAAGAAAGACGCATATCACGCAGAGCAGCACGCGTTTAAGCGCAAAACGCGAGGCAAACATCATGAGCGGCAGCGACAGCAGCATGACGCTCCAGGCGTACACGGTGATAACCGCGCCCATCACCGATTCGTTGACGCCCAGGTCGCAGGCCATGTCGGTGAGCAGAGCCACGGGCATGAACTCCGAGGTGTTGAAGATAAAGGCAGACAGCGTGATGCCGAGCAACGGCAGCCACTGTCGCAATCCCATCTTCTCGTCACTCACCTTTTGCGCCAGCTCGCTCATACCGCCGTCGTCCCTCCCGAATCTCACTCTCAAATTGCGGCGGCAATTCTAGGCGTGTTGAGCCCGATGAATCATGAACAGCATGTCAAATCAAAGACGCCACACGAAAGCAGGCGGCCCCGCTTGCGCGAAGGTCGCCCGTTGGTCTCACATGACTTGCTTTGCTAGCTCGTCGAGCTTTTCGTGCAGCTTAGCCCACGAAGTCGACGATGTTGTCGCGGTGCAGGCGCTCCATGGCGATGGAGCGGTGGCTGTCGAGGTAGTCCTCGGGCAGGGCGTGGGCGGGGTAGTCCTCGCGGGCGCGCAGGATGCGGGCCTCGGCGGGGCACACCTTGATGCACTGGCCGCAACGCACACAGGCCAGGTTGTGCGTGCAGGTACCATCGGGACCGTCGAGCGCGATGGCCTCCATGGGGCAGCGCTCCACGCAGGCTCCGCACTTGATGCACTTCTCGGCGTCGTAGTCGAGCCAATAGCCGTTGAAGTTCTTCCACGCGGGCAGGCCGTTGAGCGCCATGCCCTTGAAGCCCATGAGGTTGCCGCAGGAGCTGCCATGGCACAGGCACATGATGTCGGCGTCCTTCGTGGCGATGGACTCCACCACCATGCCGGTCTCAATGGCGTCCTCGTAGATGGCGATAGCCTCGTCCTGCGTAATCTGCTCGCCGATGCCCTGCTCAATGAAGTACTCGGCCATCTCGCCCAGCGACAGGCAGGTGCGGCGCGGGTGCTCCTCGGGGAACGGCACGCCAATGCCCTCCCACATCAGGCGGCACTGGCAAGGCGAGACGGTAATCGTCTTGTGGCGCTTGATGATGGCACGCCAGTCGTTGTACGGCAGGAACTCGTCCTCGGCGATGACGTCCTCGCTGATGGGGTAGGTGCGGAACAGCGGGAAGGTGTTGTCGAAGTCGTCCCAGCCGGCGCCGTTGACGCCCCAGACGTTGTCGGCGTTGAACTCGGCCATGCGCGCCACGGTGTCCTCGCCGGCATCTTTGGCGGTAAAATAGGCCTTGAGCTCGGTGAACTCCCACCAGCCGTTGATGTGCGGCAGCAGCATGTAGTAGTCGGCGTCGCCACGGTTCATATGGTAGATGAGGCACTTGCCGGCCATGTGCGTGAGAATCTCCTGGCACTCCTCGACCGTGCGGCCGCTCGCCAGGCTGTAATCGTACGCATTGAAGATGGACAGCAGCGGCATCTCAAGCTCCCATGCCGCCTCCTCCTCGGTCCAGTTGCTCATGAGCATCTGGTAGCTCGTGGAGTCGGGCTCGCTGCCCAGGCCCTTGCCCATGTGGTTGATGCGGTTGCGCAGGTTCACATACACGGCCGGGATGACGGTGCCGTCGTCGAAGGTGACGTCCTCGTCGGTCATCTCGATGGTAGTGAGGTCGGTAAGCGGGTAGCGATACGTGGTGGGGTCGACCCACTCGGGGCACATCGCGTCAAGCTGGTCAAGCTGGGTCACGCCGTCGATGCCGGCCTTGGCGGGCACGTCGGGGTGGGCGTCAAGTGCGTACGCCTGGCTGACGACCTTGCCGTCGGCGTCAAACGCAACGGTGGCGCCCATCGTGGCAACGGCCATACCGGCGGCACCAGCAACAAAACCCCTGCGGGACATTTCCATGATGTTCTCCCTCTCCTCGTTGTACGCGCGGTCTCCCCCCGCGCAAGCCCCTCCCGTTGGGCTTATGCGGAGTGTACAACGCGAGAATCCGGACTCGCCATCACCCGCTGCGCTCGCAGCCTGACAGTTTGGCTCGATTGTCAGGCATGGAGAACGGCGAACGGGCCCCGCTATCGCAAGCTGTCCGCAGGTTCAAGCGCCTGCAGATATGCCAGCGCATCGGCGCAGGAAAGGGCAGCGACGGGGCTGTGCTTGAGAAGGTTTTGGTCGTTGGTCACCAGACAATCGGCACGGGCGCGCTGCGCCGCCGCCACGACGAGGTTGTCCTCGTAATCCTCATGCAGGCACCGCTGTTTGCGAGCCATCCATACGTCCGCCTGATCGCACGCTACCGCAGTTGCAATCTCATCCATGACCGAAAGGCAACTCCAGGCCACCTCGCCCGCCGCCTTCGCTCCTACTTCAGGCGTCGCGTTCCCAAATTGCAGGCGATAGCTCCTTTTAAAGTCGGCGCTTATGAGATAGAACAGGTCCTTTGTGCTCGTGACCGCGTACAGCAGCTCGATGCCTGCACGATTTGCGGCGTCGAGCAGCTCACGGGCCTGTTGAGAACCAGCCCTCAATCCCAGGAAGTAGTCGAGCCATATGTTGGTGTCCACAACAATCGAGCGCCAGGGCACGCTCACGACTCCCACCCCATCAGCTCGCCGTAACGCTCCTGATACGCCAAATCCTGCAGCTCATCATAGGAGAGGCCCACAGTGAAAGAGGGCGCGAGAACGACCCCCATTGCCCGATACGCGTCCTCAACAACGTGCGCCCCCTTGCCAATCGCCTCGGCACGGCAGCGCTGCACGGCGCTCAATTCGGCCTCCTGCGCCTCAGCCCTCTCGGGAAAAAGCGCCCTCTGAATCGCTTCAGGGTTGTCGGTGTTGCGCGCGGCAAGTTCCCAGAGCGCACGGATTGCCTGCGAAGGCGACAGCCCCGCTCCCAACAGCGCCTCATCGCCGCGCTGTTTGAGCGCAGGGTTCAACCGAGCGTTTATCTGGGCCGTTGCACCCGCCCGGGACTCCCTTTCCACCACCGCGACAACCATGGCCCACCGCCTTTCGCGCCCGCTGCTTCACGGCCAGTCTAGCTCGATAACCCTCATTTGTAAAGCATGTATAGCATTCAGTTGCCCAGTCAATAGGGCCAGGCTGCACTTCCGGCTACCGTGCATGTAGATTGATAATCTCGTCTTGGCAGGCAGGACCTTCGGAGAGGTCAGAGTGGCGGATGAAGCGCACATGCCGAGTCAGGTGATCGTAGGCCATGGTGTCGCTCATGCAGAAGACCTTGCAGAGCGATTGCACGCCATAGTGTTCGAACATCTCGACGTATCGGCAGCCTGAAATGGAGTACGCCACGTGCTTTTCGTCTGCCTCAAAGAAATCGTAATCGATACTGCCGTCGGCAATACGCGCAGCGTGGTCTTGTATGTTCCACTTGCGAACGATCGCATAGCAGCAGGGGAAAAGGTCGACAACTGCCTCGATAGCATAGAAGAGTCGCTTGGAGTTGGCGAAGGCGCTTTTGACCAGGCCGATGATCTTCTCGTCGGAATATCCACGCTCGCACAGCTCGAGGCCAAGCGCAATGACGGCGTATACCTTCACGGTGTCGATGCTGGGGTAGGCACTGTGTCGGCGGAAATCCTCAGAAGCGTACATGTTCGCGAGACGGACTTTGAATACCTGCGAAATCTCGCCGCTATCTGCCACCTGGTTGCGCGCGAGCGTCGTGCCAAAGAGCTTGGTGTATGACTTAAGGGCTTTCTCGGTATCCATGCCGCACTTCCTCGCCTGGCTCCGGGCAATGGAGCCAGTCTGCGTTGTCCGTGACAACGCGCAGAGCCAGGGGGGAACCGTCCGGAAATTCTGTTAGAATGTTATGCGAGGATAACATTTTTCGGAAAGAGAAGCAGCGATGACACCCGACCAGTACAAGCAGCTCTCTATCAGGGAGTTCACCAAGGCGGCGAAGATATATGAGACCAATCATGCGGGCATCTACGAGATATGCAAGGACGACTATCCGCCCATGCTGACAGAGCTCGAGCGTGATTCCTTCGATAACGTGCTCGACGTGGGCTGCGGCACGGGCACTGTCATTGAGCTTCTCTCCAAGAAGTACCCCAAAAAAACACTTCGTAGGCCTCGACATCACGCCGGCGATGATTGAGGTCGCCCAATCGAAAAAGCTTCCAAACGCCGAATTCATAGTGGGCGACGCCGAGAACCTGCCTTTCGGCGATGGGAGCTTCGATGCGGTCCTATGCGCTAACAGCTTCCACCACTATCCCAATCCGGGTGCCTTTCTGCGCGAAGCCCATCGCGCGCTGCGCCCCGGCGGCAAGCTTATTCTGCGCGACTATACGTCAAACGACATTGCGGTTTGGCTCATGAACACCTTCGAACTGCCGCTCGCACGCCTGGCCGGCCATGGCGATGTGCGCATACTGAAGATGGGGGAATTCCGCGAGCTTGTGGAGGCGGCAGGTTTTGCGATTGAACAGCTCGCTGCCCAGAAGGGTTTCCGGGCGCATCTGGTAGCGAAAAAGTAACGTCGGACAACGCGGCCAAGTCCTCCATTGGAGCCTGGCCGCGTCGCCCATTGTCCGAACTGCCCAACGCCACCGCCGGGAAGGAACCGCCCGTTCATCTCGTCTAGCGGGCAGGCTCCTCGTAGAGGACGTTGAGGCCGTCGGGCAGGTAGGGGGTGTCGCTGGAAAGCCGCACGGCGTAGTCACCCGTGAGCGGGTCGGTGATGCCGACGCCGATGGTGAAGCCATCCCAATAGCGCTGGTCAAACGGCACGGACGCCTTGACCGTGAACTCCTCGCCGTCGCAAAGGTCGGACAATACCAGGGGCAGCGCAGCGTCATAGACCACCTCGCCGGACGCATCACGCAGCTCGAGCGTGACGGGCCAGTCGGCATAGAGCGGGGCGACGCCGTCGTTTCGCCACTTCATGGTGATGTCCCAACAGCGCGTAAGCGCATCGAAGCGCACGTCGAGCTCCGACACCCAAAGGCGGTATCCCAAAAACCCGCTCACCATATGCGCGCCTGCACTCTCGGCATATTCCCCCTTGGGATAATGTGGGCCGATGAAGGTCATGTGCGAGGAACGCAGCAGGTTGAGCGTCTGGACGATGTTGTCGCCCAGCATGTAGCCCATGTCGAGCGAGCTCGTGAACTCGCCTCCCACCGGCGCGGTGCGCCAGATGTCCTCAACGGGAGAATAGGCAATCTCGTAATCGGCGACCTCTTGCGAGCCGCCCGCCAACTGCCAGGCAAGCCACTCGAGCGTATCATCGGACGACCCGGTCATGTCGTTGTACACACCCGCCCCGCTATCGACGCTCAAGGCATAGTTTCGCCTGGTCAAAAGGCGCGCTTGCGGAAATGCGCTCTGATATTGGGAATAGTATTCCCGGCAGACGCGCTCCTCGGGCATGGCAGGAACGCCCGACTCCTCAAGCGTGTGCCACTCGCCCCAGTGACCCAGGCTTCCCAGCTCCACATACGAGACGAACGTGTCCTGACTCGCCCAAGCGCCGAGCGCCGCGATGGCGCGGGCATGGGCCGCCCTGAACGTGGCGTTGGAATAATCGGGCGCATACCCTTTACCGTACTCGTTGTCGTAGTCCGCCCCATCGCCGGTCTGCTCGTAAAGCCACTGGGGGATGTCGCGATGGGCCTCGTTGCCGGGGACGTCGCACACGAAGCGCAGCACGGCATGCTTGCCCTCGGCACGCCAACGGGCAATGTTGTTTTTCTTCTCTAGCGCGGCGATGTCAAAAGTGCCCTCCTCAGGCTCCCACTCGGCCCACGTGAGGTCGATATACACAAGCTGCTCGTTTTCAGCCGCGCTCTTGTCGTCGGCAGCGGCGGCAAATCCCATAAGAGGATTCGAATCAGCCGAGGCATAGGTGGGCCGCACCGTGAAACTCAACGAGTCGACATATACAACAAGCGAGACCGCCACGACCACGAGGCACACACAGATAACGACCGCCGACAACGGCAGCCGAAAACGACGCTTGCCGCCAGACATATGCGATTTCGCGCGCTCAGAATCGCCACGGCGGCGCCCGCCAAACGCATCCGAACCATCGCGCGCCATGATTCCAGCATCTCCGCTAGCGCCTCCGCTCGCGGTGTCCTCCGCCACATCGGAAACGCAAGCACTGTCGTGCTCCGCCCCTTCGGCATCTCTGTCAGCGATGTCACCCGTGGCGGCCGCCGATTCATCCCCCATGCGCTCGGTCGCGCTACGGCGACGCGGGCAAAGACCTTGCATACGGGACGTACGTGAGTCTTCGCCAAACGCATCCGCAGCGCATTCGGGTGCCACGTTAGCCATGGTACTCGCCGTTGTATTGGACCAGCGTCACGTCGTTCACGCCCTCAATGGCCTCGATCTTCTCGACGAACGCCGTCTCGTTGTTCTTGCAGAACACCTCGACGATCATCTCTGTCACGCCCTTGCGCAGCGTGGTGCTCTTGAGCTGGAACTTCGTGCCTCCCATGCGGCGCAGGATCTCGTCACCGGCGCGCTGACCCTCGTAGTGGGCCACCATGAGGAAGATGGACCCAGACTGCTGGCGCACGTAGAGCACCCACACCACGGCCACCATCACGACGCTCGAGATGGCAGCGAGCGCATAGAGGCTCGCTCCCGCAGTGATGCCTGCGGTGATGGCCCAGAAGAGATAGAGCAGATCCATCGGGTCCTTGACGGCGGTACGGTAGCGCACGATTGACAGGGCGCCCACCATACCCAGCGAGATGACGACGTTGGTGGAAATGGCCAGCGTCACCATGCACGTGAGCACGCACATGCCCACAAGCGTCGTGGCGAAGGAGCGCGAGAACACCACGCCGCCAAAGAACCGCCGGTAGATGACGTAGATGAACAGGCCCAACGCCAGGGCAACGAGCATCGAGACAATCATCGAAGTGAGGGTCGAGGAAGTGACAGCCTGGCGCGAGAGGAAGTCCTCCCACACGGAGTTCTTGAAGAAGTCTTGGAAGCTCATCGAGGGTGTTTCCTTTCAAACCTAAAACGCGGCGCGGTTGCTATCTATACAGCCTTTACCAGGCCTTTTCGGACTTAGTGAGCATGGAGAGAACGTCGGAGCGGTGGTGCATCTGCTCGTAGCACAGCACGTACTTGGAGATGGCCGACAGGTCATGGGCGCCCGGCGGCAACATCTCGCGAATGAACTGGGGGTAGAACTCCGTGAACTTGACCTCCAGAATGGTCTTGCCGTACGGCAAGACATCGTAGGTGGGCAGGTTGGGGTTGAAGATGTCGCCCGTCGCGGCAGCGGCGCGCAGGTTGGAGTCGAACGTGATACGCACGGTGCCCGCGTCGAAGACGAACGGCTCGCGCTCGTAGTCGACGATGACCTTGGGGCGCATGACCTGGCTCACGCACGCCACGTAGAACTCGCGGCAGAGGTTCTGGGGGTTTGCCAGGAGAAACGCGTAGTCCCCGTCGATAATGCGCTCGAACTCCTCGCGGCTGAGGCGGGCAGACTGCTTGTAGATGTACGCGCCGTCCTTCACCTTGCGCTCCAGCTTGATAGTGGCATCCGAGTAGTTGTAGATGCGCACGCGCCACTTGGTGCGGTATTGCACGCCATCAATCTTGTTGTGGTAGGCACTGTCCCAGTAGTCGTCGAAGTACAGGCTGCGGATGGCATAGCCACCCTCGGGCGCATGCTCGTCATGCGGCACGGCCGCCGCAATCCTGGCGCGAAGGGCATCGGCGTCCCACAGGGAGATGTAGTACTTCCACTCGTTGCGGAACTGCCTGCGCACAGGGCGAGCCGACGGCTCCAGGCCAGCCACCCCGCCCGCAGACCCCGGCGCGCCCACATCCGCACGAGAGAACAAGCGCAGGCTCATCGCTCCTCGCCTGCCTTCGTCGCGCCGGCGTCCTCCGCGTCGCCCGCGTCCACGCCCGCCCCGTCGGCATCCTCCGCGTCGTCCGCCTCCGCAGACTCGTCGGCATCCACCGCGTCGCCCGCGTCCGAATCTTCGTCCACGTAGCCGCCGTCGAGCACCACGGAACCGTCGGCCATGATGTAGAAGCACAGCGTGCCATACGCCTTGCCCAGCGCCGTGTCATCGGTGCGCACATACGTGTCGAACGCCACCTGCGTATAGCCCGACTCGTTGGTGGCCTCGACCTTGAGGAAATACTGGCCCTCGCCGGGGTCGTCCACGCTGAGCTGGGGAATGATGAGGTCGTCCTCGGTGGCGACGACGTCGGCAAGGTCGGGGTCACGCGCAAGCGTCGCGCGATAGGAAATCATCTCGCCGTCGAAGTCGTACGAAGCGTCCCAGCTCAATGCGAGTTCCCCGTCCTCGAGCACGGGCGTCGAAATATAAAACGGCATCGGCTTTTGAAGCGATTCGAGGTATGACTCATAGTTGAGCTGCACCTCCTCAGGGATGGCCTGGGCCACCACGTCGTACTCTTGGGCGGTAAGCGGGGCGCTGAGCATGTCGGGCTGGGCGTACACGAAGGGCTCAACGGTGTCGCGATACCCCCGCACCATCTCCTCAAGGCGCTCTTGCCCCAGGTAGTTGGCAAGCAGGTCCTCAACGGCCGCATCGAGCGCCGCACGAAAGTCGGGCAGCCTGAGCGCGCGGTTGAAGAGCACCATGCCCCAATAGTTGCTTACGCCGCGCTCCCATTCCATACCCTCGAGGCGCTCGCGCACCTCCCACTCCTTGCGGAAAAGGCTGCCGTCGTTGTCCCACGAGAGTACAAAGAACTTCTCGACGTTCTGTGGGCTATAGAGGAAGGCGTTGCGCGACTGCACGTCATAGTTGCCCATGAGCATGTGGAACGCCATCCAATACACGAGGTTCTCGACGTCGAACCACTTGGCGAGCGTATCCTCGATAGGGGTCGCGTAATCGTTCACCTCATCAAGCATGGCGAGAAGCTTCGTGTGGTCGTCGTTGCCCTTCGACTCAAGCACCTCGTTGAAGACCGCCTCGTCATAGGTCGGGTCGGTCTTGAGCTTGAGCGCCTCGGGATAGCGGAAGTACTCGAAGGACTCGATTTTGTAGAGCTGCCCGTAGCGGTCCATGTCGTGGTTCTTGAGGTAGGTTTTGCTGAGCTGCTCCACCTGCGTGTACAGGCCGTAATCCTCAAACACCGCGTTGGTGCCATCCTGCGTCTGGTCGCACACGTAGAGGTGGACGAACTGCGTGCGGCACGAGGTCATTTGCGGGACGGTCTTGAGCAGGTCGAAGGCGAGCTTGTTGCGGAAGCGCATCCCCTCCTGCTGGTGCTTGTTGAGGTTGATGACGGTCTGGTCGCGCCAAGAGCCCTTGTCCTTCTTGAGGCTGATCTTGTAGTTCTTCTGCGAGTAGTACGACGAGCTCTGGCCGCGTACCTTGACCGTTGCGTTGGGAGCAAGCGCCGTGTAGCCAAGCTGCTCGGGCAAGGGCCCCGTCTCGTCACCAATCTGCAGAATGGCCTCGCAGGCATACTGAGCCACGCCCTGCTCCTCGTACCAGTACTTGGAGTGGGCGTTGATCTCCTCCCAGGTATGGTCGGTGCTCTCGCCGGAGTTGCCGCGTCGAACCGTGAGGTACATCACGACCACGCTGTCCTCGTCGTCATCGGCGTATATAGATTTGCGGTCGCGCAAGACATAGTCACCCGTGGGCGCCTTCTCCACCGCGCGCGCCTCATCGGAGTCGACGGCGCCGCCCATCTCATCGTCGGCGACGTCCTGCCCGCAGCCCGCAAGGCCCAAGCCCAGGGCAAACGTGCCTGCGCCGGCCAGCGCGCAGAATGTGCGGCGCGAGAGCGTGCTCTCAGCGGTTCTTTTCGTCGTCATCTCTTCTCCTCGTTCGACTCAAGACGCGCGCACAGGCGCGAGAGCGGGCCCGACTTCTCGGGCGGCACCATCGCCTGGCGACCAAGCAGGAAATACGGAAGGTGCCTGGTGTACCACTCAAGGCGCCCGTATGCGATCAGGTAGAACGCGATTCCCCCCAAGAGGAAACCGACACCCAGGTAGTGCGTTTCAAAAAGCGCAAGCTGTGCCACGGTGCCCACGATGCTCACGAGCGCGAACGCCCCTGTGGACAGCAGCGCCCCCAAATAGTCCTCAAAATAAAGCAGCACGAGCATCATGGTGTTCGCCAACGCATACAGACCATATCCCACGCACAAAAGGCGGAAGGCGGCAATCGAGGTTTCGCTGAAACCAAGCGGCAGCGCGTTGAGCGCAAACGATCCGAACATCACAAAGATAACCGTACAAAACAGCTGCTTGAGACCGTTGTACTCGAGCTCCCGACGCAACACCGCAAGCATCTCGCGCTCGGCCTGGTCGATGTCGCGGATGGCCCCCTCGTCGTTGAAGAGGCTGTAGTAGGTGTGGTAGCGCGGGTAGAAGTTCGTCTCCACCGACGTCACGAAGTTCACGGTGGTGATGAGGATGGAGAAGAACGCGCACAGCGCCGCCACGTCGTAGACGGGCGCTCCTCGGAACAGCCCCTCCACTTGCACGCTCACCGGGCCGTAGTACATGATGACGAGGTGGGCGAACAGGCCCAGGTTCACGAACACGCCCGAGAACGCCAGCTTGCCGAACCGCTCGAACCATGCGAGAAACAGCAGGCAGCTGCCCTCGCTCTTGGGGAAATACTCGATGAGCCTGCGGTAGTAGAGCGCCATGAGCAGGCCATACGAGACGACGACCGTGCCAAAGAGCGTGGCGACACTCACCGCCCGCAGCAGGAGCAGCAGCGCCGCCAGCATCGCGCCCACCGCAAGCGACACCGCAAAGTCGCTCACGAGCGCCTTGTAGTCTTTGAGCGCGTTGAGGTAGTTCATCTGCATCCACGCGACCATAAGGATGGCGACAAACCACATGCACAGCGCGCGATAGAGCATGGCGACACCCGAGAAGTGCAGGAACACGGCCCACAGCACGCACCCCAAGGGCAGCATCACCAGCAGGCACCCGTGGAAGCTGGGCATGACGCGTTCCAGTTTTCCCTGGTAGATCATGTCCGACACATACCGGGTGTTCACCATGTTGAAGACGCTCGTCATGGTGAGGGCCATGAGCAGGCAGTACGTGATCATCGAGTTGAGCAGCTCGGCGTCGTGACGCGCCATGCCCGCAAGACCGGCGGCCGTGCTCACGCCCAGCAGCAGCAGGATGCCCAAGATCATGGGGCCGGCGCAGATGAGGCCGGCGTAGCCATACGCCTGGCACAGGCCAAACAGGCCCTTGCGCGCAAAGAGCTTTTTGAGGCTGAAGCCTATGCCTGCCATGAGGAGACCACCTCCTGGTAGAGATCCGTGTAGGTGGTGACCATCTGCTCCTGGCGATAGTAGGTGCAGGCGCGCTTGCGGCCAATCTCGCCCATGGCACGTCGCTCGTCGGCGTCGGCGCACATGCGCTCCAAGGCCGACGCAAGCGCCATGCGGTTCATGGGCTCCACGCAGAAGCCCGCGCACCCCAGGTCGTCGCCCTCGCCACCGTCGAGGAGCTCGCGGCAGCAGCCGACGTCGGTGAGCACGCAGGGCCTTCCCGCCGCAAACGACTCGAGCACCGAGAGCGGCTGGCCCTCCGAGATGCTCGTGAGCACCGTGAAGTCAATCTTGGACAGGTACTGCGCCGTGTCGACGCGGCCGGTGAACAGCACGTCGTGCAGGTCGAGCTGGCGCGCCAGCTCGTAGCACTCCTGCGCGTACTCCTTGTCGTCCTCTGGGCCGATCACATGCAGGCGGGCGTTGTCCACATAGTGCTTGACCTCGGCAAACGCATATAAGAGCGTCTTGACGTCTTTGATGGGGGCAATGCGCACGATGGCGCCGATGTCAACCCAGCCGTCGGGCTCTTTGGGGGGCACCGCGCCGAACTTCTCGACGTTCACGCCGTTGGGCGTGATGCGGCACTTCGAAGGGTCGCAACCCAGCTCGATCTGCGCCTTGCGAGCGTTGCCGAACAGGCTCGTCACCACGCTTGCCTGGTCATAGACCGCACGCGACAGCATGAAGAAGAAGCGCACCCACAGGCGCTTGAACGCGGGCAGCACCCATGTGGCGCGGATAATCTCCTCCTCGCGCTCGCGCGAGTAGATGCCGTGCTCGCTGAGCATGACCGGAGCATTGTTGACATAGCCGCCCAAGCACGCCAAAACACCGCTGTAACCTGCGGCAATGGTGTGGTAGACGTCGGCTTTCGGCACCTCCTGACACATAAGGAAGAGCACGGGGAGCAGCATCGAGCGCAGCGTGTGGAACATGTCCGAAAACGCCGTGTAGGGGTAATCCTGTCGGCAGATGTCGGTCATAAGGTCGAGGAACGTCTCGCTCATGAGAAAGCCCATGGGCGTCATGCCCTTCTGACGCATCGTTTCGAACAGCACGCCCCAATCAGGCGAGGTGCAGTGCACAAAATCCGACAGCGCCTGCTTCTGCTCGGGGGTAAAGCGGGCGCGCTTGTACCCCGGCGAGCCCTTGAGCGCGTCGTTGAGAAAGACCTCGTGCACCTCCACCACGTTGTCAGGGAGTTCGTAGACGTATTTGCCGCGGTCGGCACTGTCGGCCCCTATGCACCACAGCACGAACTCATGCTGGGGAAACGACCTGATGAGGCTGTGGGTCCACGAGGAGACGCCGCCGGTCACATAGGGGTAGCAGCCCTCAAGGACAATGCAGATTCTCATGCGCCCTCCTTGGGGATGCGCACGCTGGTCGCCGTGGCGCGCACGAGGTAGAGGCTCCCGTCGAGCTGTTCGACGCTGCCCCCCTCGACCTCCCCGCACACAAGCGCGTCATGCGAGCGCACGAAGAGGTAGGCCTCGTCGTGCAGGCCCTCGAGCGTGAGGGTAAGCGCGTCGTCGGAGCTGTCCGTGGTAACGGCGGCATCGTACCAGCGCTGCACGGCGGCACCCATCTCCGAGCCCGTGAGGTTGCGGATTTGGGGAGCCGAGCCGTAAAGCCAGTTCATGTAGCTGTTCAGATTGTCATACGCGCTCTGCCAGCCCTCTTCGGCGCCACGGTCAGGGTCGAGCATGTCGTCGGGGTGCATGAAGTGCGAGTTTACAAAATGCAGGTTGAGCTCCGAGAGCGCGCAAAGCTGCATGTAGTCGTCGATCTGACCGCCCGAGATGACGCGCGGGGTGTTCACGACGCCGTCGTCGTCCACGCCGAACTCCTGCACCCACTCGATGTGCTGGAGGCTGTCGAAATAGATGCTCGCAATGACGCGTATCCCGAAGGCACCCTCCACAAGCGCCTGGCGCCCGGTGGGAGACAAGATGTTCGAAGGCGGCACGTACACGCTGATGTCGTTGCCAGGGAACACCCCGTCGCAGAAGTCGTGCAGCTCCTGCAGGGCGGCCAGCATGTCGGCAAGCGAGGGCCAATAGTGATAGCCCTGATACTCCCGCTCGTAGGTACCCGTCACATAGCCGTCGTTGCCCTCAAGCCCACCCTCATCAACGAGGGGAATGTGGTTGTAGCCATGAATGCCAAGCTCACCGCCCAGGCGTAGGAGCTCTCCGGCAAAGTACTCGAAGCGCGAGGTGTCCGTGTTGGTTTCGAACGGCGCATCCACATTGTCGTTGTAGTCCTCGATGACAAGGCCCGTGAAGGCAATGCCGTATTTCTTGATCAGGCGTGTGAGGTCGGGCCACCACACGTCGGTGTAGAAGTTGCTGACCGAGGTGCTGTAGTCTCGCTCGATATACTCGCCCGACCCGCCAGGCACAGGAGAGGGGAAGTCGTCGAGATAGAAGGCGCTGCCGTCGATGACCGGCCAGGCGAATGCGTCGCCGAGCAGGCCAAATGCCTGCGCATAGATGCCGCGCACGCCCTTTTCGGTAAAGCCGAGATTGCAGAAGACAACCCGGCCCTCGCCATTGGGATACTCCCAAATAAGAGGCAGTTCGCGCTCGTCGGCTGTCACGGCATGCACCGTGCAGTCCTTTGAAAGCGCGACGATGAGCGATGACTCATAGGGGTCGGTGAGGGCGAAGTCATGCGCGCGGCCGCCGAGCATGAGGTCGGAGGTAAAGCGGATGCTCGGCGTCACGTACCAGCTGGTTCCCACTTCCTGCACGCCAAACTGTTGGGCAAACGTCTGAAAAAATCCGTTAGCTTCAGGTGGCAGGTACATCATGAGCTGGCCGCCGTCGCACACCCAGGCCACAAGGTCGGCCGCGCCCTGCCCCAAGCACGACAGGTCGCTCACCGCGAGAACGACTTTTTCATACCCTTCAAGATCCGGCAGCTCCTGCTTGGCCAGGTCGACCAGATCAGCCTCGACGCTTGTCTGGTCGAACATCGCCTCGACATCGTCAAGCGCGTCGGCAGACGCCACCTGGTCTGAGTCGTACAGCGCCAGACACCCCGAGGCGGCCACATGGCCTCCCTGGGCAACCTGCGAGGCATCGAGCAGGTCGAGCGTACTGGCATGACCCACGCCCACCTTGTCGCCCTGCTGAAAAATGAGGATGGCAGCCATGAGCAGGAACGTCACAAAGATGCCGATGAGCTTGCCGTAGCGCAGGCCTGCGCCGTCAGTCTTTTGCATGGTCGTCCCTCCTCCAATACGAGATATCACGCCTGCCGCGGGCAGTAATCCTGACATCGCTTCGCTGTAGCTTTTCAAGTGCCCGATCGATACCCGCTCGGTCCTCTTTCGCCGCTGCAGCGTGCAACTGCATGAGGTAGCCGTCCTCACGCCTGGGCCAAACAGCAACGGTATGCTCGGCCATACGCTCCATGTCGCCGACCTCGCCTCGCGCTTGAGCGTTCAAGAATGCCTGCCAGCACACGCCGAGAGCCTCCTCGCCGTCGCGCGAAACAAGCGCAAGCAGCGCCTCGAGCACACGTGCGTACTCGGCACGCGTGGAGGTAAGCATCATGCCTTCGAGCAGGCCGCTCTCGATATAGGTGCCCAAAACGCTCGCCAGATTGCGAGCGGCCTCGACATCGCGGGGATCGGCCTGGCAGGCCGCACGCGCCCGCTGCATGCGGTCGTCGTAGGTTTTCTGAAGCTCCACCAGGGCGGTCGTTGCGTAGTGCACCACCTCGGCGTCGTCGTTCGAACGGGCGGCACGCAGCGCATGGGGCTGAGCCGAGGCGTCGTCATACAGCACGTCCATGATGAGCCTGCGCCGCGTTGCGGGGTCGTTGACCAACAGGGCCTCTCGCAGCGGCACCGCCTCCGAGGCCTGTGCGGCCGGCTCCACGACGATGCTCTTGTACACGGCGTCGTTGACGCGCAGCTCCTCAAGCTCGAAGTCGTCGCAGGGCTGCGCATCCGATCGCAAGGCCCGCTCATGGAAGAGAAGCGCCACAGCACCGAACACGGGCACGAACGCCATAATCGGCAGGCAACTCAGGCGCGTCTTGAGAAGGCCGCTGGCCATGAGCAGGCCGACCACAATGCAGGCCAGCACATGCACCGCCAGGCAAACGAGGACCAAGATATCGGTCACGCCCGTCACCCCGCTATGACTTCGAAGGCGAGGCCGGCACCCTCAAAACGCGGGCCCACAATGTGCAGCACGTCCCGGTTTGCCTGACGCAGCAAGGCGCAAACACAACCGTCTGCCCCCATGCCCACCTCGTCGGTCGCGCGCAGAAGCGGCACAAGGCGCGCCTGGGCCTGCTGGGGGTCCAGCCCCGGGAAACGCAGTAGCAAGAAGTCGGCCACGCCCTTCTCGCCCATCTCGACTTGGGCCTGCACAAGCTGGTCAAACGGCTCCTCATGCAACACGTCGGTCCCCACAAAACAACGCTGCGAGCGTGCAAGCTCCGTATACTGCTCGCCGCGTTTGAACGACATCTCGAGCAGGCCGCACATGACGCGGATAAGGTTGGCGTACCCCATGTCGAGCTGGTCGGGCTGAGCCTGCCAGACGCATACGATGACGCGCAGCTTGCCGTCGACGAACGACCCGCACGCATAGCTGGGAAGCGTCGGATTCAAGTCGAGGTTGCGCCACGCACGCCCGCGGTTCAGCTCGTCCCAAGCCTCCGCCCATTGCTGCAGGTCGACGGACTTGGCAAGCCGGGGACGCATGGGGCGCGAGCACGACATCAACCTGCAGAACCGCTGGTTGCGATCGACGCTGTACAGCGCGATGGAGCGGTTGTGCAGCACGTCCTCGAGCGCCTCGAGCGCCTTGAGGAAGAGCTTCTGGGGCAGCACGTCGTCGAGATGCTGCACCACGGCAAAGATGCGGCCGAAGCTGTCCTCGAAGCCAATGATCTGGCGCTTGAAGCGGCTCTTGTTCTCAACTGTGCTGGTATAGACCTCGTTGAGGAAGAGGTACTTCTCGCGCAAGACCCGGTATTCCTCGCGGGCAAAGGCGGCGTCGGCGTCCTTCTTGTCGCTCACGTAGCCGCACACCGCGCCAGCGAGGGCGTAGATGACAAACGGCAGCCAGTTCTCTATGCGCATGATGATGCTGGAGATGTCGGACCCCTGCCCCACGTATGACCACAGGATCGACACGCACGCAAGCAGGGCCGCAAGCAGGCCCAGGCGCATGCCGTGCATGCATCCCATGAGCACCACGAAGAGCAGCCGCAGGTCGACAAAGCGGTAGTAAATGTTTGCGCCCAACGCGTCGTTGACGAGCTGCACGATGACGAAAAGCATCGCGAGCTCGACGTATTTGAGAAGCCCCAGCCGGCTGACCGCTTTGCGCAGGCGCTCGAGAAGGCGGGGCTTCTCCTCTGCGCGACGATGCGCGAACCAGGTTGCGTAGAGGGCAGGCACCTGCTCCAGGGCGTCATCGAAGGGAATCCAGCCGTACATGCGACGCAGCCCGTCGGGATAGGCGGGCCCGTGGGGAGAGGGCACCGCGTGGGCGGGGTCGGCGCAGGTGCACGGCCCCGCAGCCGCCGCGCAGGCAGTCAGCTGCGCCGCAAGGTCGCCCCAGGTGTGGGCATACCCGCTGCTCGCCTCATAGGAGGCGCTCTCATCGTCTGACTCCTCGGCGACCTGGACAAGAAGGGCCGCGAGGTCACGGGGAGAGAGCAGGTCGAACGCATCGGAAGCGTCAAAGGGCAGGCAGACCTGCTCCTTGTGCGCGGCGCGGGAAAACAGCCCCGCGAGGAATCCCGTTTGCGCCAGGGGCTCGGCCAAAAACGGCAGGTGCAGCACCACAAGCCTGCAGCTGTTCGCCTCAAGCATGCAACGGCAAAGCTCCTGCTGCTGAGCGGCCCGCAGCATCGTCTGCGTGGAAAAGCCGGGGAAGGCCGCGTCGTCTTCCGCACGCCAGCCCTGACGTGCGTCGGGGGCGTATTCCAGTCCCGTGAGATAGATAAACTTGCTCACGCTGGCAGCGCAGGCAGACCGGGTCACATCTACCAGCAGGTCTTGCTCGCCAGGAAGACCCGTGCCGGCGTCTGCAAAACCGGAGACATACACGACCGTGTCGAATGAGTAGATGTCGAACAGCCTGGAGAGGGCCTCGGAGTCGGACGCGACCTCGTAGGCGCAGGTCTTGCCATCGACCACGCACGCAGACACGGCCTGCTGCGGCGTGTGCGCAATGACCAGCCTATAATCCTGCGCAAGGCGAGCAACGGCCTCCGGACCGAGAAGGTCGACGTTGCCCGCGACAAGCATGTCGCTCATGTCGCTCTATCGTCCCTTCCCGCCCGTGCGCCTACTTGCGAATAAGTGCTAAGAAGAGAGTAGTTTATACCAGCCAGACGTCGAAAAAAGCCTACTTAGTAATGCCAAACTCTTGTTTTTACCAGACTTCTACAGCAACTCGCTTGTTGTAGCTTCGGCCAAGAAGAAGCAGTGGGGCTGTAACAAAAGCCCCTATAACGAATTCAAGCCCCGCTCGGACCACGTCGGTCCGGGCGGGGCTTTCGGTTGGCCCCTCGGAGGCGACGAAAAAGGGGCCCTAGGCCCCCGCCTTCTCCCTGTGCCTCACCTCCGGCTTGGGGTGGGCGAAGGCGTGCAGCTTCC
>UQBS01000021.1 GCA_900539345.1 uncultured Coriobacteriaceae bacterium | reverse complement strand
GGAGTGCCTGGGGCACATCGAGGCCTCGAAGTCGGGGCACGCGGAGTTGCACCGCCAAGCCTTGCAGCGCCAGCAGGGCACGTCGCACCCCGTGCCGCACACGTCCCTCCTGTCGCAGTCGCGCGCGTGGACGCAGAGGTTCCGGGTGGTCGCGACGAGCCTGCCCCTCGGCTCCGACGTCCAGTTCCTCCGGATCTCGTCCGCCACGGTCTGCTGGGTCCTGCCGAGCGACCTGGCTATCGTCGCGAGCCTGTCGCCCCTGTTGAGCCCCGCCTCTATCTGCTCCCTGTCCTCGTAGGTGATCGGTCTCCTCTCGGCTGCCATGTCGGCCCCCGTCCTGCGCCCGTTGTGGGCAGGGCGCATGTGCCCGCGCCCGCGGATGCGGCCCGCGGGCACGAATCTAAGGCTTCGGGGGCGGTGCCGTTCCCAGTCTCGAACAGAGTTACTCTGCAATGAGATGGGAATTAAGGTATTTAAGTTTGCTATTTGAGTCTATGACTAATGAAGTTGTCTCCCATTGGTCAACAGCGTTTTGGCTGCTAAACCGTCTGTGAAACTCTTGATTCTGTTGCACTTTGGGAATCGTCGGCTGACTGATTGACTTGCGTAGCTTTACGTTTTGGCTGATAAGGTTTGCGCGGCATTCTGCCAGGTGTCTTAGGCGTAGGGTTTTTGTTTGCGACTACAAAACAGCGCCCCGTTCCTCGGTGATTTCCAGGAACGGGGCGCTGTGGTTTTACGGCGATGACTTTGCATGCAAAGTGGGTGGCTTCTGCTTACTTCTCCTGAGCCAGAGCAAAGGCTTTCAGGTTGGCCTCGAGGGTCTTGGGAGGAACGCGGTTTTCGATGGCCTTGTGCCAAGCTTCTTCCTCAATGGGCAGGTACGAGGCTGCACAGCCCAGAAGCGCCACGTTGGAGCACTTGCGGTTGCCGGCTTCCTCAGCGAGCTCCTCGGCATCGAAAAGCGTCACATCTTCGGTGCCGTAGGCCTTCAGCGCACCATCGATGTTTTCGGGCATCGTGGCCAGGCCGCTCAGCACGGGCATGGGGATGATCTGGGTGTCGTTGACGATGACGTGGCCGCCCGGCTTGAGGAACTCGAGGTTGCGCAGGGCTTCCATTGTCTCAAACGAGATGAGCAGGTCGGCGCAACCCGGGTCGCACACCATTGTGGATACGTTCTCGCCGAAGCGCACCGTCGTGGAGACGGAGCCACCGCGCTGAGCCATGCCGTGGATCTCGGAGACCTTCACGTCGTAGCCGGAGAACATGGCGGCGCCTGCAAGCAGATGAGCTGCGGTGATGGCGCCCTGGCCACCCACGCCGCACAGTACGACCGTGATGGGCTTTGCGGGAAAATCGGGATAGAGCGATGCGTTGTTCGTCATAGGGTCCTACTCCTCGGTCGAGATTGCACCGAAGGCGCAATATTGTTCGCACTGCGAGCAGCCGTTGCACTGCTTTGCATCAATCACGGCGCGACCGGCGGCATCGCGGCTAATGGCGGGGCAACCGATGCGTACGCAGGCGCCGCAGCCCCTGCAAGCGTCCTCGTTTACCACACGCTTGGTACCGCGGACCTTGTACTCAACGACGCAAGGCGACTGGCAGATGACGACGGAGAGCATGTCGGTGTGGGAGGCTGCGAGCTTGAGAGCGGCGCGGACCTCCTTCACATCGAGGGCGTTGGCCTGGATGACCTCGTCGACGCCGCATGCCTTAAGGACGCTCGGCAGGTCGAGCTCGCGAGAGGGCCTCCCCTGCAGTGTGATGCCGCTCACGGGGTTGCCCTGGCCGCCCGTCATGGCGGTAGTGCGGTTGTCGAGGATCACGACGTTGCCACAGCCGGCGTTGTATACGGCCGAGATGACGCCCGACAGGCCCGAGTGGGCAAACGTGGAGTCACCGATGACTGAGAAGACGGGGCGTGCTCCCCCGGCTACCTGCTCGCAGCCGCGCTCCTTCTCCAGGGCGCGAGCGACCTCGAAGCCGTGGCCCATGGACACCGAGGCACCCATGTCGATGGCCGACTCAAGCGTGGCAAGCGGAGGCAGGGCGCCGAGCGTGTAGCAGCCGATGTCGCCCAAAACGATGGCACGCATGCGCTTGAGCTCGAAGAACGGCACACGGTGAGGGCAGCCGGCGCACAGTGCCGGAGGGCGCCCAGGCAGGTTTGCCTCAGCGGCAAGCTTGCAGGCCTCTTCATTGCAGGCAACTTCAAGGCCCAGGGCGCGGCGAATGATTGCGGGCGAGAGCTCGAAGGCGCAGGGCAGCGGGCTTGCCCACGCGGCAGGCACAAGACCCATGGCGCGGATGGCCTTCTCGTAGTAGTCGCAGGCCTCCTCAACCACGTACACCTTGTCCACCGTGCCGAAGAACTCGGCGATCTTGCGTGCGGGCAGCGGGTACGAGATGCCGAGCTTGAGGGTCGACGCCTCGGGCGCGGCCTCACGAACGTGCTGGTAAGCAGCGCCGGAACAGATGAAACCGATGGTGGTGTCGCGCAGCTCGATCTTGTTGAGCGGGCTCGTCTCGGCGTACTCGGTGAGCTTTGCCACACGCTCGTCGGCCACCAGGCGCTTGGGACGGGCGTTGGCCGGCATCATGACCCAGTCCTTGATGCTTGTCTCAAAGGCGATGGGTTCGCAAGTCTGGCGCTCCCCCACTTCGACGGGCGTGCGCGTGTGCGAGATGCGCACGGTGGAGCGCACCATGCAGATGGTGGAGAACTCCTCGGAGAGCCTGAAGGCCTCCTTGGTCATCTCGAGGGCCTCGGCGGAGTCGGCGGGCTCGAACATGGGAACGCGGGCAAATGCAGCGTAGTTGCGGCTGTCCTGCTCGTTCTGCGAAGAGAACATGCCGGGGTCGTCGGCTGCAAGCAGCACCAGGCCGCCGCGCACACCCGAGTAGGCAAGCGACATGAGCGGGTCGGCAGCAACGTTGACACCGACGTGCTTCATCGTTACGAGCGCGCGGTGCCCTGCCATGGAGAAGCCCAGGGCGTTCTCAAGGGCGACCTTCTCATTGATGGCCCACTCCGCATAGACGTCGTCGAGCTTGGCGAACGTCTCGAGCGTCTCGGTCGAAGGGGTGCCCGGATAGCCGAAACCGGCGTCACAGCCGGCTTCCCATGCTCCCCTGGCTATAGCCTCATTGCCGCTGAGCAGCTGTTTCATCGTGTCCTCTCAATCCCTGGGTCTTTGGAACTTATATCGGCGAGCCTCCGCCGATGAAGTCGGTGATGGTGTCGAATCGGATGAAAAGGCCTGGCGAGGGCGCGTCGATCATCTGGCCGTTGCCGATGTAGATGCCCACGTGACCGTCGTTGGGAAATACCAAGTCGCCCGGTTCAAGCTCGTCGATTGAGGTCTTCCAGTCGCCGGCTGCCTGGATGTCGTCAATCTGGTCCCAGGTGGTGCGGCCGATGGAGTATCCCTCAAGGGCGTAGCAATGCTGTGCGAAGCCGGAGCAGTCGTATCCGAGATACGTGGCGTAGTTCGAGTCGTCGCCGCCCCATACGTAGGGCATACCCAGGCACGCGTAGGCGTTTTCCGTGACGGAACCCTGGGAGATGCCCACGTTGTACACGCCTACGGCCTCGCCCGCGTCTGCGGCGCCCGCGGCAAGGGCACGTGCCGATGCCGCCGCCGTGAGCTGTTCCTGCTGTGCAGAGAAAAGCTGCTGCACCTGCGTGGAGAGTTGAGCCACGTAGTCGTCGGATTCTTGCTTCTGTTGAGCGAGCTGAGCCTCTTGCTCCTGCAACTGGTTGAGCAGGTTGGTCTCGGTGGCCTGTTGCTCGGTGAGCTCTTGCTGGAGTTCCTCGAGCCTGACCTTGAGGTCCTTGATCTCGTTGATCGTCTCGACCTGGGAGTTTTGCACAGCGCTTGCGTAGTACGTGCGCGTCACGAAGTCGTTGAAGTCCGACGAGGCCAGGATGACGTCGAGAAAGCTCAGGACGCCCGACTTATAGGTGATCTGCAGGTACGCGGCCAATGCGGCCTGGGCAGTCGCGAGGTCGCTTGTGGTCTGTGCGATGTCGGCCTTGGTCTGGTCGATTTGAGAGCCGATGCGCTTGAGGTCGGTCTGCGTGGAGTAGATGAGACCTTGTGTCTGCTCGAGCTGCGCGCCGATTTCCTGCAATTTTGCCTGGGCTTCGTCAAACTGCTGCTGTGCGGCGATGAGCTCGTTGGTGGAAGCCGGCGTGGCGCTCGCAGCCTGGGCCTCTTGTGCCGATGTATCTTGCTCGCTGGTGTCGGCAGCGGTGTCTTCGACCGTGTCGGTTTGCTGGGTATCGGCGTCACTGGCAGGTTCGTCGACCGTGTCGGCCAGGGCAACAGGGACGCTGAGCGCAAGTGCGAGTGCGCCGAGTGCAATGAGCTTTCGTGTATACATGCCGTTGGTTTCCATATCGACCTCCCCTGCTGCGCTTGCCTGTTACATCAACCTGACTATCGTACGCCTCTTAGACCGGGCAACCGCCGAAACAATCGCTGAACCAGCATGAACGGTACTGAACGACCTGGCCTTCGTACGGCGCGTCGATGAGACAGCCACCGCCCTGGTAGATTCCCACGTGACCGGAGTGCGGGAAGATGAGGTCGCCGGCCTCGAGCTGGCTCATGGAGTAGACCATCTGACCGCAGGCAGAGATGTCGGCTGCCTGGGAGTAGGTGTCGCGGCCGATGGAGTAACCGGCCTGGGCGTAGCAGTACTGCGTGAGACCCGAGCAGTCAAAGCCGGAGGGATCGGTGCCGCCCCACACGTAGGGCACACCGCAGTAGTTCCAAGCAATGCTGGCAACCGAGTAGATGTGGTTGCCCGAGCCGCCGGTGGAGCCACCCCAATCGTCGCCGGAAGAACTGCCGCCGTTGCCGGAGTCGCCGCCCCAGTCTCCACCCGAAGAGCCACCGCTGTTGTCGGTGGAACCGCTGTTATCAGGCGTGCTGGAGCCGTTATCGGTGGTGCCGCCAGTGGTTCCACCGTCGGTGCTGCCGCTGTTGTCGGGCGTGGTGCCTGCATTTCCGTTCGAGGTGCCGGTGTTGCCCGAGGAGGTGCCGCCGTTGGAACCCGCGGCCTCTTGGGCCGCGCGCTCGGCCGCAGCACGCTGCTCGGCTATGGTCTCCTGCTGGGCCTGGGCGATGAGCGCGGTGACTTCTGAGCTCAGGCTGGCCGTGTAGCTGCTGTAATAGCTCTCGGTGCTGGCAAGCTGGTCGGTGTAGTCCTGCTGGTCGGCAAGCAGCTGCTCTTGAGTGGCGCGCTGCTGCTGCAGCTCGGCCTCTTCCGCCTCGAGCTCGGCTTTGAGCGTCTTGACGTTGTTGATGGCCTCGGTGTCGGCGTCGTTGACCTTGTTGGCGTAGTACAGACGGCTCACGAAGTCCTCGAAGTCAGCCGAGTCGAGGAGGACCTCGAGCAGGTTGGAGGTACCGGCCCTGTAGCTGGCGCCCAGGCGCGTGGCGAGGACATCCTGGGCCTCGAGCAGCTCGGACTGCTTCTGGGCGATGGTTGCCTCGAGCTCGGCGATCTGGTCGTTGGTCTGCTGCAGATTGGCCTGGCATTCAGCCAGGTTGTACTGGGCGATCTCGAGCTGTTCGGTGATGCTTTGCAGCTCGGCCATAGCCGCTTCATACTCGGCCTGGGCGCCGGAGAGCGCCGCAAGGGTGGCGTCGGTTGCAGCCTGAGCGCCACGGGGTGCGAGGGCGCCTCCCATGAGGCATGCAGCACCTGCCATGACGGCGACCTTGCCGAAGTCGCGCCTGGTGAGCTGTCGTGCTTCTGTATTGTTCATGACCATGACACTTCCTTACTGGTCTTTGTTCGTTGAATAGTCCGCCTGATGAGGGGTTTAGAGCGGGCTGCCGCCACCGCAGAAGCCATCGCAGAAGTACAGGGTCCTGACCTGCACGCCTCCCGAGGGGATGGAGTCGATGATGTAGCCGTCGCCGATGTAGAGGCCCACATGGTAGATGGAACCGCCACGGGCATAGAAAACGAGGTCGCCCGCCACGAGGCCGTCGGCGCCCACGAGGTTGCCCTTGCCTGCGACGATGCTGTACTGCACGCCCGACTGGTGGTAGAGCGAGTAGCCGCATGCCCCGTACGCGGCGCTTGTAAGGCCCGAGCAGTCAAGTGTGCCGTAAGGCGTGCCGATGAGGCTGTAGGCAGCGCTCACCACACTGGAGTCGTGGACGCCGGTGCCACCAGAGCTCGACCCGCCGGCGTCTGACCCGCCAGAGCCCGAGTCGCTCGAACCCGAGTCGCCGGAATCCGAACTGGAGCCCGAGTCGCCCGAGCTCGACCCGCCCTGTGCGGCCTGCTCCTGGCGCTGGCGCTCGGCCTCCTGCTCGGCTGCGATGCGCGCGGCCTCGGCGGCTGCGGCAATCTCGGCGTCGCGCTGGGCGATGAGTGCCTGGACCTCGGAATCAAGCGACGCGGCGTAGTCCTGCGCGGCGGCAAGGCGTACCGAGAGCTCGTCGAGTGCAGCCTCCTGCTGGGCTCGAAGGTCCTCGAGTTGCGCCTGATGCTCGTAAAGCGCCTGCTGGTCGGCCTCAAGGGACGCTTTGATGTCCTTGACGGCCTGGATGGCCTCGGCGTCGGCGTCAGAAGTCTTGTTGGCGTAGTACAGGCGACTCACGAAGTCGTCGAAGTCGGTTGCCTGCAGGAGCACGTCGATGAGCGCGACGTTGCCTGCGCGGTAGCTTGCTGCCACGCGATCGTACAGGATGTCCTGTGCCTGCGACAACTCAGCCTGCTTGGCCTCGATATCGGCCTGGAGCTGGTCAATCTGAGCCTGGGTGTCGTTGATCTGGTCAAGAATGTAGTTGTACTGCGCCTCGGCGTCGAAGTACTGGTCGTTGAGATAATCAATCTGCGCAAGGGCGTTTTCATAGCGCGTCTGCGCATCAGAAAGCGCCGCCTCGGTCTCGGCGGAGGCGGAGTAGTCGGCGTATGCCGGGGTACCCAGCAGAGCACCGGTGCCGAGGATGGCCAACATCGAGAAAGCCGACGTGGCAAAGGTTCGTCTTGTGATGCCGTTCAGACTCATGGAGCACAAATCCCTTCAATCGCTGAAGGGCTATTTTACCAAGCGCGGGCGGCACATAGACAAGGGTTGGCAATGTAGGCATAAACCCCAAGAATACTTAAAAGTGTTCAGCTTTGGGGTTTGCCCATTTGGGCAGAAGGATTTTGCGGTATGTCTGTATGCAGTTGACGATACCGAAAAAAGGGGCGGATATCCGCCCCTTTTACCTGGTTGCTGAGTTTATGTGCTCGACAGGCGCGTTACAGCTCGGCCATACGCTGCACAAGCGTGGAGTAGATGGCGTTGTTGAGCTCGATGAGATGCGCGAGGGTCTTTTCGGGCTGAGCGTCGGCATCCTTGCGAGCGGTAATGGCTAGGCCCTGCTTGTAAAACGTCACGTCGCGGTTGGCGCGCTGAATGTGGCTCTTGAGGGTACGCGTGTCAAAACCGCAGCCACCCAGCTCAAAGGCGGCCTTCACGAGTCCAAGGTCACGGCCAGACACGGAAGGACGGCCCATGGTGTCGGCCTTGGTGTCGAGGAAGCCGGCCTCGATGAGCTCGCCCACGAATGCGGCAGGAACCTCGGCCTGTGCCGCCATCTCGTCGATGGGATGATATGCCTGGGCAAACGCGTCGTCTTTGGACTCGGTGGGTTCCTCTGTGGTCTCTTCCGCATCAGCGTCGCCGTCAAGGATGCTCAGATATGCATCGGGAGACGCGTCAAGCTTTTCCTTGATGACAGCCAGGGGATAGAACTGCGTCTTCTGCATTTGGAGGATGGCCTCGAGACGCGCAATGTCGTGGTCCGAGTACATGCGGTAGCCGCTCTTGGTGCGCTGCGGCGTAACAAGGCCCTCGCTCTCCAGGAAACGCACCTTCGACACCGTGATGTCGGGATGGTTGATCTGGAGCTGTTTGACGACCTTGCCGATAGTGTACTTGGGTTCATCCGTCATCGCGTGTGCTCTCCCACCGGGACTCGAAGGCTGCTTAGTGCATGTTGAAGATCATCTTGAAGGTGCCGATCTGAATCGTCGAGCCATTGAAGAGCTCGCTCGAAGAAACGATGGCGGCATCGACCCAGGTGCCGTTGAGCGAGCCCAGGTCCTCGATGATGGCGCGGCCGCCCTGAATGCTCAGATGGGCATGGCGGCGCGACACGGTGCGGTCGTTAAGGAAGACCTCGCAGTTTGGGTCGCGACCGATGGTGACCTCGGGGATGTCGAGGATGAAGCGCTCGCCGGTGGAAGGACCGCGCACAATGGTGAGCTCGGCCAGACCTGAATCCTGGGAGCTCATGTCAATGTTGGGAAGGGTGATGTCGGGCATGAGGTTGAACGACTGGGTCTGGCCCATGGTGCCCGTCAGGTTGTTCATGTTTTCGTTCATAGTAACCCCTCGTGTGTCGTGGGTTCGTCGTATGACTAACAGTTTAATAGAAGAGCTGCGATACAAGCGGGCCAAAGGCATGCGACTCAAAAAGAACCGCTTCACCCTTCTCCATGCGGACGGCACCTGTGGAGCCGGCGTTGTCCTGCCAGGAGATGGTGGAGGTGACCTCGCCAGGCTCAATCATGCCGGCGTCGCTTTCGCTCACCGAGACGGAGCGCGAGGCGTTGTCGCGAAACAGCACAAGGCCGTTTGCACCGTAGCCGACCGACCAGCTCGCGTTTTCGGCAAAGGGCGCATACAGGGTGACGTTCGTTGTGCCGACTCCCTGCAGCTCGGGATAGTGGCTGAAGGCCCAGTCGAGCAGCGTGCGTGCGTCTGACCAACGGCCCTCACTCTCCTCGCATCCCAAGACGCTGATGAATAGGGTCTTGGAGCCTAAGGTCGCGCGGCCCACGAAGCAGTTGCCGGCGTTGTAGGTGAAGCCCGTCTTGATGCCGCGCATGCCGGGGTACGAGTTGCCAAGGGCATCGGTCGACTCCAGTGTCTTGGGCTCGCCCCCCACCTGAACCGTCGTGTAGGCCGAGCCCACGATAGAGCTGAAAAGGGGGATCTGCACGGCATGGCGCGCAAGCGTGATGAGGTCGAGCGGGGTGGAATGATGCCCGTCCTCGTCGAGGCCGTGGGGGTTGACGTAGTGGGTGCCCGAAAGGCCAAGTTCTGCGGCCTTGCTGTTCATCATCTCGACGAAGTTGGCAACCGAGCCACCCACGCATTCGGCAATGCACACCGCGGCGTCGTTGCCCGAGTAGACGAGCAAGCCGTGAAGCAGCTCGTTGAGCGTTGCCTGGTCGCCGGGATCATAGCCGATAAGTTGGCCGTACACGGTCTTGACGATGTCGGAAACGGTATAGACGGTGTCGAGCGAAACGCCGCTTTCCAGCGCGACGACGGCCGTCATGATCTTCGTCGTCGAGGCCATGGCCATGGAGACGTCGCCGTTGAGCGAGAAAAGAACGTTTCCATCCTCATCAGCCACGGCAGCCTCGCTGGCGAACTGCAAGGCGGGATAGTCGTCGCCGAAGGCGGACCAACGGTTGGCGTCGGCATGGGCGGGGGTGGCATGGAAGACACCGGAAGCGGTAAGGCACACAAGTGCGCCTAAGCCCAGGAAATCCCGGCGTGAGAGAGGCATTGCGATGCGTGGGCTAGGCTGCATCGTTGGACTGTTCAGCATCAGGATCGCTCCTCAGGATACGCACGCCCCTCACGACATAGATGAGGGCGGCCGCGACGGAAAGAATGCAACCGACATAGACAAGCCAGATTCCCATGCTCGTTGTGGCGGCTCCAAAGCCGGGAAGGAAAGAGCACTCGAAGAGGTTGAGACCGGGCATCGGGAAAAGGTCGAAGAGCAGCACGGAGAAGCCTGCCATGAGAATGAACGTACAGGCCTTGCCGGTGTAGCACACGTCGGGAATGCGGCCATGCGTCTTCATGAGAACGGCTCCGCCCACAAACAGCAGCGCGTCACGCGTCACCAGGTAGCAAACGGTCCAGGCGGGGATGCGGGAGGTAACGAGCAGGGCGATGACGCCGCTGAAGATGAGGACGCGGTCCATCACCGGGTCGAAGCGTTTACCGAAGAGGCTCACCTGCTTGAGGCGACGTGCGAGCTTACCGTCGATCCAGTCGGTGCAGGCCGCAATGATGAAGAGCACCACAGCAAGGGTGTGATACTGCTCCTGAGGATAGAGCACCAGGAAACAGGCAGTGAGCACAAGACGGCACAACGTGATGAGGTTGGGAATCGTTGCCAGCGTATGTAGGGGATTGTCCGGTGTACCGGGTTCTGCCGTTGGGTCGACAAGGCCCAAACCCCGCGTGCGATCTTTTGACATGCTGCTCTCCTCTGCTTATGCCTGGTAAAAATTCTTGGGATGCATTATACGAAAGCACCCTGCCTCTTTGGGCGGGAACAATGCCGCCCTACGAAGTCAACGTGGGAAAAAATAGTATTCTACCTGCGTTGGTGTACACATCCGTAACCAACCTTACGGTAGTGTCATACGCGGTCTACAGGCTTCTCACATTGACTGTCGATGAGGGTGGTGCCAAGAACTAAAAAAGCCTGGGACTTCAAGAAGTCCCAGGCTCTAAGTAAACATGGTCGGGCAAGCGGGATTTGAACCCACGACCCCTTGACCCCCAGTCAAGTGCGCTACCAAGCTGCGCTATTGCCCGTGCTCAAGTGTGTGGGTAACTATATGTCATCTCTCCTTGGTTGAGCAAGGAGAAGCTTGCAATGTACCTGTTATCCACATTTTTGACACAAGATGTCAGAGAAGTACGGTGAAACGCTTATTCGTCGGATGACTCTTGCGCCTGTGCGACGACTTCTTTAGCGACGCGCAAAGAAAGCCCTGTAGCGAAGCCGCGGCCCATGAGAAAGCGAGCGATCTTCTCCGTTGGGTTCTTGGACGGCATTGCCCGTCTGCTGGCGGCAGCCAATGCCCGCTCGTACTCCCGATCATGAGTGAGGCTGTCTAGGGCAACATCCCCGGCATCTTCCAGCGAAAGGCCGAACCGTTCCAGTTCGCGAGAGATGCGAGCTTTGCCCCAACCGGCTCGGGTCTTGGAATTGACAAAGGCCTGTGCATAGCGGGCGTCGCTGATCACGCCGCAGCGCTTGGCCTTGTCCACCGCGGCCTGCGATGCCTCTGCAGGGTACCCCTCTTGTACGAGAAGGTTGAGCACGTCCTTTCCGGGACGTTCCCTGGCGCTTAACTTGGAACAAGCACGCTCGAAGGCGGCCTGCTCCAAGGCCGTGCGGGCATATGCCTCGAAATCAGCCGCATCTTCAAAGGCTTGGCGACCCGAGGCAAACACCCGCCGTGCGCTCGCAGGGATTTCCAGGGCATGGGTGGCCGTCGGGGTGGCGGCATCACCGTCGTGCGGCTCGTCGGCAAGCAGCTCGCAAAGAACGCGCCTGCCTTTGCATGGGGATGAAGCATGTTCTTCCTCTTGCAGGTGCAGGCGCAAGGATGCCGCCTGGGTGTCCGCGGCGCCCTTGCGCTGATGTTGGTGGCGCTCAAGCTCGTCGAGAAGACATCGCACACGCTCAACCTCGGTCTGTGCCATGGCACACCTGCCTCAGGTTGAAAGAAAGCCTAGGCGTTCTCAACAGGCTCGCCCACAGGGGCGTCCTCATTGGGAAGCAGGCCGATGGCCACGCGTACTTTGTGATCGATCTCGCTGCAGAGCTCGGGATTCTGCTTGAGGAAGTCTTTGGCTGCCTCGCGTCCCTGGCCGATGCGCTCCTGGCCGTAGGTGTACCACGAGCCGGACTTGTTGACGATGTTCTCGTCAACGGCCATGTCGAGCACGCAGCCCTCTTTGGAGATGCCCTCTCCATAGAGGATGTCGAACTCCGCCTGACGGAAAGGCGCAGCTACCTTGTTCTTCACGACCTTGACGCGCACGCGGTTGCCGATGACGTCGGTGCCCTTCTTGATGCTCTCGACGCGGCGGATCTCCAGGCGCACGGAGGCGAAGAACTTAAGCGCGCGGCCGCCGGTGGTCGTCTCGGGGTTGCCGAACATGACGCCAATCTTCTCGCGCAGCTGGTTGATGAAGATGCACGTGGTCTTGGACTTGGAGAGCGAGCCTGCCAGCTTGCGCAAGGCCTGGCTCATGAGGCGAGCCTGAAGGCCCACGGAGCTGTCGCCGATCTCGCCTTCAATTTCGGCGCGGGGCACAAGAGCGGCGACTGAGTCGATGACGATGACGTCAATGGCGCCGGAGCGTACAAGCATGTCACAAATCTCAAGTGCGTCTTCACCGGTGTCGGGCTGGGAGATGAGCACTTCGTCGATGTCGACGCCCAAGCGGGCGGCATAGCCCGGGTCGAGGGCGTGCTCGGCGTCGATGAACGCCACGACGCCGCCCATGGCCTGAGCCTCGGCAAGAATCTCCAACGACAGCGTCGTCTTGCCGCTCGACTCAGGGCCGTAAATCTCAATGATACGGCCGCGCGGAACGCCACCGATGCCAAGCGCGGCGTCAAGCGCGAGGGCGCCGGTGGGAATGGACTCCACCGACAGGGCGTCGGCCGCGTCGCCGAACTTCATGATGGATCCCTTGCCGAAGCGCTTCTCAATCTCGCTCGTCGTGAGCTCGATCATCTTGGTGCGCTCGTCGCCCTCGGTGCGGGCGTGAATCTCCTTGGAGACTGAAGACTTTGCCATGTCGCTTCCTTCTCGTTATGGGCTGTGCGGGATGCGTTCCCGTTCGTCGCCACGCAATTCTGCCACGCATCGCTGACAGGTTCCATCATGGCGACAAGTTTTTGGTCACGTGCGGGCGTGACAATCCTGTGACGTATGTGACGCGCTGGACGTGCGGTTTTTAGTTGGCGTTCTTGCTCATGTGCTCCATAAGCATTTCGAGGGCCTTGTCCACGGCTTGCGCGCGCACCTGGGCGCGAGAACCCTCGAAGATGCAACGCTGGCTTGTTACTGTGCCGTCGGGGCAGGCCAAACCCAGGCAGACGCAGCCCAGAGGAGCCTGCGGAGTTGCCCCGCCGGGTCCGGCGACACCGGTCGTGCTGAGGGCGTAGTCGGCACCCAGGCGATTCTTGGCGCCAAGGGCCATGGCACGCGCCGTTTCTTCGGAAACGACACCGTCGTGCTCCACCTGGTTGGGGTCAAGGCCCAAAGCGCGGACCTTCTCATCCACCGTATAGGTGACGGCACCGCCGTGCACGACCGACGACGAACCGGGCTGCGAGGTGAGAGCGCCGCAGACAAGGCCGCCCGTGCACGATTCAGCCGTGCAGACACTCATGCCCTTTTCAGCCAAACCTGCAAGGACCTCTCGGGCAAGCGGATGGTCGCCTTCAACCGTGCCCCAGGCAAAAGCGAGGTCGTTGGAAGTCTTCTCGACCTTCTCCTCCCCTTCAGCTTTGGCCGGGCTAGCCGCAAGCAGCGGCCAAGCCTTGGCAAAGTAATCCACCATCGAGGCAATGGTGAAGAAGACGGCCACAAGCATCAGGGCCCATGCAAGCACGCGGAACCACGTGAGCGCAGCCACGATGGGCGACACCATGAGGATGAACAGACAGATGGCAACCATCGTGGTCGCGGTCTTGATCTTGCCAAGAATGGATGCCGAGACGACGACGCCGGCCGAGGCCACAAGCATGCGAAGGCCGCTTACGAGCATCTCGCGGGCAACGATCACAATGGGGACCCAGCTGCTCAAAAGGCCTAGCTCCACAAGGCACAGAAGTGCCGCCACCACGAGGATTTTGTCGGCGATGGGGTCGATGAACTTGCCGAAGACGGTTACCTCGTTACGCGAGCGAGCCAGGTAGCCGTCAAGCGTGTCTGTCAGGCAGATGAGGCCGAACACAACAAGCGAGACCACCGCGCGCACGGTGAGACCCATCGGGTCGGTTCCAAACAGGCATTGCTCCCAAGGTGCGAGCAGGGCAACGACGAAGACGGGGATGAACAGTATTCGAATGACCGTAACGATGTTGGCCGGCGTCCACTCGATGCCGCCATACACCTTGTTAGGCTTGGACATGCTTGCCTCGCTTATCGCACGATGTGACCAAAGAGTTCGTAGCACACCGACTCGTCAATTTGCACTTCGACGAACTCGCCCATGGCGACATCGACGGGTCCGAGATGTACCACGCCGTCGGAGTCAGGCGCCTGGAAGTAGGTGCGGCCCAGAATGTCGAGCTGACCCTCGTCGTCTTCCTCGTGGGCGTCGATGAGCACACGGACGACTTGGCCCACATGCTTGGCGGCGCTGGCAAAGCCGTACGTCTCGGCAATGTCAACCATCTGCTGCTCGCGATCGTGCTTGACATCCTCATCGACCTGGTCGGCCATGCCGGCCGCCTCGGTGCCGTCCTCCTGCGAGTAGGCAAAGACGGAGCAGTAGTCGAATTCGGCCTTCTCGATGAAGTCGACGAGCTCTTCGAACTGCTCCTCGGTCTCACCGGGGAAGCCGACAAGAGCGGTCGTGCGCAGCGTGATGCCGGGTACCTCGCGGCGCAGGCGCGCGACCATCTCGAGGAACTCGGAGGTGCAGCCGGTGCGGTTCATGTTCTTGAGAACCTCGGCATTGCTGTGCTGCAACGGGATGTCGATGTACTTGACGACCTCAGGGGTGTCGCGGATGGCCGCGACGAGCTCGTCGGTAAGGCCCTCGGGCTGCAGGTAAAGCACGCGCACCCAACCACCGTAGGGACGCACCTCCTGGGCGACAGCTTGCAAAAGCCATGCCAGGTTGTGGTCGCCGGGCAGGTCATGGCCCCAAATGCCGGTGTCCTGGCCGATGAGGACAATCTCGCGCACGCCACCTTCGAGCAGGTGGCGTACCTCGGAGAGGATGACGTCGGCCTCACGCGAGAAGTAGCGTCCGCGAATGTAAGGGATGGCGCAGAAGGAGCAGAACCTGTCGCAGCCATCGGAAATCTTCACGTAGGCGAAGGCGGCCTGAACCGTACGAACGACCTCGGGGACCTCCTGGGCGCACTCCTCCATGCCGAGCACGCGCTTGAGGACCGAGCAGATCTCGTCTTCGCGCTTGCAGGGGACGAAGGCCGCCACGTCGGGCATCTCATGCTCGATTTCGTCGCCGTAGCGGGCGGGGATGCAGCCGGCCATGACGATGGGGCAGGTAATGCCGTCCTCAAGCTTCTCCGCCACGAGGGAGAGCGTCGTCTCGATGCCCTCCTCCACGGCGCTCATGAGAAATGAACACGTGTTGACGATGATGACGTCGGCGTTGTCCGGCTCGTCAATGACCTCGAGCTGGGTGTCAGCGTCGACGAGCGCCCTCATGCGGTCGCTGTCGACCTCGTTCTTGGCGCAACCCAGCGTGATGAAAGCGACGTTTTTTGTGGTGTTGGTTTGCATATGTTGCATGGCCTTCCGGCGACTCTTAACGATAGTTGGTGAACTGGAGGGGCTGGCCGTAGTCCTGCTCGCGCAGGAAGGCGATGACGGCCTGAAGGGCGTCCTTGCTCGGAGAGGAAACCTTGAGCTTGTCGCCCTCGACGGTCACCTTGACCTTGAACTTCGCGTCGCGCACGTCCTTGCTGATCTTCTTGGCAAGCTCCTGCTCGATGCCCTGCACCACGGTGCCGATGACGCGCACGGTACCCGCACTTGCGGGCTGGGGGTCGCCAAAGGAGACGGAAGATAGGTCGACCTTGCGGCGGACGAGACGCGTCTGGAAGACGTCGATGACCTGGGAGGCAACGAACTCAGAGGGTGCCTGCACAGTCACGACACCCTTGGCCTTGTCAAGCTCGATGGTGGCGTGGGAGTCCTTGAGGTCGTAGCGCTGCACGAGCTCCTTGGTCGTCTGCTGGTAGGCGTTGTCGACCTCCTGCATGTCGACTTCGGAAACGACGTCGAAGCTGCTGTCTTTGGATGCCATGTGTCTCTCCTTGTTTCAGGGGGCCATGCGCCCCAATCGGTCAATCAATAGGATGCAGAGGCGTTAACCCTCGTATGAGTCGTCTTCGCCGTAATAGCCAGAATCATCGTACGAACCGTAGTCGCTGTAGTCCGTGTTGTCGGTCCACTCGTCTTGAGACGAATCGTACTCGTCCGATCCGTCCTGCGAAGCGGTGTCGGCGGGGGGATCGGGAGCCCACTGGTCTTCGGGAACCGTGGCATTGAGCACGTACGTACCATTAGAGATGGTAGGTGTGACCGAAGTACCGTTGATGGCAATCGAGACGCCGGTGGAGTCGCTCAACGTCACGGCAAGGGTGCGGCCAATCGTCCACTCCTGCGTGGACCCAGCTTCCAGGTTGCCCGCATACACGGCGTTTCCGTCGACGTAGACCTCCGCCCAAACAGCGTTTGCCGCGTCGGCTGCAAAGGTAAGCGAGGCCTTGGAGTTCACGGGAATGGCGGTAAGGTCGATGCCGGAGGGATTGAGCTTCGTCGTGTCGACGATCGTGCCAGGCTGAGCCGCTTGATTCGTGCCGGCCACGCTCGTGACGGGAATGGAGCTGTTGCCCTGCGACTGGGACGCCTTGTTCGTGCACGACGTGGCAGCCACAGCTATCACCACAACGAGCACGACGGCAAAGACACCCACAAGAATGAGCATGACGCGCCTGTCGGCCATGATGGTCTGGAGGATGCCCTGGAGCACTTCCGAAACACTTTGCTGCGTGGCATGCGTCGTTTGGTTGCGTCCTCCCGACCTGCCGCCGCTGCCTCCCTCATACCCGCTGTCAACTTCGAGCGGCTGGGCAGTCTCACGTGGGCGGGAGCTTGGACGCTGACCCTGATATGAGCCAGCTGCGGCAGTGCCCGAACCCGTGCGCCTGCCAGCGGCACCATAGGAGCCCGGCCTCGCCGTATCCTGTCGCGTCCGGAAATCGACATAGCGGCCGGGTTCGGACTCGAGGCCGGCGCGACCAGGCTGTCTGTTTCTGCTTGCGGGGGCCTCATAGCGACCAGGGGCCGGCGCACTTGTACGGGCAGGCGAGGCGGGACGGCTATACGTGTTGCGGCTGTCCGTTCCCCGTTGAGCACGAGCCTCTGATGAAGTGGTCCTTGTGGGCGCGCGCATAGCCGAGGAGGTGCCTTGTGACCTGCCGGCCTGAGGCTGCCGGGTGTCCTGGCGGTAACCGGCGCGCTGATCGGACCGAGTGTCGCGCCGTCGCTCGTCTTGACGTGACGCGTCGCGCGAAGGGACCTGTTGGAAGCGTTCGTCCTGACGGGCATAGCCCTGCTGACGAGCCTCATATTCGGCAAGCTGCTCGTCGAAGGCGCGCAAGACCTCGGAGGTGTTGAGGCCCAGGTAACGAGCGTATGACCCCATCGAGGCACGTGCATAGCCCTTGGGGGGCATGGCGTCGAAGTCGGTGTACTCGAACGCCTCGATGACATGCCGGCGCAGCTTAGTGGCTTCGGCTGCTTTATCAATTGACAGGCCAAGCTCCTTGCGGCGTTTGGCCAGAAGGTTTCCGATGGGCTGCATGTTCGGCATCTTCTGCATCACTCTCCAGACGGGATGTCGGCGTTGCGGAGCGTCTCAAGCTCGTCAAGGTCAGACACAAGAACGGTTCGCGGCTTGGAACCCTGGGCAGGGCCCACCACGCCCATTTCCTCGAGCAAGTCCATGACGCGGCCGGCGCGAGCATAGCCGAGCTTCATGCGACGCTGGAGCATGGAAGTGGAGCCAAGCTGGTTCTCCACGACAAGCTTAGCAGCCTCCCAGGCCAAGGGGTCGTCGTCGCCCGGTCCTGCCGAACCTCCCCTGCCTGTGGGTCCAGCGGGTTCAGTGGAAGTGTCGAGCGGAAGCTGACCGCCTGCGCTAGGCATGGGGGCCATGGCGCAGGGACGGGCGGCGGGCTGGGACTTGATGTGGTTGAGAATCGCCGCCTTCTCCTCGTCGGTGACGTTGCATCCCTGGATACGGCGGGGCATGTCGCCGAAGGATGCCTCGAGGAACAGCATGTCGCCGTGGGGCAGCAGCTTCTCGGCACCCATCTGGTCGATGATGATGCGCGAGTCGGTGCCCTTCGAGACGCGCAACGCGATGCGGTTTGCGACGTTTGCACGGATGAGGCCCGTGACGATGTCGGCGCGCGGGGTCTGCGTGGCGATGACGAGGTGGATACCAGCGGCACGACCCAGCTGGGCCACGCGCACGATGGATGCCTCCATGTCTTTCTTGGCGACCATCATGAGGTCTGCAAGCTCGTCGATGACGACGACGACGCACGGCAGAGTCGTGAGGTTCGTTTCCTCTTCGGCGATCCTGGTGACAAGCGAGTTGTAAGAAGCAAGGTCGCGAACGCTCAAGTTGGAGAAGACACGATAGCGCCTGTCCATCTCGGTGACCGCCCATTGCAATGCCGCCGCAGCCTGACGGGGATCGGTCACGACGGGCATGGCAAGGTGCGGAATGCCGGCATACTCGCTGAATTCGACCTGCTTGGGGTCGACGATGATGAGGCGCAGCTCTTCAGGCGTGTCGCGCATGAGCATCGACAGGATGATGGAGTTCACGGTGACGGACTTGCCCGAACCGGTGGTACCTGCGATGAGCAGGTGCGGAAGCTTGCCGAGGTCGGCATGGACGGGCTTGCCGCCGGCGTCGAGGCCTACGGCGAAGTCGAGCGGGCCGCCGGTGACACAGGGCAGCACGTCGCCAAAGGCAACCTCGCGGCGGCTTTCGTTGGCAACCTCCACGCCCACATAGCTCGTGCCCGCAACAGGCGAGTAGATGCGCACGCTTGGCGCAGCAAGGGTGCGGGCGATGTCGTTCTCCAGGGCGGAAATCCTGTTTACGCGCACGCCCTTGCCGGGGCAAAGGCGATACGTTGTGAACGTGGGGCCCTCGACCCAGTCGACGACATGGGCGTCCACGCCAAACTCCGCAAGCGCCGACTGCAACGCGGCAGCGGTCTCTTGGGCGAGCTCAGAGTGCTCCGCGACGAAGCCCTTGCCGCCGTTGGAACGCCTGGCCAATGCCAGCGGGGGGAGCTCGTAAGGACCCTCGTTGACGGAGGTATCCTGCTGGCTTGCCCCGAAGTTGACAAGGGCTTCGGCAGCCTCGCCGGAAGAGGCGCGACGCGTGGGCACCTGGGCAAAAACGCTTGTGGCGTTGAGGCTCGTGGTAGCACTGCGACGCTGCTGGGGAGCAGCCGGTGCCACGACAGGGGCTATGGGTTGCACCGCGGCAGCGGACGCGCCCTTCGCGGGCTCCTCCCAGGGCAGCTCACACTCGGCGCAATCCTCGTCAAACACGGCAGGGCCAGAGACCGCCTGCGCATACGCATCGTTGCGGCAAGCAGCATCGACGGCCGCATTGGTCGAGTTGTCGAGAGAGGCCGAGTCGCTCTCCCCTGCCGGCTGTGCGGGTCGCGTATACATGGGGGTTACAGGCAAGGACAGACGCTTGGCCTCTCGGGCCGCCTCGAAGTCGCTCATTGGCTCAGCTGGCAAGGCGGCAGCGGGCGCATCATCGCGAGGAGCACATGCTGCAGCTGCGGTTGCTGCAACCGTGCTGGGCGCAATGGTGCCCTTCTCAGCAATGTACATGTCGTCAGAAGACGCCATCGAGTCGTCGTAATAGAGCGGCGCACCCGGGATAACGCCCGGGACGAGGCTGTCGGCCTGACCATCGCCCAGATCGTTCGGATCGAAGGCGTCGCGGTTCCACTCATCGGCCGGGTTCCACCAACCCGAGGAAGCACGGCGGGCCTTTTTGTTGATGAGCGACTGAGGGGGCTGGGGCAGCGACTCGTCGAGGGCAAACCGCTGCTCAGGCATGGAACGCACCTCGGGCACGCGACGATAGTCATCGACGGGCTCGCATGCGTCGTCATCCTCATAGCCAACGTCGTCGCGCTCCTGTGCAAGCAGGGTTGTCTTGGGAGCAGGCTGCACTTGCTCGTACCCGAGGTCGTCCTTGCCGTCAAGGAGCGTCGTCGAAGCGACGCCGGCGGCCTTTGCGCGGCTGAGAACCGAAGCGGGCGGCGTTGCATAGTCGCGCAAATTCACCGCTTCATGGTCGAACGGTATGACTGTAGTGGCAGAGCGTGCACGGCTCGTGGGCGTCGCGCCCATGTCGGACTGCGGGCGACAGCGGTCGTCAGGGTTGAACAGCACGGTGGGCGTGTAGCCTTCAGGCAGCTCGTCCTCGTAGAAATCGTCCTCATAGCGCGACGCACGGCGCTCGCGAGAGGCACGCCTCTCCGCGCTGCGGGCAAGCGATTGCTGGTGGCGCATGCGCACTTGGACGACTACGGAGGAGACATCGAGGCCGATGATTACAAGGCCTGCGATGGCGATGCCGACAATCACAACAAACCCAGCAATCTGCCCAAAGAGAGACAGAAGCACCCAGGCGAGGCCGTTACCGACATAGCCGCCCCGTGCACGGAGGTTTTCAACAGTGAACAGGATGTTCGCATCTGCGGTGCAATCTGCGGTGCAACCTGCGGTGGTGATGCCGAAGCCGGCCATCACGGCAAGGGCCACAAGCAGCAAACCCACAATGACCCTGCTTGCAACAAGGCCGGCATGCTGGGTGAAGATGGTTACCGACCATGCGACAAGCGCAAGGGGCACAAGGATGGCCCCGACACCGAAGAGCGTATGAAGAAAAGCGCTGAGGCCTTGAGTGAGCATGCCGGTTGTGGGCGCGAGCATCGCGATGAACAGGGCCGCACCGATGACGGCAACCACGACACCCGCGATTTGCTGGCGCGTCTCATAGTCGAGCAGCGGCATGCGAGGCTCCGCAGGCATGGCTGGGCTCGGTGCAGGTTCCACCCGGCGCTGAGCAGACTGGTTCGAGGAGGCAGCCTGCCCGGAGCGAGCCTTGGCGGTCGCCTTCTGCGGGGTCGCCTTCTTGGTGCGCCCTCCGGACTTTTCTTTGGTTGTCTTCTGCGAGCTGGCCTCGCTCTTCGGACGACTCACGTGCTGGAACCTGCCTTACACTTCCACGACAAACGAAACAATGACCGGGCGGCTGTGCCAGGTCTCCCAAAGGTGGCTCGAAACGGAGTCGCGCACAACCTTGTCCACAGCCTCGCGGCTCTCAAGCGAGGCGCTGCGCTTGGCAATGGCCTTCTTCACACGCTCAGTAAGCAGTGTGACGCAACCGGGTGCCTCGGCGTCAAACGATACACCCTTGGCAGAAAGCTGAAGGCCAACCAAGGTGGATGTACGGCGGGAGAACGTGGCAACGACGCTTACCAGGCCGTCTTCCGACAGTCGCTTGCGGTCGGCAAGGACCATCTGGTCGGTGTCGGAGATGCGCAGGCCATCAACGTAGATAACGCCCGACTCGACCGTCTTGCCGCGTGTGACGCGATGGTCGCGCATCTCGAGCGACTCGCCGTTGTCGAGGATGAAGATGTTGTCCTCGTCGACACCCATGTCCTGGGCGAGCTTTGCATGAGCACGCAGGTGCGTGGCCTCGCCGTGGACGGGCATGAAGTGCTTGGGACGCGTGAGCGCCATGAGCATCTTCAGCTCCTCCTGGGAGGCGTGGCCGGAGACGTGGACCATGCCGCGGCTCTTGTCGTACACGTCGGCGCCGATCTTGGCGAGGGTGTTGATGATCTGGGTCACGGCCTTCTCGTTGCCCGGGACCGGCGTGGCCGAGATGATGACCGTGTCACCCTCTTGAATCTGCAGCGTCTTGTGCTCACCCGTAGCCATGCGTGCAAGAGCCGAGAGCGGCTCGCCCTGAGAGCCGGTGCACAGCACGACGACGCGATTCTCGGGGTATTTGTCGATGTCGAAGGCATCAATGATGTCCTCTTCGTCAATCTTGAGGTAGCCGAGCTCACGGGCAACGCGGGTGTTGGTGAGCATCGAACGACCAGTCACGACCACCTTGCGGCCCGATGCAATCGCGGCGTCGCACACCTGTTGGAGACGATGGATGTGGCTCGAGAACGAGGCAACGAACACGCGGCCCTTGGCGTTGGAGATGACATCGCGCAGGAAGGGGCCGACAGCAGCCTCGCTGGGGGTGTACCCGGGGCGGTTTGCGTTGGTCGAGTCGCTCATCAGCAGGTCGACGCCCTCATCGGCAAACCTGGTGAGCGCCGCAAAATCAGTACGGACGCCGTCTATGGGGGTCTGGTCGAGCTTGAAGTCGCCCGTGTGCAAGACGTTGCCGGCAGGGCTCTGGATGAACGCGCCCATGGCCGCAGGGATGGAGTGGTTCACCGAGAAGAACTCAACGCTGAGCTTGCCGAGCTGCACCCTATCGCCCGACTTGACCTCTTTGAAGTTGGGGTTCTTGATACGGTGCTCCTCGAGCCTGCCAGCAATCATGCCGAGCGTGAGCTTCGAGGAGTAGATGGGAACATTGGGGTTGAGGTCCTGCAGCAGGTACGGCAAGGCGCCGATGTGGTCCTCGTGACCGTGTGTGATGATGATGCCGCGCAGCTTGTCCTCGTTCTCAAGGACATAGGTGTAATCCGGCAGGATAAGGTCCACGCCGGGATGATTGTCATCAGGGAACATGAGACCGGCGTCGTCCAAAATCATGTCGTCACCGTACTCGATGACCGTCATGTTCTTGCCGATGCCGTCGAGGCCACCCAAAGGAATGACCTTCAGCGCGGGCCCCTTTGCCTGAGTGCTCTTCCGTTTTGCCATATACGAACGTTTCCTCCTTTATGTCGTCAGCTTATACAAACTGTTCCAAAACAAAACGCGGCGCTTCAGACGAGTCAGGCTCATCCTTCAGCGCCGCGCAAGCAATCAAATGTGTGACGATGCCTCTTGCGAGTGGTGTAAGAGCCATCCATCATGGTACCCCAGACAGGGCGGGCCCCCTTTGTATGTGGGGGCAAAAACGCAATTTGCCTAGAGGCCCATGAGGCACTCGAGACCCACCGTGAAGGGTTCCGGCAGGCTGGCGACATTGCGAATCGCAAGCAAGACACCGGGCATGTAGGCCTCGCGCAGCGTGGAATCGTGACGGATGGTGAGGGTCTGGCCGGCCGCGGACATGATGACCTCCTGAGAGGCCATGTATCCGTCGCCGCGGATGGCATGAATGCGCACGCCGTCGACCTCGGCGCCACGGGCGCCCTCGCAACCCGCAATCTCGGTCTCGCTGCCGGGACCGGCGTTGCGCACGCCTCCCCTGCCCTCGGCGATCATGTGCGCGGTGGTGACCGCGGTGCCGGAAGGAGCGTCCTTCTTGCCGTCGTGGTGCATCTCAACGATCTCGACGTCGGGGAAGAACTTACCGGCAACCTTGGCAAACTGCATCATGAGGACGGCGCCGGTGGTGAAGTTCGGGGCGAAGAAGAGCTTGCCGCCCTTGTCTGCGTACTTCAGGGCGATGGCCTCCATATCCTGGCGGGCAACGCCGGTCGTGCCCACAACGGCATGCGCACCATGGGACAGCACACACTCGACGTTGGCAAGCACGGCACCAGGCTGGGTGAAGTCGACCACGACGTCGGCGCCGGTGGCGTCAATGAGTGCACCCAAATCGTCGGAGCAGGCAAAATCACCGTCGGCGCAGGACACGACCTGTCCGGCGCAATGGGGATCGAAGCAGCCGACAAGCTTGAGGTCTTCAGCTGCGGCCACGGCGTTGACAATGCAGGTGCCCATGCGGCCCTTTGCACCAGAAACGATAACCTTAACCATAAAGTTCCTCCTTAAGGAAAAGGGACGTCAGCCCGATATGTGCTGACGTCCCCCAACAATAACGCTTAAGTAAAGCTAGAACTTAGCCCTCGTGATGACGACGGGGCTGACGACGCTCGCCGCCCTCGTTGCCACCCTCGGACTTGTGGTGGCCACCGTCGCCAGGACGACGACGCTCGCGGGGCTTGCGCTCAGAACGCTCGGAGCGCTCACCGCGGTCCTCAGAGGACTTGCCGGAGCCAGCAGGAACCTCGGGCTTGTCGATACGGTCGAGAGAAACCTTGCCCTTCTCGTCGACCTCGATAACCTTGACGTGGACCTCATCGCCAACGTTAAGGACATCCTCAACCTTCTCCACGCGGCCCTGGGCCATGCGGGAGATGTGCAGCAGGCCGTCCTTGCCGGGAAGCAGCTCGACGAAGGCGCCGAAGGGCTGGACGCCCACAACGCGGCCGAAGTACTCCTCGCCCACCTCGGGCACCTTGACGATGGCCTCGATGCGAGCACGGGCCTCCTCGCCGCCGGCATCGCAGGAGCCGATGAAGACGGTGCCGTCCTCCTGGATGTCGATGGTGGCGCCGGTGTCCTCCTGGATGGAGCGGATGGTCTTGCCGCCCGAGCCGATGACCTCGCGGATCTTGTCAGTCGGGATGTGGATGGTGATGATGTGCGGGGCGTTCTCACGGACGCTCTCGCGAGGAGCCGCAATCTCGGCAAGCATGGCGTCGAGGATGAAGGCGCGGCCTTCCTTGGCCTGCTGGAGAGCCTTGCGCAGAATCTCGAACGTGAGGCCGGTGGCCTTGTTGTCCATCTGCATGGCGGTAATGCCCTCGGAAGTGCCCGTCACCTTGAAGTCCATGTCGCCGAGGAAGTCCTCGAGACCCTGGATGTCGGAGAGGACAACGGTCTTGCCATTCTCCTGGATGAGGCCCATGGCGATACCGGAAACCGGGCGCTTCAGGGGCACGCCGCCGTCCATGAGGGCAAGGCAGCTGCCACAGGTCGACGCCATGGACGAGGAACCATTGGACTCCATGACCTCGGAGACGACGCGGATGGTGTAGGGGAACTCTTCCTCGGAAGGAATGACGGGCAGAAGGGCGCGCTCAGCCAGGGCGCCGTGGCCGATCTCGCGGCGCTTGGGCGAGCCCATGCGGCCGGTCTCGCCGGTGCAGTACGGCGGGAAGTTGTACTGGTGAATGTAGCGCTTGCCATCGATGGGCTCGATGGTGTCGAGGCGCTGCCAATCGTTGAGCATGCCGAGCGTCAGCACGGAGAGGACCTGGGTCTGACCGCGCTGGAAGAGGCCGGAGCCATGCACGAGGGGCAGGTAGCCGGGCTTGATCATGAGCGGACGGATCTCGTCGGCACGACGGCCGTCAACGCGCTCGCCGGTCTCGACGACCATGACGCGCATGGCGTGCTTCTCGAGGCTCTTGAGCTCAACGGGGATCTCGCGGTCGAACTCGGCCTGCTCCTCCTCGGTGAACTCAGCCTTGATAGCGCTCTTGAGCTCGTCGACCTTGGCCATACGGGCCTGCTTGTCGGCGTCCTTGAGGGCGGCGCTCATCTCGTCGTAGTGGGCGAAAATCTTGTCGTGCACGTAGGAGTTCGGCTCGTCGAGCGGGTACTCCTTCATGACGATGGGGCCGTTGACCTCGGCGACCTTCTCGAAGAAGATCTTCTGCTGGTCGCAGAACGCACCGAGGGCCTCCTGGCCGAACTGCATGGCGGCCAGCATGTCCTCCTCGGTGATCTCCTCGGCGCCGGCCTCGAGCATGCTCACGAAGTCGCGGGTGCCGCCGAGCTCGAGGTCGAGGTCGGAGTTGTCGCGCTCTTCGTAGGTGGGGTTGACGATGAACTCATGGGTGTCGCGGTCGCGGCCGATGCGCACGCAGGCCAGCGGGCCCTCGAAGGGCACGCCGCCCACGGTGAGGGCAGCGGAGGCACCCATGGTGCAGATGACGTCGAAGGGGTTGATCTGGTCGCACACGAGCGAGGTGGCAACAATCTGCACCTCGTTGCGGAAGCCGTCGGGGAAGCTCGGACGGATGGGGCGGTCGATCATACGAGCGGTGAGGGTCGCCTTGTCGGTGGGGCGGGTCTCACGCTTGAGGTAGCCACCGGGCAGGCGGCCGACCGAGTACATGCGCTCCACGAAGTCAACCGTCAGCGGGAAGAAGTCGTAGTTCTTGCGCTCCTTGGAGACGACGGCGGTCATGAGGACCGTGGTGTCGCCCTGCTTGACCAGGACGGCGCCCGTCGTCTGCTTCGCGAGTTCGCCAGTCTCGAGGGTGTAATGCTTGCCATAGAGGTCGAACTCGTGTGTAACCTTTGCCATTCTGCAATCTCCTTCAACTCCGCTCGCCCCATTGCGAGCGGGACCTATGCGCCTGCGCCCCGGCTATCGAGCCCCATGTGGACGCAAAACGAAAAGGGGCGCTAGTGCGCCCCTAAAAGACAACTTACTGGATGTTGTCGCGAAGCTCGAGCTTAGCGATGAGCTCACGATACTCGTTGATATCGTTGGAGCGGATGTAGCGAAGCAGCGAGCGACGGTGGCCGACGAGCATCAGCAGGCCACGACGGCTGTGGAAGTCGTGGGGGTGCTGCTTGCAGTGCTCGGTGAGCTCACGGATACGAGCGGTGAGAAGAGCGACCTGAACGCGGGGGGTGCCGGTGTCGTTGGCATCCTTGCCGAACTCAGCGACGATAGCGGCCTTCTGCTCCTTGGTGACCATTGTGGTTCCTTTCCATCTAACCTGATAAAGACGCCCCTGTCTCAGATGCAATCCGATGGAGGTTGCAACCGGGGCAAGGGTCAAACGCAAGTAGGATACACCATTCCCGTTCGTTTTCGCCTTTCGGGTTCCCAAACGGCCCCGCCCACACGAAATCTGCGTTGGATTGAAGGCGCTTCAATCCTGAAAGTTTATCCTGGCGAGGTCTGTCTCGCGCACAATACCACGAGACGCAACTGACGACGGGATATGCAAGAGGTGCACATGGTCACATTCATCTTCGACTTGCTCGGCAACATCCCCAATGCCGCGCTCATCTACGCGCAAACGCGCCTGCTGCCCATGAAACACAAGTGGTGGTTTGTACTCATCGAGGCAGTCCTCGCCGTGTCGGGGATGGTCTTCAAGCGCACGATAGGCACGCCGGGCTCCCCCGTCAGCCTCATTATCATTCTGCTTAATATATTTGTTGTGCCGCCGCTTTTCTACGACCGAAAGATCCCCCTGGCACGCCGCCTTGTGGCATGTGCCGTCGCACTAGGCCTTCTGTGGTTTGGCGAGATGGCGTGCGGGCTTATCCTCGTTGCCTGCGGCCTGCAGTACGGAGTTGACGACAACGTTGCCGAGGCAATCCCGCTTTACCTTTTCGTCGAGCTGCTTTTTGCAGCAATCATCTTGATCGGGCACAAACCCCTCCGGGGACTCCTTGCGCGGTGGAACAAGACGTATGGCACGGAGCCCATGAGCGAGTCAGATGCAAAACGAGAGATGATTTTCTCGGCTGTTCCCATCTTCCAGGTCTTTTTCATGTGGGGAATGCTCCTTCTGCTCATGGATACAAGCGACAAAGAAGGCCAGCTTCCTCTGCTGCTCGTCTCGGTGGCCCTGCTGTTGCTCTGCCTGGTGGTGGATGCGTCCCTTATCGTTGTGGCGCGGCGCTGGAAGCGCACATTGGAGCGTCAAGCCGAGACGGAGGCACTTGCCAGTCAGCTTGACGAAGAGCTTCGCATGTTCTCCGACTTGAAGCATCAGGTGGAGAAAACCGCGCACGCACGCCATGACATGAACAACCACCTGCAGGTTCTCGACATACTCGTGAAGCAGGGAGAGCAAGACCGCGCCGTTGAGTACGGAAGGCAGGTTCTCGCGGAATTGGACGCCATCGAGGCAATGGATGTGGAGAAGGAGGCGGTTCAATAATGGCTGCCGAAACGATCAGGACTGTCGCGTTTGTCTATGCCGCCATCGCCAGCGCCTCTCTTGCTGTGGCGTGCGTTGTCCTTTGGAGACGATTGCGCACGTCCGCCCTCTACCGCAGACTTGTCAACGTCCTCTTCCCCTTGAGCCAGCTGATACTTTCGCTCTATGCAATATGGGCTGAGTCCGCATACGGCCTGTCAAGTGGCGTGGTCTTTGTCACTGCGACGCTGAGCTTGGCATGCACGGCCTACGATGTCTTCCTCTTTCGCAGGCTTTTTACAGCCGAGGAAGAAGACATTGCCATCTACAAGTCGCTTCTGCTGACAAGGCAGATAAAGGCGATTATGCAGCAAGGCCACTATCTTAACGAACAGGCAGACAGTGCATGCGCAACGCGAGCCCGACTGCGCCGTTGCATCGAAGACGCGCTCGAGGGCTTGCAAGCCGGCGATAACGATGCGACCCAGGCCGCACTTGCCGAAGCCGCGTGCGTGAATACGGTGCCAGTCAAGTACCTGTGCAACTCGCCCGTGCTGGATGCCTTGTTCAGCGCGAAGTTTTTCCATGCCCATGAACTGGGGGTACCCCTGGAGTTCAAGGTTGATGTGCCAGAAAAGTCGGCGGTCCCCGACATCGAGCTTTGCGCCGTCTTTGCCAACCTTATCGACAACGCTCTCAATGCAACGGCGCCCCTCGGTGAGAAAGCCTTCGTGGATGTGCGGGCCATGCCCCGAGCTGGCTGGCTCTTCATTGACGTCCGCAACGCCTGCACGCCGGACACCCTGCCCTACAACAGCAACGGCGTCAGTCTCAAGGCCTACTCGGAGGAACACGGATGGGGCCGTCAAATCGTGGACAAGCTGGCGCAGCGAAATGGCGGCACCTTCAAAACCGAAGTCGCCGACGGCATCTATAGCGCCCAAGTGACGATGAGGGTGGGGTAAGGGCGGCCCCGACGCTTTGCCCGTGGACGGGGCGAGGAATCCACCATTCACTCGACCCGTCCGCGTATACTAGACCCAAAAGCAAGCAGCCCAAAGGAGGACGGACATGGACAACGCACAAGAGCCGCGCAGACGCTATCCCGTTGGCATCCAGACGTTCTCCAAGATTCGACAGGGCAACTATGTATATGTTGACAAGACGGCGCTCGTGTACCGTCTGGCCAATGAGTCCGATGGGGCCTTCTTTCTGAGCCGTCCGAGACGGTTTGGCAAATCGCTCCTCGTCTCGACGCTTCAGGCGTATTTTGAAGGCCGTCGTGATTTGTTTGGTGGGCTGGCGATTGAGAAGCTAGAGGGCACCTGGGAGAGGTACCCAGTTATTCGCTTGGATTTGAGCACGGTCAAGACGCGCGACCCTGAGATCCTGCTCGACCTCCTTGACGCCGCTCTCTCGTTTGAAGAGGCGCAGTGGGGCCGGGATAATTCGATGAAGACGCCCGGATCGCGTCTCATGGGGCTGATTCGTCGCGCCTATGCTCAAACGGGCAAGCCCGCTGTCGTGCTCGCGGACGAATACGACGCTCCTCTGCTCAATGTGGTTGACGACCCGCAGAAGCTGCCTGTTTTCCAGGATGTGATGCGCGAGTTTTTCGCTCCGCTCAAAGCGTGTGATGAGTACTTGCGTTTCGTCTTCATCACGGGCATCACCAAGTTCGCCCAGCTCAGCATCTTCAGCGAGCTTAACAACCTCACAAACATCAGCATGCAACCCGAGTATGCGGCCATCTGTGGCATCACCGAAGAGGAGCTGGTCACACAGCTATCTCAAGATGTAGACGGGCTGTCTGAGACGCTGGAGATGGACCATGCCGGAACCCTGGCTGCACTTAAACGCCAATACGACGGCTATCACTTCTGCGACCCGTCTCCCGACATCTACAATCCCTATAGCCTTCTCGGTGCCTTCCGGGACAACAAGATTGGCGACTATTGGTTTGCGACGGGAACGCCGACCTTCTTGGTCGACCTGCTAAAGAAACAAGAGTGGGATATCTCCGCCCTTGAGAGTTGCCAGGCGCGAGAGGAAGAGTTTGACGTTCCCGCTCAAAGAATGAGAACCCCTCTTCCCATGCTGTACCAAGGTGGCTATCTAACCATCAAGAGCTACGACGCTCTCACACATACGTTTACCCTTGGCATCCCCAACGAGGAAGTCAGCCGCGGTCTCTCGAAAAGCCTGGTAGAGCACGCCTCACCCGATGCCTTGCGCGAGCATTACAGTTTCCTTGATGCGTTTTCTGCCGACCTGCGCGCAGGAGACATAGACCATGCCCTAAAGGGAATGCGAGCATATCTGGCAAGCATTCCCTATCACCTGGGCTCGCGAGATGAGCGTGGCTTTCAGACGAAGTTCTACCTCATCTTTGACCTGCTCGGCATCCAAATCGAGACCGAGTTCAAAACGGCGACGGGCCGCATTGATGCCGCAGTCAAAACCGATGAGATCGTCTACGTCATGGAGTTCAAGTACAACAAGACGCCCGAAGAAGCCCTGGCGCAGATTGATGCCAAAGACTGCGCGCTCCCCTTCTCCGCAGATGGCCGACAACTCGTAAAGGTCGGCGTCAACTTCTCCGAGAAGGAGCAGACCATCGATGGGTGGGTTGTTGGGGACGGAACGGGCAGGAGTTAAGGCGCCTGCGATCAACCTGCCGGGTGTGACGAATGGCATATTTGGTTAACCAAGCATGCGCCAATGCATGACAAAAGTGCCGCGTGGGAGATGTGCGCTCTCCCACGCGGCACTTTACATGGTCTGATGGCCCCGCTTGCCATTTCGACAAGCGGGGCCAAATGTGCTGGTAGGTTTCCCGCTACGCGGCAAGCCCAAAGAGGCTCTCGCCGGTAGAAAGGACAATTGCCGTCTCGCCAGAAGACGCGACAGGGCCATCGGAAAGCTCGGGGCTCTCGGAAGGCACGCTGATTCCGCTCTCAGAGGGCTCTTGGGCCGTGGATGAATCGCCGGGCATCTCGGGCATTTCAGAGGAGCCGTCGTCACCGGCAGCAGGTGTCTCGGGAGTCGACGTGTCGCCCGGTTGTGCCGGGGGTTCAGGCTCGGTCGGCTCCATGGAATCGCCAGGGGCGGGCACTGCCGGCTCGCTAGGCTCGGTCGGGTCAACTGAGCCTGAAGGAACCTCGGGCGCCGTGGCTGTGCCCGGCTTTTCGGAATTCGTGGGTGCCTTGGTGTCATCGCCTGTGTTAGAAGGCTGCTCGGCATCTGCGGGGACTTCATTGGCATTGACGGAAACGGGGCCCGCGCCGTTCAAATCTGCCGTGAGTCCGGTCGCGCCCAACCAAGCGCCTAGTTGTTGCAACGCCTCGTCGCTGAGGGGGCAATTCTCCAAAGAGAGGCTTTCGAGTGTGGGGAACATCACCGTATCGAAAGACTCGAGCTGCGTGTTGGACAGGTCGAGAATCCTCAACGAGGGAAGACCACCGAGAGTCTCATCGCCCAAAAGCGTGATTCGGGTAATGAGGTTACCGCTTGCGTTAAGCTGCGCAAGCGCACACCCACGCTGGATAGAAAGGCTCGCGATGCGAGAGTGACCTGCGTCATCCATGCCAGCCTGTTGATCTGCCGGATCCTCGGCACCGGTCACAACCTTGTGGTCGGCCTCCTTATCAAGCGTGCGGCCCTTGCCCCAAGAGAGGTTGGCCGACACCACAGGAGCATCGTAGGACTCAGTGACGACCTCGTACGAAACGACGGACACGGAGTCATTCATGGAGGTAGAGTCAGCGGCAGTTCCATCGACTGCAGAAGCGTCGCTTGTGTCTGCCGATCCGGATTCGGCTTCCTCGCCATCAGAAGACCGGTTTTCCTCGCTATCCGTCTGTGCCGCTGCATCAGTAGTCATCGCAGCGTCCATGCTAGTCATCTGAGGCTGAGGTTCAGCCACCGCGGCATCAACGTCGATAACGGGGGAATCGGCATCGGGTACGACATCCGCCCCGGGCGTCACCTCTGCATCGGCCTGAATAACTTCGGTGGCACCAACGACTTCTACCAACTTCTGCCTCTCGGCCATAACCGAATCGGGAAGCACGAGAGATGTGTCGCTGCCGCAGTAGCCGGTGATGTAAGCACCGGGGCCTACATAGCGGCCACCGAGCTGCTCGTAGTACTGGTCAATAACGAACCCAGTGCCGTCCTCGGCCTCGTAGCCATCAGGCACGACAACGTATGCGAATCCCTCTTCGGTGGTTCCAAAGAAAAGCTTGGGCTTCACGGTCGGAATCTCGAGAGCGGGGGCAGGTTCCGCATCGGTGACAGGAATCTCCCCTTCCTCTTCAGTGTATGGTGCAATCGACTTTGAGGCGAGTTTCTTTGTCTGAACGAAAATCTTGGCGGCCATCGCACGTGTTGCGCCGTCTTGCGGGCAAAGCATTGGCTTAGAGCCACCCTGCACGCCAGTAATGACACCGGCCGCAGAGCACCACACCATGGCATCACGTGCCCAGGAGGAAACGCATGAAGTGTCACCGCAGGAGTTGAACGCCTTCTTGGGAGGATTGGAAGTCTTCACGCCCGACCACTTGGCAAAACGGTACACCATCGTGGCAAGCTCTTCGCGAGTCACCTGAGCATCAGGACGGAACATGCCCCTGTAGGGTCCGGAGGTGTAGCCGGTAACGATACCCTTGGAAGCACACCAGGCCACGGCCGTCTGCGCCCAATGCCCGCGCACGTCACTCGGTACCGAATAACTCGACGAGGGGCTGCCTGCAATACGCCACAGCACAGTAGCAACCTCCGCGCGCGTGATGCCGCGATCGGGTTCGAAATAGCCGGTATAGGTACCGTTGGGGTTCTTCGTGCCCGTCATGAGCCCGGCCTTGGCAGCCTGCGTCACCCAAGTTGTGTACCACTGCCCAGAGGGAACATCCTTAAAGCTTGTAGGTGGCACAATCTTCTTCCACTTGGCATAGAGGGTGATGTTCGACTTCACAGCCGTGTTGAAGTTGTAAGCCTTCGTAAGGTTTTTGTCCGAATACCAGCCAACGAACGTGTAACCCGAGCACGTGGGGTTGGAAGGCTTGGACGCCTTGCTTCCGTTTGCAACAACCTGAGAAGCAACGGAAGAACCACCGTTGCTCACAAAACTGACCGTACGCAAAGCAGCCGTGCTATAGCGGATGCCATTGGCTTTGGCATATGTAAGCGCATAGCTACCGTTTTGGACATAAAGGGTCACACGATTGCATTTGTCGAAAGCCTGACGGCCAATGGTGGTAACGCTACTAGGAATGGAGACGCGGGTCAATTGAGAGCACCCGTAAAAGGCGTAAGAGTCGATTGCGGACACGCCGTTTTGAATAATAGCAGACGCCAGCGACGTGCAGCCTTCAAAGGCAGAGCTACCAATCTCAGGAATAGTTCCGGGAATCACAATTGAACGCAGGGCAGTACAACCACTGAAAGCAGAAGAACCCAATGACGTTACGCCGCTTTTTATCGATACCGTATGCAAGGCTGTGCAACCATTGAACGCTCTGTCTCCAAAGAAAGTAACACTTTCGGGAATTGAAATCGCAGTCAGCGACCTGCATCCCGAGAACATGTTGTTCCCGATGAGGGACACGCCGTTCTGCAGGGTAACGGAGCGAAGCGAGGTGCAGCCCGCGAAGGTGGAGGCGTAGCCATCCGAGTAGCCAGATGAGGTCCCCAGCCTCGTCACGCTGCCGGGGATGGTGACCGACGTGAGCGAGGTGCACCCGGAGAAGGCGAGGTAGCCGAGGCAGGAGACGCCGTTCTGGATGGTCAGCGTGCGCAGGGAGGTGCAGTCCGCGAAGGCCTCCCGGCCGACGGTCTCCACCGTCTTGGGGATGGTGACGGAAGAGAGCGACTTGCAAGCCTGGAAGGCTCCTCTGCCAATGGAAGTCAAGCCGGTCTGGAGCTTCACCGAAGAAAGGGAGTTGCATCCGTAAAAGGCGCAGCTTCCAATGGATTCCACGCTTGTCGGAATCGTGATTGTCCGCAGGGAGGAACAGCTACGGAAGGCATACTCTCCGATGGACTTGACACTCGAGGCGACGCTGACGGTGGTCAGCGACCTGCATCCCGAGAACATGTTGTTCCCGATGAGGGACACGCCGTTCTGCAGGGTAACGGAGCGAAGCGAGGTGCAGCCCGCGAAGGTGGAGGCGTAGCCATCCGAGTAGCCAGATGAGGTCCCCAGCCTCGTCACGCTGCCGGGGATGGTGACCGACGTGAGCGAGGTGCACCCGGAGAAGGCGAGGTAGCCGAGGCAGGAGACGCCGTTCTGGATGGTCAGCGTGCGCAGGGAGGTGCAGTCCGCGAAGGCCTCCCGGCCGACGGTCTCCACCGTCTTGGGGATGGTGACGGAACGCAATGTGCCACGTTTTTTAAAAGCCGATGAGCCAATCTCTGTTACTCGACGACCATCAATATAAGACGGAATGGTCATCGACGAAATGTTGCCGTTGTATCCAGTAATTTGGAGCGTTCCATTTGAAAGCGTGTTATACGTCCATGCGCTTTGGGCTGACGCTTGCGACACAGGCATCATCGCAAACAGCAGGCAGAACCCTAAAAGGAGCGCTGCAAAAAATCCCCATAGCGAAGAACGCCGTGATACTGTGCTCTTCATTTCAGTAATCACCTAACTTTCGTTTATCTTAAATCGAACCAAGCGGCATATTATGTCTGTTCGTCCTATCCCCCATCTACGCTTGCGCTTCTCGTGCCCATTCGAGCGCTTGGTTGTATGAGGCAACTCTGTCGGGGAACTCGTCGTAGAGGGCGGTGTTCTCCCAGATGCCCAACAGGTGGAAGCCAAAGGCGCTTTGAGGGTCGATGGCCATTACGACCGTGAAGCAGCGAAGGTAGACATCGAACAAGCCATCGGACATTTGAAGCGCCATATCAAACGTCACGGTCTCACCGTCTAGGACAAAGTTAGCTGTATCGACGCTGCTACCGGAGGGGTAGGCCACATCATGCAACATCCAGCCGCCGTCAGTGGGCTGGAACGTCCAGTCATTGAGGAACGACAGGTCGTCGGCACACCAACCCCAAACCGATGCTAGGGCCCAGCGCACGGTGTCTTCTGATACGAAGGTGCCATCGCCGCTCGTTGCCCTCACGCCGAAGAGACGCCAGCTGTAGTCAGATATCTGGCCCTCGCGTTCTTGCTGATTGCACCAGTAAGTTGAGACACCAACCCCAGTCTGCACGTCGAAGAGTTGCTCGGCTATTGCATAGTCGAATGCAGAAGACGTGCCCATGGGAACAACCCAGTTGCCGTCCTCTGCGGGAATACCGTACTTTCCCTCGTCATAGCCACCGGTACTACAAGCAGCGACGATGTACGCCTGCGCAAGTGCAGTTGCGGCAATGCGCTGATCAGCCGTAAGCACCCCCGACTCTTCTTGGGCAGGTTCTTCACCCGAATCGATGACGGGCCGTGCATATGGGTAGCGAGCGTCGTAGTCGGCCTTGTAGCGGTTGGTGCCGTCCTCCAAATTGCTGACGGTAAACGGGAAAAAGATGTCATCCTGTTGGTTGGCGGCATCTAAGCCGTAAGAAATGCTCTTTTCCCATGCCTGGGCAATCGGGTCGCAGCGGCCGAGGAGGTCGTCAACGAGAGCCGCGATCTCGTTTGCGTTCCAGATGTAAGCTGAATCCAGCGGCGTCTTGAGACCGATCAAGAAAGCAGCTTCACGGCGGATGTCATTTTGTAGCGTCGAAAGCTCAGCGCGGTCGCATGAGCGCACGTCCAAATCCTCGCAGGCCCATGCCTCGTTGAACGATTGTGCCGCAGTAGCAATCCTTTCGTCATAGCCCGCCAGACGGTCATAGCAAGAGCAGAGCAGCGATGCATAATAGGCGTCAAGCTGGCCATCTTCAGGCACCCAGGGACTCGCGGACGTCTCGGAGGGTGCGATGCTCTGGAAGACGGCCTCGACCTTTCCAGCTTCAGACTCCGCATAGTCCTGCCCCACCGATGCGCTCAAGAGCGTGCATGGCGTGTCCTCACGCAGAGAGGCGATGAAGCCAAGCACAACCTTTCCCTTAGAAGCCGAGGGAGGCAGCGTCATTCGAGAAAGGTCGACGGTATACACATCAATAGAGAGGCCATTGGCTTCCATTTGCTTGTGGTATGCAAGCTGGCCGTCGAACTTTTGGGCAATGCGATACGCAAGCAAGGGGAAGTGACGAGGCTCAACAGAGGCCCCAAGAGTCTGGAGGTTGAAGGAGGCGTGCGACTCATCACTGTCAAAAGCAAAGCTCAGCATATCGGGATTGTCTGAGTTGCCCACCTCTTCGGGCATGTCGACATAGAACCCGCCCTCATCGAACTGCCAGGCCAGCTGTGACTGCTCAGCAGGGACCTCGGCCCCAAGAACCGAGCGCTCCCCTGCCGTTTGCCCAGAAGGCACAAGGGAGGCACCGACAGTTGCGTCATAAAAGGCGAAACCGTCCGTTGAGCCGGACCCCTGATTTGATACCGCGGCCTCTTCAAGCGAATAGGCACCGCCAGTCGTAAGGTCGAGAATCGTCCGGGCGTCATCCTCAGTAAAGAAGTTCGTGTCGTCAATAAGGCACGCGGACTGTTCAAGATACACGCAGTTGGTCGCTGAAAGGGTCACATACGAGCCATCGGTGCACTGCCACCAACGGAACACGCCGCCCGAGATGTCGCCCTGGCTGATTTCCGTGATGCTGTCGTATACGTTAACGCTCATAAGCGTGAAACTAGGATAGTCATTTGAGACGATGGCCATGTTTCCCGATTCGTCGGGCCCCTGCATCGTCACGCGGCCGTCCCAAAAAGCAGGGAGGTCGAGTTCGTAGCGAGACGTGCTGACATGCTCGCCGGGAGCGGTGGCGGCGATCGGCGATGGGTCTGACTGGCCACCAGCTTCATCCGCCCAGGCATACCGACGCGCACCGGTGCTAGGCAGCACAGCCATCCCGAGACCCGCGCAAGCCGCAAGACGTATGAACGATTCCCTGGAAAGCGACTGCGCACAATTGGGCGACGTCATGCATCCTCCAATCAACACCGTGACGAGTTAAACGGCCCCATCATGGACGAGACACATTCAGGTAAATTCTAGTAATGTGGACAAACCGTTCGGAACTGCAAAAGCACGCGGTGGAACATGGATCCCTGCTAAGCCGAGCGATAACACGCGGCTTAGCAGGGATCCATTGAACAGGACAGCCCTGGCTGTCGGGCCATGCATGCACCTTGTGAACGAAAGATACTCCGGGGCCCAGTTGTTTAAAAAAGTCGGGCGCTCCGGTCTTACCAAAGCGCCCGACATGTCTCAACTACTACGCCAATGCTACCTCTGCGGCTTCGTCATCAAAGGCAGCCTCAAGTTGAGTGTCATCAGCTTGAGAAGGCTCCTCGCCTACGGGAGAATCTGCAGGCGCCTGGCCGGCATCGGCCTCGGGCGAATCGGGCGACTCATCGGAAGAATCACCGCCTGCCGAGGGCTCGGGCTGGACGTCCTGGCCGTCCCCATCCGAAGGCTCGGGTTCGGCCGGGATGTCGGAGCCGTCGGAGCCGGCGGGCACGTTCCCCTGGACTGGGGCGTCGACCCCATCGCCGGGCTCCGCCGGGTCGGCGGGAGCCGTTTCAGGGGCGTCGGAGCCGGGCTCCCCGGGTGAGGCCGCGTCGGCGTCCGAGGAGCCGGGGGCCTGCTCGTCTTTGGCGGCGCAGCCGGTGAGGTCGGCGGCAAGCCCCGTGGCGCCCTTCCAGGCGGACAGGGCGTCGACGCACTCCGCGCCCAACGGGCAATTGGACAGCGCAAGGCTCTCGAGCGCGGGCGCAATCGAGGGGTCGAAGGACGAGAGCGGGTTGCCCGAGAGGTCGAGGAACCGCAGGGCCTGAAGGCCGCCGAGCGCCTCGTCGCCGGAGAGCCCGACCTGCTCGAGGCGGTTGCCCGACGCATCCAGGGCGACCAGCCCGCAGCCGCGCTCCACGGTCAGGCCAGCAAGTCGCGTGCGGCCCTCGGGGTCGGGCGCGCCGGCCTCGTCGTCTCCCTTCCAGGAGAGGTTCGCGGACACGACGTCAACGCCGCCGATCTGGGCGGGGAGCACCAGCTCGGCCGCCTCCCCCCTGTAGGAAGTAACGTACACGCCGGGGCCCACGTAGCGGGCGGCGAGGTCCTCGTACCACTGGCCGGCGACAAACTGGCCCGCGTTGTCACCCGAGCCTGCGGCCATATCGGGGACGACCGCGTAGCAAAGGCCGGACTCGGTCTCGCCGCAGGTCAGCTGGGGCCCCTGCCCGGGTTGCCCTGCCGCGTCGCCCTGCCGGTCGTCGGCGGCGACGGGGGCGTCCGCCTCCTCCTCGCTGTAGGGCGCCGCCTCGCCGGCGGCGAGCCTGTCCATCTGCGTGAAGATCTTCGCGGCCTGGGCGCGGGTGGCCGTGCCCTGCGGGAGCAGGAGCGGCCTGTCCCCTCCGGCGAAGCCCGTGAGCACGCCGGAGGCGCCGCACCACACCATCGCGTCGCGAGCCCAAGGTGAGACCGCCCACGTGTCCGAGGCGGCATTGAAGGAGGCCGAGGGCGGGTTGGCCGTCTTGACGCCGGCCCACTTGGCGAAGCGGTAGGCCATCGTGGCGAGCTCCTCGCGGGTCACCTCGTTGTCGGGCAGGAAGCACCCGGCGTTGGGGCCGCCCGTGTAGCCGGTGACGACGCCCTTCGAGGCGCACCACGCGACGGCCTCCTGGGCCCAGTGCCCGCGCACGTCCCAAAGCACGCCGCCCGAGCAGGACGGGCTGCCGGCGATGCGCCAGAGCACCGTTGCCACCTGTGCTCGGGTGACCGGGGACTCGGGGTCGAAGTAGCCCGTGTAGTTGCCGGCGTCGTCCTTGAGGCCGGTCATGAGCCCGCGCTGGGCGGCCTGCGACACCCACGTCGCATACCACTCGCCCGAAGGGACGTCCCTGAAGCTCGTGGGGGCCTCCTGCTGCCACTTGGCGTAGAGCGTGAGGTTGCCCTTCACGGCGGAGTTGAAGTCGTACGCCTTCGTCAGGCCCTTGTCGGAGAACCAGCCCCTGAACGCATAGCCGGCGCGGCTGGGGTCGCCGGGCTTCGCTGCCTTTGCGCCGTACTTGACCGTCTGCGCCCCCACCGCAGTTCCGCCGTTGGGCTGGAAGCTCACCTTGTATGAGTCCGTCTCCCACTTGGCGTAGAGCGTGAGGTCGCCCTTCACGGCGGAGTTGAAGTCGTACGCCTTCGTCAGGCCCTTGTCGGAGAACCAGCCCCTGAACGCATAGCCGGCGCGGCTGGGGTCGCCGGGCTTCGCTGCCTTTGCGCCGTACTTGACCGTCTGCGCCCCCACCGCAGTTCCGCCGTTGGGCTGGAAGCTCACCTTGTATGAGTCCGTCTCCCACTTGGCGTAGAGCGTGAGGTCGCCCTTCACGGCGGAGTTGAAGTCGTAGGCCTTCGTCAGGCCCTTGTCGGAGAACCACCCTTTGAAGGTGCAGCCCGTCTTCGTCGGATTCGAGGGCTTGGAAGCCTTTGCGCCACCCTTGACCGTCTGCGTCTTCACTGCAGTTCCACCGTTGGAGTTAAACGCAACGGAATACGACTTGTCGGGACCAAGGATTTCGAACGTCAACGTCTTGGATTGACCGGCGTATTTGCCCTTTCCAGCAACAACAACCTGGGCGTTTCCAGGATCAGTGTTGTTCCGATATGTCAAGCCATAATCAGTGCCTTCTTTTAGCACCTTGTAGACCTTAACGTTGTTCCATTGCACCGCGCATCCCCACGTAGAACCAGGCTGGCCCGCATAGAACAGAAGCTGGGAGTATGTGCTGGGAGTAAGGGTCACAGAGAATGGCTTGTCATATTCCACATCCGCGCCATAGCAGGCATCCGGGCTTTCGGTTTGCCAGTCATACACAAGAAACGTTGCTTTCGAGGTTGAGCCCGTCAGCTTCGTGACAGAACCCTCTATCCGATATGTCTCACCCGCTTCGAGATAAATTGTCGAGGTAAACGCATACTGCGTGTTCCAAGTCCCGCTTTCGGGCACTCGCAACGATGAGATATCCCCTCTCAGAGAAACAACGGACGGTTTGGGGGTCAATGCGTTGCCTGTATATGCGTACGATGCCTTAATCCCTTCAGCAGTCATGGGTCCATCAACATTGGGGTCTATTGTCGTCCGCCACATCTTCAGAGAAAACTTTTGGGCACTTGATTTCGTCCCGGAGTAAATAGCAATGTTTGCGTCCCCCGTTCCAGAAGGGACAACAGTTAGATACTTGTTGTTTGCCACCGAGCGGAACGAGTAATAGCCATCGGAAGTACTCTCGATGTACCATTTTTGATTTGCGCCGCCGTTCGACCCATGAATTGCAACGTTTGTTCCATCAGCCGAATCGCAATCCCAGACGTCAAGCAGCATGTCTGTTTGGTTAAAGCTGATAGCGTATGTACCATCCGAGTTGGCTCGGAGTTCAAATTTCTGAGCATCGGCACCATTTATCTCATGCGCTTGAACATTGGTTCCCGAGTCAGTGCTGCCGCATGCGACATCGAGGCACGTAGATGGCTGAGAAACGCTGATGATGTTATAGATTCCTTCGGACACAGAAGTCGTTACGGCGCCATTGAGCCAGTCGCTGCTGGCAGGATGATAATCAAGGTGTTCCATGGAAATGAGCGAGCCGTCCGACAATTGACCCCAAAGGTACCCAAACGAAGACACTTCGACCCTTGTGACTGTTACCGTCTCGCCTTTCTTGTGAACCCTCTTTTTTTCGCTATCCGGGTTTCCCACGTATGAAAAGTCATCGCAGGCAAGCTTGTATGTACCCGGTTCGGTAGCGACTTGCGGAACCCCATCATCTGGGCAGACACCGTTTACATAGGTATGAACACCACCAGTATTATTGGGATAAAGGTCATGAAGCCAAACCCAACCTGTCACACCTTTATAGGTGACTTTGCCCATCCAGTTACCTTGGATGGACAAACCGATATCAGTCGGATGCAGGACAGTATTTGCAGGTATCGTTCCAATGGAGTTGGAACCCCATACTTTCATTTCATCGCGAATCGCTATTTCATCATATCGGACGAAATAACCCTTTTTGCCCACATCATACGAGACGTTTTCCCATCCGCACTTCGAGCACGTAGACTTGACAGGCATGTCTCCCGACCAATGATACGAATGGTACTCAAGCTGCGACTTGGTCTCACCGCAATCATCACAGGCTAGGGCAACGGTATCGTATTGGTCGTTATACCAGGTAACACTGGTTGTGTGCCAGGAATGAGTGTGATCGTTGACTCTATCGGTAGTGTACAGAAGCCTATAACCCTTGTAACTTTTGTTATCTTCCCAAAAAAGAGAGCTCTGGATACCGAGGCTTTTTTCAGTTCCGTAATAAGGCTCCAAAGTCACAAAGTTATCCAGCTTCAGATTGGACGTGTCTGTGACGTTCTGGTATCCAATTACAGTAACCCAGTGTTCACCACCACTCCGTTGTTTTACATGCACAATAACGGGGCGATTGTCGTTAATACTGTCATAGCAATATTTCAAAATCACCTGTTCAGATGTGCTTGTCTTAGGACGAAAGTTTGCAGAGCCAGGCAGTCCAAGGCCGCAAGTTTTGTTTTGCATAAAATTGACATGAGATTGTGCAAATCCATCTATCATGGATCGAGCATATGCCAAGGCATATCCCTGGCAGCACCAGCAAGATTCCTGAGGACTATTCCTGCAGTTCCCCACGCACTGCTCATGGTTATGTGAGTTGTTGTATTTCTGATTACCTATTTGACCGATAAGCTCTGCACTGTAAGGCAAAACCTTGGTATCAGCATGCGCATATGTAACGTTGCATGCTAGTAGTAATACAGCTAAAGCAAATACAACCAAGGCGCGAATGAAAGCGAACGGCCGATTCTCACAAATCCAACCCACCGTAAATGCATCAAGTCCCGATTGCTCGCGTGGCATCGTTTCCTTCATTAAGTCCCCCCATCTGAGAGTCTAGGAAAGGTTGTAACTGCAGTACCCCCACATATCGGTAAGATGCAGCACATGCCTCTCCATGAGCCCGACACATTCAGGAAAATTATAGAAACGGATGCCGTGCAGCGGGAAACCGTATGGAACGGCAGGCAAGCATGTGGGAACGCACTATGAAAAAGCACTTGTCACCCGTTCGCACCGCACCGAAAAACAGGTCCCGTCCCCTCCCGAAGCGACGGAATCGGAAGGAGACGGGCTGTCGAGATCATTTGCTTAATGTTGCCCCAGGTGTCTTATCCATGAGGCCTGTTCCCCCAACCCGGCGGGCTAGCTTGCCTCGATACTCGTCACCTCAAAGCCCCAGGACGAACCGCTCTCGTCGGAGACAAGCTCGATAGAGAAGCCTGAAGAATCGATTTGAATCGTTTGCCCTGCAAGCTCTGTTCCTGTGAAATAGCCGACTAGAGCCCCATCGATATCGTAGATGCAGATGAAGTCGAAATCCTGCTCAACTTCCGTACGTTCGTCAAACGTGACAAGCAGCGAAGAAGCCTCGGGGTCTTGATAGACCCATGAAACCGTTTGCCCCTCTGGATAGGGATGTTCACTTTGCAACTCGTCCACAGAGGTGGCAGTGTCAGCTACGCTTGTAACGGTGACGGGAATCCCGACATATACCTCGCTACCGTCACATGCCTTTGCACCCATCATCGTTGAGCCGACACCTATGGGATGAACCGGGCCCGTCTCGTCAACTACTGCGACAAGGGGGTCTTGGGTGAACCATTCGATTTCCGTTGATCCTGCATCCCCAGGCACCACCGTTGCCTCAAGCTGAAATTGTGGGTTTGAGCTGCCAAGTGTCACAGAACCCGCATTGAGACGATATGAGAGAGCCATTGGGGGAGCCCCCTCTCCTCGTGCCACTCACGTC
>UQBS01000020.1 GCA_900539345.1 uncultured Coriobacteriaceae bacterium | reverse complement strand
ACGTGAGTGGCACGAGGAGAGGGGGCTCCCCCAATGGCTCTCTCATATCGTCTCGACGGGCACATGCATGTCGAGAGCTCCATGGTGGGGCCTTCCGAGTATGCCCGCGCCGTTGTGCCGCACGGTACCGTGGGCGTCTATTACGACCCGCACGAGGCATGCAACGTGGCGGGCCTGGCTGCGGTGCAGCAGATGGCGGCCGATGCCGAGCGCGTGCCGCTCAAGTTCATGCTTACCACGCCCAGTTGTGTGCCCGCAGTGCCCGGCTTTGAAGATACGGGCTCCGACGTAGACGCCGCTCAGGTGGATGAGTCCATGACCTGGCCGTACACGGTGGGCCTGGGCGAGATGATGAATTACCCCGGCATCCTCACGGGAGCCGATAACCCCGTGGACGAGGTCTGCGCAACCCTGCGTGCAGGTAAGGTCGTGACGGGGCATTATTCCGTGCCCGAGTGCGACCGCGGGCTCAACGCCTACATCGCCTCGGGCGTGAGCGCCTGCCATGAGTCGGTGCGTGCCGAGGATGTCGTGGCCAAGACGCGCCTGGGCATGTACGCCCAGATTCGCCAGGGTTCTGCCTGGCACAACCTGCACGATCTCGCTCCCGCCATTGTCGGGCGCGATATTGACACGCGTTTCTGCTGCCTCGTCACCGATGACTGCCACCCTGACACCCTGCTGCTCCATGGCCACCTCGACTATATCCTGCGCCTGGCGGTGGAGGAAGGCGTCGATCCCGTTGAGGCCATCCAGATGGTTACCATCAATACGGCCACATGTTTTCAGATGCAGGCCGAGCTTGGCAGCGTCACGCCTGGCAAATGCGCTGACCTGGTGTTTCTTGAGGACCTGAAGGACTTCCGCGTGAAGCGGACGATCATCGACGGGCAAATCGTGGCAGAAAGTGGCGTGCCTTTCTTCAATCCCGGCCCCTTTGCCTGGCCCGAATGGATGACTCACAGCATGCATATGGGTGAGGAGATTTGCCAGGAGTCGTTCTGCGTCCCCGCGAGTGACCCCACGGCCTCGACTGCTCTCGTGCGTGCCATTCGCCTACGCGGTGGCGACACCATTGCCTATGAGGAGCATGTGGAGGTGCCCGTGTGCGACGCGGCACTGCAGGCCGACCCCGCCCGCGACGTTCTCAAAGCCTTCGTGTTCGAGCGCCACCATGCCAGCGGCACGCATGCCGCCGGATTCGTATGCGGTCTGGGTATTCACGGCGCCCTCGCGCAGACGGTGGCCCATGACGCCCACAACCTGCTTGTGGTGGGCGACAACGACGCTGACATGGCGATTGCGGCAAATGCCCTCGTAGAATGCGGTGGCGGCGCTGTCGCTGTGGTGGACGGCGAGATTCTCGCGAAGGTTCCCTTGCAGGTGTGCGGCCTTATGAGCACGGGTGAGGCGGCCGAAGTGGCGAGCCAGGTGTGCCGCATGGAGCAAGCCTGGGCTGCCATGGGATGCAAGATGCCCTCGCCTTTCATGACGCTCGGGCTGCTCAGCCTCGCCTGCATTCCCGAGCTGCGCCTCACCAACCGCGGCTACGTCGACTGCACCCAGTTCAAATTCGTCCCGCTCGAGGTGGGGGAGTAACAACGGGGTAATTGGGCGGGGGTGCAGAAGCAACCCGGTACTAGACTGACTGTTTTGCGATTTGTCTGTTGGGTCGCAGTGTCGGGGTATGATGTGCCTGGTTTGTTTTGGTGGTTTGAGGCGCATCGTGCGCTGAGACTGAGATGAAAGGCGGGCGTGAACATGGGCGTATATCTCAATCCTGGTAACCAGGCCATGGCCATCGACCGCCGGGCTCGCATCTACGTGGACAAGAGCGGCCTCATCATTCATCTCAACGATCGCGTGTTTGCCGGTGGCGATCGATATGTTTGCGTCAGCCGCCCTCGGCGTTTCGGTAAGACCATGGCGGCAAGCATGCTGTGCGCATACTACCAGCGCGGAATCGACTCCCATGGCCTGTTTGATGACCTCGCTGTTGCTCAGGGCCCCACATACGCCGCGCACCTCAATGCCTACGACGTGGTGTATCTCGACATGCGCCAGTTTCTTGGAGAGGCGGGTTGTGCCGCCGGTGTGCCGGCCCTCGTTACGAGCAAATTGGTTACCGAGCTGGCCAAGGCATTTCCTGGCGCGATAGAGGCGGGCTGCAACAGCCTGTTCGAGGCTTTCTCTCTCGCCGCCGCGTCGGAGCCTGGGCATCCGGGCTTCGTGTTTATTATCGATGAATGGGATGCCGTGTTTCGCGAGGCCCAGCATGACGTTGCCGCCCAGGAGGCATTCATCGGATTCCTGCGCGACCTGCTTAAGGACAAGCCCTACGTCGCGCTTGCCTATATGACGGGCATTCTTCCCATCAAAAAGTATGGCACTCATTCGGTGCTTAACATGTTTGATGAGCTCTCTATGACGGCACCGGGTGATCTGGCCTCGTATTTCGGCTTCACTGAAGACGAGACGTGCGCATTGTGCGATGCGTGGAACATGGACTTTTCCGAGGTCAAACGCTGGTACGACGGCTATTTGCTCAGTGGCATGCATATGTATAGCCCGCGCTCGGTGGCGTTGGCTCTTACCAAGGGGCGCTGCTCGGATTATTGGACCTCCACGGAGACATACGAGGCGCTGCAGACCTACATCGACCTTGATTTTGACGGGTTGAGGCAGGCTGTGGTTTCAATGTTGGCCGATGAGCCCCAGAAGCTCGACACCACGACCTTTGCCAACGACATGACAACGTTCAAGCGCAAAGACGACGTGCTCACCCTCTTGGTTCATCTCGGCTATCTTGGGTATGACGAGCAGGCAGAGCTGGCATTTATTCCCAATGAGGAAATTCGCCGCCAGTATGTATCCGCCCTGGTAACGGGAAAGAGAACGCAGCTCGCCCACCTCATAGAGAATTCCGACCATCTACTGCAGGCGACTCTCGCCGGAGATGCCGAGCAGGTTGCCCGCGCGCTTGAGGAAGCGCATGACTCGGCGGCTGCGCCACTCTTTTACAACAACGAGCAGGCTTTGCGTGCGGCGGTCAAGCTTGCGTACATCTCAGCTGTCGATGAGTACGCCACCATCGAAGAGCTTCCCAGTGGCAAAGGCTTTGCTGATGTCGTATATATCCCCAAGCCCTCGTCGCAGCTCCCGGCCTTGCTGATTGAGCTCAAGTGGAACAAACCTGTTGATGGCGCTGTTGAGCAGGTTAAGCGGCGCGATTACCCCCAAGTTCTGCGCAAGTGGGGCGGGCCAGTCCTGCTTGTTGGCATCTCGTATGATGAGAAGACGAAACGACATGAGGCGTGCATTGAACGTGTGTGATTTGAAATACAATGGGCCGCTTGCTCGCGCTGACTTCGATGCGATGGCGGCCATGGAGGCGCGCTTTTATGGCGAGGACCTCATCACGCCTGCTGAGGAGTCGTGGAACTGGTACGAGCGCTACCCGTTTACGATAGTTGCCGCGCGAGGGGAGCAGGGGGAGATCGCGGGGTTCGTCAACCTTTTTCCAGTGAGCGATGACGTGCACGCGGCCCTTCTCGCTGGTGCTTTCAACGACGCTAACCTCACGGTCGACGATGTTGTCGACCCTTGGGCGCAGGGTTCGGGCGATGACGCGCTCCATATGTTCCTGAGCTGCGTTGTGGTCGACACTCCCTGGCAAGGCAGTGGCCTGGCGTACCGCCTTGTTGCCCGTGCGGCTGAGCAGTATGCCCAATTCGCTGCCCGCATCGCCGATGTCACCATTGACACGGCAACCCCCGATGGCGCCGGTCTTGCCCGCAACCTGGGCTTCGCACCTGTCTGCCCTTCCGACCACGGAACTCAAATCTGGCAATCTACCTGGGAGAACTTCCTCGCGCACATTCGGTGTTAGGGGAGGCTGCAACCTCTTGTTCAGGGCACTGAACGTTCGGTTACCCCTAAAACCATTGTGGCACCGCCATCTCGGACGCTAGAGTCTGTCTTGTCCCACGGGGGATGAACGACTTGGTCCGAGTGTTAGGGGAACACTATGGAACTGAACCGCCGCTCTTTCATTACTGGTACCGTTGCTGCCGCCGTTACTGCTGGCACGGCTGCCACCGCCTTGGCTGATATCGAAGGCGCCAAGAGCGAGCCTGTTGAGACTGGCGCTGCTTGGCTCGAGTACCCCGGTGACATCACTCCCGATGACGAAAAAGACACCGATGTTCTTGTCATTGGTTGTGGCTTTGCTGGCTCCGTCGCTGCTGTTTCCGCAGCCGAGAAGGGCGCTCAGGTGACCGTGGTCGAGAAAGCAAGTCAGCCTTCTGGCCGTGGTGCCCACATTACGGCATTTGGTTCCAAAATCATCCAGGGCATCCTTGACGAGGGCTATATTACCGAAGATCAAATGGATTACGCCCAGATTGTGCGTAATTGGATTCGTTGGAGCCAGGGTCGTCTCAACGAGCGTCACCTGTGGAAGTTTGCTCACAAGTCGGGTGCCTGCATGGATTGGCTGCAGGACAAGCTCGAGGAGCAGGGTCTGCACGGCACGCTGTGGTGCGACTTCTTCAAGGGCCCGGATTACACCGAGTGGCCGGTCACGCACTTCTTCTATGACGACACTACTGACTTCGTGTACCTCAATGGCGTGTCGCATGGTCTGGGCATGGACATCATCCTTCCTGCTCTCAAGACCATCGGCGAGGGCATGGGCGTTGAGTACATGTTTGACACCCAGGCATTGCGTCTCGTTCGCCCTGGCAATGAGGGTGCGGTAACCGGCGCTATTGTTCAGAATGAAGATGGCACCTACACGCAGATTAATGCCCAGAGCGTCATTTTGGCTGCTGGCGACTACTCGGCCGATACCGACATGATGAACACGTACAACCCGTGGGCACTCAAGGCGGCCGACGAGCGCCTCTACATTCCGCAGTGGGTCAATACGGGCGATATGCACAAGGCTGCACTTTGGATTGGCGCGGCCATGCAGAAGAATGATTCGCATGCCGCATGCATGCACCTGGAGTCGGGCGCTCAGAGCTACAACTTCCTCCATGTGAACGGCAAGGGCGAGCGCTTTATGAACGAGGATGTAAACACCCAATCCAAATCCTCCGGTAAGGCACTGTGGGGCGACAAGCGCGCGTTTACCATCTACGACGCTCACGGCCTCGAGAAGCTCGGCAAGCAGTGCGAAGATGGTCTGGCCGGTGGCATCTCCAATGGCCAGCAGTACCGTCGTTTCGGTACGCCGTTTGACTTCGATGTTGAGAACAAGCTGCTCCAGGCCAAGATTGATGACGGTAACATCGTTGTGGCTGACACGCTGGAGGAGCTCGCGGAGAAGATGAACGTGCCTGCCGACACCTTCATCGCTACGGTTCAGCGCTATAACGACCTGGTCGATTTGGGTGAAGACCTCGATTATGGCAAGCGCGCCGAGATCATGATCAAGATTGAGGAGCCGCCCTTCTATGCTGGTGCTCTTAAGGCCACGCTCCTTTCCGCTTCTGGCGGTCTGCATTGCGATGAGACCTGTCATGTGCTTGATGCCAATGACGAGGTTATTCCCGGCCTGCTTGTTTGCGGCACCAACGCCGGTGACTTCCACGGCTCGGGTGACTATCCCACCATCTGCCCCGGCATCAACCATGGCCGTTGCCTTACCTTTGGTCGCATTGCTGGTATTGAGGCAGCCGGCGGTACCGACGATGAGATTGCCGATTACAACCTCAACATGCCTGTCGGTGGAGGCATTGGCCGTTCGACCTTGTAAGGACTCGCGTTAAGTAACATCTGCGCGTTTAGGGGCGTCCCAGTAATGCGGGGCGCCCCTTTGTGTTGGATGAGGGGTTATGTGAGGCTATCGTTCTTGTTGAGAGTATTGCCCGCCAAATCGCGGGCGGCGGCGCAGCACCAGTTCCAGAAAAGCTGTTCAGCGTCGCCTAGAACATGGGTGGAGAGACGTTCTATGCTGAGACCCCAAGAGAGACCATCTACTGGCAACGCTACGATCTGAGCATTCGATTGGAAAACGGGCAAATCAACGAGCGTGCCGTTGGAGAATCCAAGCCCACGCCCGTCAAGCGCATACCCATAGAGCTGGAAAATCTCGCTCATATCAAAAATGTGACCCAGCTCATACCCGTTGCTGCTTACATAGCAACGAAGATGCTCCAAACACTTGAAGCCTGTTCCAGGTATGGCGACATCACGCCCAGCAAGATCCTCGGCATGCAACTTGCCGTCGCGCAGAAGCACCGTATTTACGAGCGCGTCATCTGCCCTGAGCCAGAAGTACATAGGAGAGCGGTACAGTTCTCTCCCTTCGCAGCCCGCTGTGATGGGAGACACGCAGAGTGCCATATCGTACTTGCCTTCGAGAAGCCCTTGTTCGCATAAGGCGTCGTTGGATTCCCAATATGGCACGTCAATGTTGGGGTGCGCTCGAGCGAAGCCTTCAAGCAGCTCTGGTCCATATGCTCCGAGTACTCCCAATGAACAGCCAAGGCGCACGGTGTATCGGCTTTCTTTGCGCAGTCGTTCGAATGACTCATTAAGCAAGTGCAGATTCGCTTCGTAGACTACGGCAAAATCGTATAACTCATGCGCAAACGGGGTGGGTTCAGGTCTGCCTGAATCTGAGTCGTAGTCGAAAAGCGTCACTCCCAGTTCTCGCTCAAGGTTTCGGATGCCCTTTGTAAGTCCCTGATGAGAAACAGAAACCATTCGCGCTGCCGCAGAAAAGCTGCCCTGCTTGTATGCAAGCTGGAAGTACCTAAGCTGCTCCGTGTTCATTGCGCACCCAACTTTTCCCCAGAGTGTTGTTGTGCTCTTAAATGTATGGGCATGACAAGTTGACGTTTCGATTTGTTGAGGGTTGCTGTCGGGCAGAGTATACCAGCTTGTGCATGCATTCAGAGATTTCTGTTCCGCTTGATTTCAGGGGTGTCTCCAGGCGCTGAGCCCCTCAAACGCAAAAGCCCCGGGCCGCGTGTGTGCGCGGTCCGGGGCTTCGTGCTTGGGAGCTTGTTAGGCTAAGAGCGCCTGAAAGTTGCTGTTAGGCGTTGGCCAGAGCGTCGTTGACGGCGGAGAAGATGGCCTTGGAGATGACGGTGGCGCCGGCCACAGCGTCAACACCGTCGGTGCCGTTGGCGGCCACGATTGCGTCGGGCAGCTGCTCGATTGCCTTGGAGCCGATGCCCTGGGTCTCGGAGTTCTCGCCAACCTCGACGGCGGTAATCTTGCCGCCCTCGACGGTCACGGTCACAGGCACGTCGCCGCCGATGCCCTTGCCAGAAGCGGTATAGGTGCCGTCGGCCACGGCGCTGACGTCAGCGGCAGGGGCAGCGTCGGCTTCCTCGGCTGCAGCGGCCTCGGGGTCGGTCTGGCCGGTTGCGCCGGGCTTGACGGGGTCGGACTCATAGGTGCCGGCGACGGCGTTCTCAGCGGAGATCATGCCGAGGGCAGCGCAGGCCATGAGGCAGGTGCCGGAGCCGTAGTAGAAGTCGCCCAGCCAGCCAGCGGAGCAGTTACCAGCGGCGAAGAGGTGAGGGATGGGGTTGCCCTCGTAGTCGAGCACGTGGCACTGCTCGTCGATGACCATGCCGCCGAAGGCGCCGGTGGTGGACATGATGAGCTTCATCGCGTAGTAGGGCGCGTCGATGGTGCCAAAGCCGTCGGTGCGGCCGAACTGCGGGTCCTCCTGGTTCTCGCAGCACTTCTTCCACTCGTCGAGCGTGGTCTGCAGGCCGACCTCGGGCAGGCCGGTCTTCTCGGCAAGCTCGGTCACGGTCTCGCCCTTCACCAGGGTGCCGTCATCGTACCAAGCCTGAACCTGGGCCTCGTCCTGCAGTGCGGGGTTGTCGTCGAAGTTGGAGTCGCCGAAGACGATCCACACCTGGCCGTCGAAGCCGCCCTCCTGACGGGTCTGGGTGTAGAGGCAGCGGCTCCAGAAGCCGTAGGTGGTGTCCTCGCGGGCGAAGCGGTAACCACGCGGGCCAACGGCGATGATGTCCATCATGTGCTTGTTGGTGCCGATCCAGAAGTAGCTGGGGTTGTTGTCGGTGCCGTGGAAGCTCGTCTGAGCACCCAGGGCCATGCCGGCCAGGATGCCCTCGCCCGTGTTGGCGTCGACCATGGTGAGGTTGTGGTGCTTCATCATCCAGTAGTGGTGCGGGTTCACGTGCTTGGCCAAGACCTCGTTGCGATCGATGCCGCCAGTGCAGCAGATGACGCCCTTGTCGGCCTTGTAGCAGGAACCGTCGAGGCACTTGACGCCGTTGACGGTGCCGTTCTCGTCGGTCAGGAACTCGACGATCTCGGCGTTCAGGACAATCTTGCCGCCCTTGTCCTCAACGGCCTTGGCCGCGTTGTCCATCCAGACCTTGCCGCCGTGGCCGTAGGTGCCCTTGGGGTCGGCCGGATCCACCAGGTACATGATGCGGTCGGCGATGGTCTCCTGCGGCACGAAAGGAACGGGGCGGATGCCAGCGGTGCCGCCCACGGCGCAGCCGAAGGAGCTCTTGACCCACTCGAGAGCCTCGCCTGACTTGGCAACGAGCGTCTTGACGAGGTCCTCGTCGCAGTCGCCGTCGGCCATGGCGAGCCAGCACTGCTGCATGAGCTCGATGGAGTCGTTCTTGGTGACGGGGTTGGTGCCGTCATCGAGGGCAAACTCGTCGTCGCACACTGCCTGGAAGGCGCCCTCGGAGAACTGCAGCGTGCCGCCGGTGAAGCCGGCCTTCTCAAGAACGATGACGGAAGCACCCAGCTCGAGAGCACGATAGGCAGCGTTCAGACCAGCGCCGCCAGCGCCGCAGACGACGACGTCAGCGGAGTCGGTCCACTCGGGCTCAGCGGCCTCGTCGGCCCATGCGACGGAACCCTTGTAGCCGCAAGCGGCGAGCAGACTGGCGGTGCCGGCGGCACCCAGGAAACCACGGCGAGAGACAGTAGCGTTCATAGTAGAAACCTCCTGAATCAACGTGCACCTTGTAGTAATGGCTTGATGAAGTTGCCAGGCTCTGCGCCATCCCCATGGCCCAGAAGCATCTCGGCGCATGTGCGTGCCCGTCCCACGTCTGGGACGCCATGCCTTGCCTGCACGTGCGCCGGATGGCTCGACCGGCCCTGGCGGCCGGTGCTTGTCGCGAGCGATGCGGTGCGTGGGGTCCGCGCTTGCCTCGCTGCGACTGATTCGAACTCTAGGCGGCAAGCGGCGGCTTTTCGAGGGCAAACGGGGGTGTTTGCACTCTCACCCCTGGGTGATTCAACAATCACCCCACCGTCTAGCTGGGATGTTAATGTTCGCGAATCCTCTAGCCCTGATATGGGTCAAACGAGTATCATTGGCGCGGTTGAATTTGAGAGTGTGTGCAAGGGGAAGCCTCGTCTTCCATGTGGGCTCGACTGACGTCGGTCGTGCTCCATGGGGGCGCAGGTGGGGGAAGGACGGTCCATGGCAGCAAGGCGACTTGAGGCTCAAGGGGCGCTTGGGGCATCGGGGCGAGGCAGCTTGGGTGAGAATCACCCCGCCATGTCGTCAGGTAGAATCAGCGCCATTGTGCTCGCCACGCTTGCTTGCGTCTGCAGCTCAGTGGACGTCTGGGTTCTCATGACGATGGCCTTCCCGTTGTTGGAGCATTTGAACCCGGCAGCCACCACCATTCAGGCTGTTGCCGCTGCAGCCGGCTATGCCCTTGTTGCCCTTGTTGCGCTCAAAGCCCCTCGCCTGGTGTCACCTGTTGCGTTCGGCGCTGCCTCTGTTGTTATGATTCTTGCCGGATCTTGCGCCTGGTGGTGGGGAATGGAATCTACCAACTCTGCAGTCGCGACTGTGGGTGTGTGCGTAGCGCACTTTGGTTGCGCCTGGCCGCGCATCTTAGTGGGTGCCTCTCTGTGTGCCTTGGGCAACAAACGCGATCTCGTCCTTGCTGCCTTTCTCGGTGAGGGCATCGGTGCTCTCATGCGCTGCCTCATTCCGCAAACCCTCTCCCTTGTGGCGTGCCTTGTCGTGGCGGGTCTCGCTGAACTGGTGATGGCGTGCGTCGGCCATGCTGCGGGCGTACCGTTTCTCAAAAAGGGCCTCTCTGCCCACTCTCCTGAGGAGCTTGGCACCACGAACCCCAACTCGTTCGTGAGTCCCTCGCACCGCCTCTTCATCCTCATTGCGTTCTTCGAGTTCATCCATGGCATTTCGCTGGCCGAGAAGACGGACGTCATCCTTGGCGCGAACATCGCTGTGGTCATCGCCTTGATCGCCGGCGGAGTGTGGGTGTTTGCACGGCATCGCATGGAGAGCGAAGACATCTTGCTCGTGACGGCGGCGCTACTCATGCTCGGCGGCTTCATCCTGCGTCCCCTTACACCCGCCGAGTCCATGATGTCGAGTACACTCTCGTTCGCCGGCGCGGCATTCTCATGGGTGCTCATTTGGACGGTTTTTGCCTCGGTGGGCATGTCAAACCCGGCGGGTGCCCTGTGGGCACTCGGTGCTGGCTACACGATGCAGGCGCTGGGTCTGGAGGCGGGCTCGCTTCTGGGTCGCTGGGCCACATCTGAGTGGTTTGTAGCTTCGGACAGCGTGGCAAACTGTCTCAATGCTGTAGTGGTGCTCGCCTTTATCGGGTATTTGCTCGTAGGCATGCGAGGGTTCTCGTTCAGCACGGCCTTTGCCGATATCGTGCCCGTTGAGCCCCTGCACACCTTGGAGCACACCGCTGCCCACATCGAGCAGAGCTGCGAGGCACTGGCGCATGAGCACGGTCTGTCGGCCCGCGAGCTCGACGTGACGCGTCTGCTTGCACAGGGCAAGGGCGGCCAAGAGATACAGGACGAGCTTGTGGTGTCGCGCAACACGGTGAAGACCCATGTGCGCCACATCTACCGCAAGCTCGACGTGCATTCACAGCAAGAGCTCATCAACCTTGTTGGCGGAGATCCGTCTCGCTGAGCGGCGTTTGGTTGAGGATCGCGGGCTGGGGTAGAATGCCAACGTAGCGCGCCTGACGTTTAGGATTTCAGGCGACTGAAGAAGTATGTGGTGTCGGGGAAGGAACTTGCTATGTATATGGCTGACGATGCGACCTTGATCTTGGGCGTCATTTCCTGCGTTCTTTTCGCTTGCGTTGTGGTGGCGTACTTCCTGTCCATCTCTATGATGGTGCACAGCGCTATTGAGAAGGGCTGCGCGTGGAGCAAGGGTCGTCTGTGGTTCATCGGTATCTTCACGACGCCCATCACCCTGGGCGTCATTGTGGCGGGCCTGCCCGATCGCAAGTAGCCGGGGGAAGTAGGCTGGCTTTTCGAGTAGGTTGGGTAGTTTGGGCAGGTCGTCGGCGCAGAGTCGGCGGCCTGTTTTTTGTATGCGGCTGAATGGTCGAACGGGGATTGCCTGACTGTAGGGCCATGCGTGCGGAACAACGGCCATTGCGTCTGATGGACTGGTTCTTGATATGCAAGCTGCCATACATCCCAGGACAACCTTGGTTTGTGACACGTGTGTAAGGTTTGAGGGTTTCGTGCTTGCTATCATGGACGAGGCTTCTTGGCAACATATTGTTTAGGCAGGTGATACATATATGCATATATATGTAATTGAAGACGACGAGTCGGTGCGCGAGCAGCTTACGGTGCTTTTGCAGCGTGCGGGATACGAGGTGACATGTGCCACCAGTTTTGACCGCCTCGTAGACGACGTTCTCGCCGCTTCTCCCGACCTTGTGCTGCTCGATCTGGGCTTGCCTGGCACCGACGGGCAGATAGTCTGTCGTGAGCTTCGCCGCGTCTCGCATGTGCCCATCGTCGTGGTCACCAGTCGCGCCACCGATCTCGACGAGGTTATGTCCATGTCCCTGGGTGCCGACGACTTTGTGACCAAGCCTTACAACCCTTCCGTGCTGCTTGCCCACATCGAGGCATGCCTGCGGCGGGTCAAGGGGCCCAACGCTCACTTGGCCAGCACGCTTGAATGTGCAGGAGTTTCGCTCGACCTTGCCCGATGCACGGCGAGCTACGAAGGCAAGTCGGTTGAACTCACCAAGAACGAGACGCGCATCTTGTCGCTGCTCATGCACCGCGCCGGCAGGGTCGTGTCACGTGAGGATATCATGGTCGAGCTCTGGAACTCCGACGCTTTCATTGACGACAACACGCTTACAGTGAACATGAACCGTCTGCGTAAGACGCTCGCCTCCATCGGCGTGGAAGACTTTCTGCGCACGCACCGCGGCTTGGGCTATTCGGCGGAGACGTCACGGTGAGTGCGCGTGAGCGCCGCGGGCGCGGCCTGAGTCTTATGGCGTACTTGCGCGGTCATGCCGCCACGGTGCTGGTGGGGATTGCCGCCCTTGCCTTCCTGTGGCCGCTACTGCGCTTGACGGGTATGACCGGTCAGCTGGCGGCCCTGTTCGTGGTCTTGTCGGCTCTGGTGTTGGGGGTCATGGGCCTCATCAACTACCTGCGCACACGTAGCTGGTGCCAAGCGTTTCAAGAAATTGCCGACGAGCCCGACCGAGCGCTTGCGCGCGCAAGCGAGATGGGTGAGCTCGATGGGGCTGAGGCTCGCGTTGCCTATGAAGCGCTTGAGGCGCTGCGCGTGCAGGCGGCGTATGAGGTGGGGGAGTCGCAGCGCCGCGAGCGCGAGCACCGCGAGTATGTGGAGACATGGGTCCACGAGGTCAAGACGCCCCTGGCCGCTGCACGTCTCATCATCGACAACGAGGACGGTCGTGTGCCTCGCTCTCTCACCACCGAGCTCGACCGTGTGGACGCCCTCGTCGAGCAGGCGTTGTTCTTTGCGCGCTCAAGTTGCGTGGAAAAGGACTTTCGCATTCGGTCGTGTGAGGCGTCAGCTCTCGTGCGCGATGCGTTGAAATCCCGCGCAGCGGCGCTTGTGAGCGCGCGCATGACGGTCAGCATGGAGGGACTTGAGGGTGTCACGGTTTTTGCCGACGCCAAGTGGGTCGTGTTCGTCTTAGGCCAGCTTATCGACAATGCGGTGCGGTACCGCCGCACTGACGGTGCCTGTCGCATCGACTTCAGCGCATCTCGCGAAGACGAGGGTAAGGCAGACGAGCGCGTAGTGCTCAAGGTGCGCGACAACGGCTGTGGCGTGAGCGCCGCCGACAGGGGCCGGGTGTGGGAGAAGGGTTTCACAGGCAGTAACGGTCGCACGCACGCCAAGTCGACGGGCATAGGTCTTTACCTCGTGCGCACTCTCTGCCAGCAAATGGGCATCGCGACGAGTCTGTCGAGCGTTGAGGGACAATGGACCTGCGTAAGCCTGACGTTTCCGGCCAATCGCATGCATATGCTGGGGGAATAAGGCGGCTGGCACGTACCTTACACGAACGTCACCCACATGTAAGGACAATCGATGGTACGGCAATGCCCGACAGGCGATGATGTCTAGCGTTGAAAGGCAACTATGACGCGCGGCATCTCGCTGAGAGCGCGGAAGGGAGGCCTGCCATGGCGGCGGTCTTGGAAGTGCGGAACCTCGAGAAAGTATATGCAGGAAGGGGCGCCTCGACCCGGGCGCTCGCAGGCGTGAGCCTGTCGGCTGAGAAGGGCGACTTCGTGGGCATCATGGGTGCGTCGGGCTCAGGCAAAACCACGCTGCTCAACTGCATTGCCACCATCGACGCCCCCACCTCGGGCACGGTCCTTATCAATGGGCAGGACGTGACAAAGCTGAAGTCGCGCGCCTTGGCAGACTTTCGCCGCGAGGAGCTCGGCTTCGTCTTCCAGAACTCCAACCTGCTCGACACGCTCACCTGTCGCGAGAACATAGCGCTGCCTCTTACCATCGGGCGCGTGCCGGCAGGCGAGATCTCGGCTCGCATTATGGCTATGGCGTCGACCTTGGGCATCGAGGGAATTCTCAACAAGTTTCCCTACCAGGTGTCGGGCGGTCAGCGTCAGCGTGTGGCAGCGGCCCGCGCCATGATCGGCCAGCCCAAGCTCGTGCTTGCCGACGAGCCCACGGGCGCTCTTGACTCCAAGAACGCGAAGCTTCTGCTTGAGTGCTTCGAGATGCTCAACAAGCAACTCGAAGCCACCATCCTCATGGTGACGCACGACTCGTTTGCCGCCAGCTATTGCAAGCGCGTCGTGTTCATTCGCGACGGTCGCGTGTTCACCGAGGTGGTGCGCGGCGACGCCACGCGCAAGCAGTTCTTTGATGACATCATGCGTGTCGTAGCCGTCATCGGGGGAGACGAGACCGATGATCGCTAAACTCGCCTTTGGCAACGTCCGCAAGTCCCTGCGCGACTTTGCCGTCTACTTTGCCACGGTCGCCTTGGGCGTGGCTGTCTTCTATGCGTTCAACACCATTGCTGATCAGGCAGATTTTCTGAGTGGCGATGCCTCGGGCATCGTCGCGTCCATTGGCGACATCATGCGCGGGCTCACGGTTTTCCTTGCGCTGGTGCTGGGCTTCCTCATGGTGTATGCCAACAACTTCCTCGTTCGCAGGCGCAAGCGCGAACTCGGCCTCTATCAGATGCTTGGCATGCGTCGCTCGCAGGTGTCGGCCGTGTTGGCGCTCGAGACGCTCATCAGCGGTATCGGCGCCTTCGCGTGCGGTTTGGTGCTGGGCGTATTGCTGTCTCAGCTGCTTGTGTTTGTGACGGCGGCTCTCTTCCATGACACAATCACGGCATTCTCCTTCCGCTTCAGCCCTGATGCGGCCTGGTTTACTTTTGAGTGCTTTGCCCTCATGTTTGCCGTGATGCTGCTCTTCAACATGCGTGTGCTTCGCCGCGTGCGCCTGGTCGACCTCATGGAAGCCGACCGCGTGAATGAGGAGGTCAAGCTGCGGAGCCTGCCTGCCTCGGTGGTCGTATTCCTGGTTGGCGCCGTCCTCATCGGTGTGTCGTATGCCCGCCTGTTGCATGACGGACTGCCCGTTGCGGGCTTTGAGGGGGAGGCGGGGCGCGCCTTCTGCATTACGACCGGCATGGTGTGTGCCGGCACGGTGGCGGTCTTCTATGCGTTGTCAGGGTTCCTGGTGAGCCTCATGCAAAGGGTTCCGCGTGTGTACTGGCGCGGCCTCAACATGCTCACGCTGCGCCAGCTCAACTCGCGCGTAAACACGGCGTCTGGTTCCATGGCGGCCATCTCGATGATCTTGTTTCTCGCCATCACGGCGGTCACAACGGGCGTGAGCGTGTGCTCAGCGTTTACCTCCACCATTGAGGAGCACAACCCCTACGACGCTTCCATCGACGTGTGGTATTTCGATCCTGACTCGCCTAGTTCGCTTCAAGCTCTTCCTCTCACTTCGGACGGCCAGGTCGCGCCGGGCTATGGTGCCGCCACCGAAGAGCACGATGTTGTGCAGATGCTTGCCGATGCGGGTTACGACCTGTCTTCCGTGGCCGACTACAACGTCCTTGAGCTGAGGGAAGCGTCGGGGCTTGCCGAGGGGCCTGTGGCATCTTCTGACGAGATGACCCGCGTTACTGGTGTTGCCTTGCCTGCCAGCGTTGCAGACATGTCCTCCGACGGCGGTATTCAGGTGGTAGGCGTGTCTGAGTTCAACGCATTGCGCTCCCTTCTGGGCCTCGACCCCATCGAGCTCGGCAAGGATGAGTACGCAATGGCCTGCGACATGGGCGAGGGTCTTCGCGATTTTTACAGCCAGGTGATGGGTGCCGGCTACACGGTGACGCTTGCGGGCAGGGACCTCGCCCCGTCGACGGTTGGCGTCATTGATGACGCTTCCGGTGCCCTGTCCAACTCCATCTTTGGATCAAACCCCGGGTATTTCATCGTCCCCGATGACATCGCAGCTCAGGCGCCGTGTGCTTCGGCGTATATCAACATGCGCTACAAAGACGGCATGAGTGAAGAGGCAGGCGGGCTGATGAATGAGCTTGCAGACCTCCAGACGGGTGACATCTTCAAAGAGGGACAGACGACGTTTGCATACATCGGGAACGTGATTCAGAAAGAGGAGTCATGGTCTGTGACGAACGGCATGACCGGCATCGTGAGCTACATGGCGGTGTACATCGGCTTCGTGCTCGTGGTGTCGTGTGCGGCGATTCTCGCAATCCAGCAGCTTTGTGCCACGACCGATGCCCAGCACAGCTGGAGGCTTCTGTGGGAGCTCGGTTGCCCGCGCAAACTTGTGTACCGCTGCCTGCTTGTGCAGACGCTCGTGTACTTCTTGCTTCCACTTGTTATGGCGCTGACGCATAGCATGGTGGCGCTCAGCGTAGTGTGTGACGTCGTGGAAATCTTTGGTGCCTTCGACATCACGACGGCGGCAATCTCGAACGGCGCTCTGTTCGTGGCAGTGTACGGTGCCTATCTCTTTGCGTCGTATCGCCTGAGCCGCGGCATGGTCAATGCAACGATGGGCAACGCCGGGCGTTTGAGCGCATAAGGACAGAAGCCGCGGGCAGAATCATTGCACGGGGTCCCGGGTCGGTTCAAAGCCGTTCCCCGGGACCCCTGTTTGTATGGCAATCATTCAGATGCGGCGGGGTTGTCTCGCTTGCACTTCCGTTCACGAGTAGAACTTGTCTGTTTGCGGCGCAGTTGGCGCAAGGCAAGTTCGCGCAGCGGGGCGAGCTGCTAGCCGCTATCTTTCAGGACTGCGGGCGATAGTGAATCTAGCATGTCCAAAGGGCGAGCGTGCGCCAGCGCTGCATGGCGAAGTCACTCGAGCAGGTGACAAGTGTGATGCAGCGTGCGGCGTTGGCGAGCATCTGGCCGGCTTGGGCGGAGAGGGCATCGGCCTGTGCGGCGATGCCCTCAAGCCATGTGCGGAAGTCAGCCAATCCGTCCTGGTCTCCGCCGTCTTGGCCTGCGCTTCCCCAGTCGAACCGCTGGATTTCTTGCCAGCTTGCATCCACGCGCAGGGCGCAGAGGGGTTCTGCCTGTACAAGCCCCTCGGGTGTCTCCCATCTCAGGGAGCCGAGTCGGTCAAACCTCTCTTGGAGGTATGCCTCCTGAAGCTGGGAGAACATACCCGAGGTGCTCGTCATGTGGTGGGCGTACGCGCAGACGTGCCGCGCATTTGCGTCTTCGCAGCGCCTGTCGAGAAAGGGCGTACCGCTGCAAGACGTGCGCCCCCACAGGTCGTGCGTGAGATACCAGTCTTGGTCGTCTTCGCTATGCGTGGCAACCACGGGCAGGTCGATGTCGGTGCCCTGCACGCTCACCCAGGCCACGACATTCTGGTTCACCTCATGCAGGGTGCCCCAATCGCGCTTGCCTTGCCGTGCCGCATCGGCATGTGCGTCGCTTGCCGACGCGATGGGCACAGACGTGGCGCCCGCCGCGAAGTCTTGCCGAGTTATCTGGGCGAGGTCCCCGTAGCTGCGGGCGCAAGCCGCTTCGCGCATCACGCTGCCCAGGCCGACCCCCATGCACACGGCGCCGCATGCGAGCGCCCCTATGCCGAGTGCCTTGCGCCGTGTGATGGGCGCGCCGGCCTGCCTAGACATGTCGCCTGGTTTTCAGCAGCGTCTTCGCTGTGCTCCGGGGACGAATCCTTGGTACTTGTTGGGTTACCTGACTGCTCGTTTGTGCCCCATCTTTGCTCGGCGCGTTCACGCTGGTCGAAACGTCGGCGTATGCGATGCGGGGTACACCGTCGTTGCCTGCGCGCCTCTTAAAGACAAGGATGAATCCCACGAGCATGCAGATTCCGCCTGCACCCACCAGACAAGCCCACATAAGACCCTGGCCGGTTTGGGGAAGATCTTCGCCGGGAGTCGTAGGCGTAGGTGGGGGAGTGACGAGCGCAACCGTTTGGCCCGCATCCTCATAATCGCGGTGTTGGGCGATGGTCTTACCGTCGCGCTGCAGCTTCTCCAAGAACACGAGTTTCTTGCCGGCAAGGCCCGAGCCGTCAAACGTCGCGGTCACGTCGAGCGTCGTGGTCGACTTCGTGGGCACAAAACTCGTGCTCGATGCGATGACCGTCTCATGGGTGTCGGCCACGGCAAGTTCGGTCACGATGGTATAGGACGCTCCCGGTACAAGCCCACGCATTTCAACACGGTCGATGAGCTGCATGTTTGCAAGCGCCGCAGCCTCATGGTCGCCATCCGAAGGATCTGTCGCCGTTGTGCGGATGTCCACGAACGACACGGTCTGCGCCGCATCGCCGATGTTTGCATGCACCGCTACTTCGCGCCCGTTGAACGAGACGCTCTCGAACGCTACGACCTCCTTGCCTGCGAATTGCGAAGCATCGAAGGTGAACGTCACGTTGACGCGACCCTTCGCGGCCGACGCCGTGAAGTCACCGGATGCGGTAAGCTGCTTGCCCTTGCTGTCTTTCAGAACCTTGCCCGTCTGCTTGTCTACAAGCTTGCCTTCGAGGTGATATGTCTTGCCTGCTTCAAGGCCGTCATACTCAACGATATCGACGAGCGTTACCTTGTCGGCAAGCGCAGTCTCATGCAGCCCGGTCTCCTTCTCGGTGAGTGTGGTGCGCAGATTGGGTGTGTTGAAGCTTACCGTTTGGTTGGCATCTGCCAGGTCGCAGTGCGTGGCCACGAGCTTCCAGGCATCGTCACCCTCGCCGTCGTCCGCCTTGACATAGAGCTCCTCGAAAGCAACAGCCTGGCCTGCCTGGATGCCGGAGACGCCCTTGAAGGTCACTTCCACGCTGTCGCTGCTCTTTTCAGCCGTAAACTCCATGCGTGCTTCCAGAGGTTTGCCCCCAGTGTCCTTGTAGGCCTCGCCGGTCTTTGCGTCATGGAGCATGCCGATAACTCGATAGGTCTTACCAACTGTAATGTTTTCATAGGCAACCGTATCGATGAGATCGATGGGGCTTGTCCCCATGACGGAATGCGCCCCGTCTGCGGTCGCGAGCGTCGTGCCCACGCGCGGTACGTCCACCGCCTGCGCCTCGTCGGCGATATCGGCGTGCACGGCGAGCTCGCGTCCCTCGCAGGTAAGCGTCTCGAAGGCGACAATCGTTTTGCCTGCCAGGCCGCTTGCGTCAAAGGTGAATTCGACGGGCTGCGTGCCCGAGGCCGCCTGCGGTGTGAACTCAACGCTTGCGCTCACGGGCTTGCCGTTGGCGTCAAGCACCTGCGAGGCGCTCTCTTTGTCCATGAGGGTGCCCGTGAGGGTGTAGGTCTTGCCCGGTTTGAGGTTGGTGTAGGCCACCGTGTCCGTGAGCGTGAGGGACTGCGCCGCGTTCGCCATGTGCAGGCCGGTGGTGGCGTCGGTCAGTGTGGTGGCGATGCCGGGCTTGTCGACCACCCAGACGCTCTGTGCCTCGCTCGTCATATCGTCATGGCTCGCGTACAGCTCGCCCCGTGCGTCATAGATCCGCTGACGCGCCACGATTCGCTTTCCAGCAAGCCCGCTCAGGTCGCAGTCGATACCGATCTGGTAGGTCCCGCTGCCTTCAAGTTCGAGTTCCGCGCTCGTGCGCAGCACGTTACCAGCCGCATCTTGCAGTACATTGCCCGCCTCGTCACACAGCTCGAGCTCCGCGACGTACGTGCCGGCCTTGAAGTGCTCATACGACCCCGTATCGACAAGTCGCTCGTCGCCCAGCGCATAGGTGGTCTGCGACCCGTCGCGACTGAGCAGCTGCGTGGTCAGCACGGGAATCCAGGTGTCTTCCACCGTGCCCAGGCCGACGGTCACCTTGTCCTCACGGATGGAGACCTCGAAGCTCACGAGCTCGGTGCCTTGGCTGGCCGACGTTGCGAGCTCGGTGAAGGTGTAGGTGTCGTAGGGGAGCGCCCCCAGCGTGTCGTTGGGTTCGCCCGTCCCCTCAATGTTGCCGAAGAACCAGAGGCCCGCATCTGCGTCGAGAAGCGCCTCGTCGACTGTACTCGTTGCTGCATCCCAAGCGGTGTCGTTGGCGTTCGTGCGGTGGGTGTGAGGCCTAACTGCAGCCGAGGTGTCGACGTGTCCGGTGGCGTCCGTCACCACGACGTGGCGTTCATGCGTTGTCGTGCTTTCAACAAGGAAGGCGACCCCAGGCATGGTGGCCTTGGTGTCCTCATATACCTTGTCAAAGGCGATGTCGCCACGGATAACCTGGTTGGCACATGCATCTTCGCACCAGGCTACCGCACCTGCCTCACGGACTTCCACGGTGCGCACTGTGTCGTCAAGGAGATAGCCGCCGCCGGATGCCACCTCGCGCAGGTAGTACGTGCCAAAGGGAAGCGAAGCATCGACGCCGTCGCCGTCGGTATCGGTTGTGGCCGCGCCGTCGTGCGCCTCGATGGTTATGATTGCCTGCGCGGTACCCGCCTGCACGTCCTCAAGCGTCTGGGGCGTATACACGGTGCCATCCACCGTCACGTCATGTTCGCTTGCGTTGTAGATGGCAAACGTCGCCCCGTCGAGGCTCGCGGCGCCCCTCGGGCTTGTGCTGCCGTCTTCGGCATCGACCTTACGGATGCCGACACCGCCCATGACTTGCGCCTGAGGAATGGTTGCCGTCATGTCGAACGAGATCCACTTGCGGCCCGACTCGTCGGGCGTGAAATGGCACACGTAGACCGTCGGGTCGATCTCGTAGCCCTGAGGGGCCTTGGTCTCCTGTACAGTCACCGTGCCGAGCGGCAGGTAGGGTCGTCCGCCGAGCTTGTACAGCTCGTCTCCGCCCACCTTGTAGCTCTCAAGCAGCAGTGATACGCCGTCCTCGTCGGTCTTGAGAATCCAGGTTCGCTCGGGTGCGGGGGCATCGTCGCTGCTAAGGTCGTCTTCGGTGTAGGAACCCTTGTAGTAGCACACGGTGATCTCGGCGCCCTCAAGCGTCATATCGCCCTGGGCCACATTGGTACCAGTCTGCGCATCCACTTTGCGAACCACGATGGCCTGGGGGTCACCCTGAGGTTCCTCGAGCACCTGGCCGCCGTTCTGCTCGTTGACGCGCGACGTCTTGCCCGACTTCACCTCAACGCGGTACGCCGCCTCGTCAAGGGCGTATCCGCGGCTTGGCTCGGTCTCATGCACCCAATACGTTCCCTCGTCGAGCGCGCCCGATACTGCATGGCCCACCTCGTCGGTGCGCAGCGTGTCGACAAGCTGGGTGAGCTCCTCGTCAGCATAAACGCCGTAGAGCGCCCCTTCCAGCTTGTAGCAGGCGTTTCCATCGGTTACGAGCGGATCGGCAGACGCCTTAAAGAGCTCGATGGCACCTGCGGTGGGTGCGTCCTGCACATGAAGCACGCCCTGGGAGATGCCCGTGTATACAGTTGTGCCGTCTTGTTCGGTCGCCCAGGTTGCAGCGTCCCAGGAGCCAGTCTGCGCATTCCACACCGACCAACTCCCGTCGGGGTTGCAGTAAAGACCGATTGTCTCGCGTGGCTTGAAGCCGTCGGGTGCCTGCAGCTCGTAGAGCCTATAGCGCGTTTCCTTCGGCGTGTCCTCAAACGTGACAGTCGCCGAGCCTTCCTCGGAGGTAATCGTGCGGTCGTAGACGGCCCCGTCGGTGGTGCCGTCGGTGCTCGCAAGCCTCCAGGTCATCTGCTTGGAAAGCTCGGTCCAGGCGCCCGTTGCCGCATCGTAGGACTGCTCCTTGCTCACGGTCAGGCTCGAGAGGGGATTCCATCCCGAGACCACGAGGTACTGCATCCAGCGGTCGTAATAGCCATTGCCCGTGGTGGGCGTGTATACCAGGCAGGCTCCGGAGTAGTAACTGGCCCCTGATGCGGCATAGGCGTTCGCAGCATCCACGAGCGCACAAATCTGCTCGTTGTAATGCGAATAGGAGCCGTAGGCGAAACGGTCGGGGTTGGTGAGCGTCCACACGGCATACTGGGTGATATACACGCCCTCATCAGTCGTGCCGTTGGCATGTGCCATGATGTATTCGAGCTGAGGCAAGATACTGCCCAGGTTCACGCCCGAGACGGTCGTGGCGTCCCAAGGGGAGGCCTGAGAGAAGGTGGCCTCGGGCCACTCGCCGGTTTCGGTGCTCGTGCCCGGAGCCGCGCGGCGCGAGTCAGCACACCAGGCAGCCTGGCCTGTCTGCGCATTGCGGATTTTGGGGCAGTTGCCGTCCACGATATGCTCGTTGTATGCGGTGAACGTCTCGCCTGCGGCCGAGGTCAGGTTCGTGCTGTAGAGAGCCGGACCCTCGGCAAACGCCACTGCCTCACCTGCAGAGTCGAGCAAGGCAGCGGTCGCAACGAGGTCGGCCATGACACCGGGGAGCTCCCAGGTGCCAGACTCGTCCGTCATTGCCAGGTGGATTTCAACCTGGTTGTCACCGAGGTCGTCGATGGTTGCCTCGGGGTATGCCTCGAGTAAAAGTGCGGTCCAGATGGCATCGGCGCGTCCCATCACGCTCAAAACAAGAGCGTCGCCCTCTCGCGCTCCTTCCACAGTGAGGTATGTCCAGCCGTCTCCACTCGATTCGAGCGTGACGGTAGCCGAGCGCACGGCGTCGACCGTTGCAGGGGCTTCGTCGGAGTCGGAGGCTTCATTCGGAGCGTCTTCTGCGGATGCGTTCGGCGCGTTGTTCGACGCCACGTCACCCTCATTTGCAGCCGCCTGCTGAGGCGGGTCAAGCGAGCCTGTTTCTTCGGCCTGAGGATTGCTTACCTTGTCGTTTTGCTCGGCATACACCGAGGCGACCGTAGCGATGTCGGCCTGCTCGGCCCAGGCGCGATGGGCGCTGCCCATCATGCCCGCAGGGCCCGAGAGAGCCAGCACAAACGAGAAGGCTACAGCCCACACTCGTGCTGCAAAGCTTCTTTTTCTTGGTAGTTTTCCTGGTAGTTCAGCTGTTTTGGTCCGCACGGCATGAGCGGCGGGTGTCCATGGTTTCCCAAACATGGCACACGTCCTTTCCCTCGGGGGCGCGTGGTCCCCAAGATAGTTGAGGTATTGGTTTGTTTAAGTGGATGCAGGCGATTGCTGCGCTCAGCGGTTACGCCTGGCCGCTGCGCCCAACGACATCGGCGTACCCGTTTCGCCAAGTTTGGGGGACTTTACTCCCAGTGGCCTTCTTCCTCGTGATGCACAATGGTGTACTCGGCCTCGTGATGGATGGTCTGGTAGTAGCCCTTGTCCTGGTAGGAGCCGCGGTCTTCCCAGTGCCCCTGTTCTTCGTGGTGCACGGTGGTGTATTCGGGCTCATGCCACACCTGCTCGTGCTCCCATTCCACGTAGTAGTTTGTGGGAAGGCCTTGGGTCATAAGGTATTTGGTGTGCTCCGCCAGGTCCGCCTCGTCATAGGTGATGTAGTCGTCGGCGGCGAAGCGGTAGTGGCTTGTGGTACGCACGGTCTCGTAGTAACCCTCGCGAACAAGCACTTGCTCGTCCCAGGCGGCTTGATCGACGACCCACACGTTGTTGGGGACCCATTCCTGCTTGCTCACCCATACCTGCTCGTCCCAGGCTTGGCTCGTCATGACGCGCTCGTCCCAGGCAGGCTTGTCCACGACCCAGGTACGCTTGGGCTCTTCGGGCTGAGACGGCGGGGTTGTGCCCGTGCCAGATTCCGACCCAGGTTGACTGCCCGAAGGGCGTTCGGTGACGTCTATGCCGCCGGGGTTGGAAGGGCCGCTCGGCTGCGGGTTGGCGGGGGCGTTCCCGCCGGTAGAGCCATTGCCGTTCGACGCACCGGCACCCGGATTCGTCTCCGGAGTCGCTTCGCCTGTGTTTGGATCGCCGCTTGGCTTGCCGGCCCCAGACTCGCTGACCTCCGCGTCGTTTTTATCCGCTTTGTCCGTCTCGTTGGCCTTCGATGCGTTGCTGTCGTCCGTGGCTTCGCCGGTATCGCCTTCCTTTACGACAACCCAAGTAACCTCAGCCGTTGCGGGAGTCTTTGGCACATGCACAACCAAGGCGCCCTCGGGTGCCTCAGGCCAGGCGTGGCCAGTCCCAGTTGTATTGCTTACGTCGTTGCTTTCCTGGTCGGCATCGTTTTTGGGATTGTCATTGGCATCGGTGTTGCCCTCCAGCACCGCGCCTGCCAGGCTGCATGCCAGCGCACAGGCCCGCACCTCGGTGAGCTTGCCGTTCGTGGCTTCCATTACCTTGAGCCCCACAGCGTCAGTTGCCTTCAACCAAGGGAGCGCAAGCGGTCCGCATTCCCCAGCAGGGGCGGAGAGCCCGCATACCAAAGCGCTGGCGATTTCTCCTTCGGCTTTCGCTCTCTCCTCGGCCGTCTCGCGGCATGTCTCCAGCACCCAGACGCCGCCTTCGCTTACACGCACTTCAAGCTCGTCGCCGCACGCAGCCTCATCGGCTCCCGCGCCAAACGCCGCGCCCAGCCGCACGTCCCCCATGCGAAAATCCGCACCCTGCAGGTATGCCAGTACCTCTTGCGCGTCAATACGTCGGCGCTCGACCTGACTATCCGCCGTCGCGCTATCGCCCTCAGGCGTCGCCTGAGCCTGGTTTCCTGCAGGCGTGGCATCGCACGCGGCGATGCAGCAGCTGCCGGCAATCGCCAAGGCGCAGGCAAGGAGCACGACGCGTTTCTCCATCGAGGACCAGTTCATGTTCGACGCCTCCCAAACGGCAGGGGTGGGATGTGACCCTCATAGTATCCCGCCGTCAAAAGGAGGCGCTCATGTGATTCCTGCAGAATTGTCCGCCCATGTCACAGAGACATAACATACCAGCTAGATGCCTATTTTATTTGATTTTGTCACAAAACTGAGCGCTTTTCCGCCACCTCATGGCCCAACTGCGCCGGCCTACTCTCCGTCTACAATCTCGGCCTTGAACACGTTGAGCGTCTCACGCTCCGGGCAGCAGAAGGTCACGGTGTTGGGGTCGTTGCCGGGCACCTGGCCGCCGTAGCGCAGGATGTCGATGTAGGGGAAGCCCACGTTGGCCGCCATGGGGCAGAGCTGGCCGCGGTCGTGGTCGTAGTCGAAGGTGTCACCGGGCTTGTGGCCATGATGGCAGGCACACTCGCCGAGCTGGTCCACCACGGTGAGGCGGATCTTGGGCCTCTTGCCGCGCACGGCGCCCTGCTTCTTGCCGCCAGCAGCCGCTTCACACGAAACGGGCGCCTTGTCCAGCACGTCCAGGCAGGCCTCGATCGGGATGCCTCGGGGCTTGTCCTCCTGGTCGGCGTTGCGCACGATGAGCTCGCGCACCACGTCCATGGCATTTTTGGTGGCATCGCGCAGGGAGTAGCCCTTAAGCACGCGACCCAGCAGCACCGAGGAGAAGATGTCGCCCGTGCCGGGGAAGTACACGGGCACCTCGTCGAAGGGGATGGTGAAATACTCACCCGACTCGGCGTCGTAGCCCACCACGGCGTTGATGTTGTCCACCTTGGTGCTCGTGATGACCACGGACTTCGCACCCAGGCCGCGCATGGCATCTACCAGCGCCGTTGCACCCTCGGCAGTGAGCCCGCCCTCCATATCGATGGGTGTGCCAGTCAGCAGGCACGCCTCAGTGTAGTTGGGCATCGCGATGTTTGCCTGTGCCACGAGCCTGCGCATGAGGGTGATCGTGCTCTCGGGCACGCCGGCATACAGCGAGCCATTGTCGCCCATGATGGGGTCGACGAACACGCGAACGCCCTTGGCAGCCTGGCGCTCGCAGAACCCGGCGATGATGCGGGCCTCCTCCTCGGTCACGATGAAACCGGTGGACACCGCGTCGAACGTGAAACCCAGCTCGTCCCAGATGGGCAGCGTCTTCTTCACGTAGTCGGTCGTGTCGTGGATGAAGAAGTCGGGGTAGTTAAGCGTGTTGGACACAAGGGCCGTGGGCAGGTTGTGCAGACGGAATCCCATGTGCGACAGCACCGGCATCATGGCGCTCAGGGCCACCTTGCCAAAGCCGCACATGTCGTTGATGAGCAGGACGTTCATGGACTCCGTTACAGCCGCCATCGCGCATTCCTCCATACCTTCGTGTCTTCATCGCGCCAGGCGCGCAACAGGGGGAATGGTAGCGCGGCCCGGCCCCGCGCCTCGCCCGCAACCCCGCCCCACACCCGAATCACGTGCCGTCTCCATGGCAAGGTGACAAACCTAGCGTGACGAGACCGCGTCAGTGTCATGAAACAGCATATAATCAGGCCAGCTAACGGAGATGAAAGGGTGCAGCATGCCAAGGACGGTGGCGATAGGAGTACAGAGTTTTGCCGAGCTGCGCGAGCGCGGTTATTTTCTGGTCGACAAGACCTCCTTTATCGCCGACTGGTGGCATTCAGCCGATCAGGTAACGCTTATTTGCCGTCCCCGCCGTTTCGGCAAGACGCTCAATATGGATATGGTCGAGTGCTTCTTCTCGAACAGATACGCCTCGCGGACTGACCTCTTCAACGGGCTCGATGTCTGGAACGATGCCGGCTTGCGCTGCGAGCAGGGTACTTGGCCCGTTGTGTCGCTTTCTTTTTCGGCAGCCAAGGGTGCGAGTGCCGAAGCCGTCGTCCGTCGCATGTGCGAGCAGATTGCGCGTGCCTGGCGACAGCATCGCGACGATATCGACGCAGATTCCCTCGGCGACCAGGAACGCGACCTGCTCGAGGGGAGGACTCCTTTCGTCGATCCCATGGTGGCGCCCAATTCGTTGGCACGTCTTTGCGAGCTGCTTGAGAAATCCACGGGCAAGCGCTGCATCGTGCTTCTCGACGAATACGACACACCCTTGCATGAGGCTTGGGTGGGCGGTTTTTGGCATGAAGTGAGCGAGTTCGTCCGTGCGTTCTTCAACTCGTCCTTCAAATCCAATCCCAGCATGGAGCGCGCGTTGCTCACCGGTATCACGCGTGTTGCCCGAGAGTCCATCTTCTCGGACCTCAACAACCCAAAGGTCGTCAGTGCCACTTCGCCCGAGTACGCTACGTCGCTTGGCTTCACGCAAGACGAGGTGTTTGCGGCTATGGAGGAGTTTGGCTTGCGCGAGCGCGACCAGGTCAAGGATTGGTACGACGGGTTCACGTTTGGCGGAGTGTCCGACATCTACAACCCTTGGTCTATTACAAACTACCTTGATTCCGGCAGGTTTGCCCCCTATTGGGCAAATACGAGCGGAAATGCCCTCATCAGCAAGATAGTGCGTGAGGGCGACGCTGACCTCAAATCTGATTTTGAGGTGCTGCTGTCGGGCGGCTCGGTTGAGAAGCGTTTTGACGAACAGGTCTCTTTCGATGAACTGGGCAGGAGGCCTGGGGCAGTCTGGGGTTTGCTGGTTGCTGGTGGGTATCTGCGCATTGAGACTGCCGGTCCGGATCATGCCGATGGGTCGACACTCAAGATTACCAACCGCGAAGTCGCCTTGTCGTTTGACGGCATGGTGCGGGGCTGGTTCGACGCAGTCTCGTCTCGCTACAACGCTTTTGTGCGCGCGCTGCTCGCCGGCGACCTCGATGCCATGAACGTCTACATGAACGATGTCGCGCTTGATACGTTCAGCACGTTCGATACGGGAAAACGAGCGTCTGGCCTTGAGCCGGAGCGGTTTTACAATGGGTTTGTCCTGGGCCTTCTCGTTGAGCTGCGGGGTCGGTACCTTATCTGCTCGAATCGTGAGAGCGGGTTTGGACGCTACGACGTGCTCCTCGAGCCTGTGGACCCAAAGGTCGACGATGGCATCGTCCTTGAGTTCAAGGTTCACAACCCGCGCAAGGAAGCCACGCTTGAGGACACCGTCTCTGCGGCCAAGCAACAGATTGTTGACAAGCGATATGCAAGCGATCTCGAAGCTAAGGGTCTTGCCCCCGAGCGCATCCATGCTTACGGTTTTGCCTTTGAGGGCAAGCGCGTGCTGATCGGATAACCCCAACCGTCCGAGCGCGGCCCGGCCCCGCGCCCCGCCCGCAACCCCGCCCCACACCCGAATCACGTGCCGTCTCCACGAGGGGCAGGTATCTGCGTGCAAAAAGCTGCCGCAGGTCGGATATTCGTGAGCGGCAATCACACATCATCTACTATCATGGTGAGTCGGCGTGACATCCGCGTGACGGACGTCACGAAACCTGTGACGCAAAGCACAAGTGGGGATTCAGGATAGCTCGACGCCGTGCGCGACCAAGCAAAGTCCGCCGCCGCTTCCTTTTGCAGCCACATGGATTACTCCCAGGTATCGGAATTTTGCAACGAAATCAAAAAGCGCGAGCCGAAAGCCAGCTTGGTCGATTAGCTAGCAGCATAGGACAAATCTACCAAGAGCTCTATACTGGGACGGCATGTGCTGATTGTTCCAGGGGAGGACAGTATGGCTAGCAATCATTCCGACCACCTTGTTACCTGCGACATGAAGGTTGAAGGCCGCAGGTTCGATATCGACGTGCCCGATGGCTGGCATGTGGTGCACGGCGACGAGGCGGGCGGGAGGCCTTTTGCCGTCGCAAGCTGGCAACCTCAGGAGGGCGATGACATCGAGGTCCCCGCTGAAGACGGCGTGTCGGTGCTCTATTGCGAGCTTCCCGACATCGACCTGGATAAGGAGGGAAGTGTATGGTCGTATGTTAAGACATGCGGTGTGCGTGATTTCATCCATGCTATCCATATGGTGCTCAACTATCCCAACCCTGACACTTTTGAGGGAATAGTGGGCCCCAAGTTTGTCTCTGAAGAAATCATTGAGGCAAACGGCGTGGCCTGCGAGGTCTTGAAGGTCAAGCAGTTGTTTGACGACTATTCTACCGAGTACCACATCAAAACCTCTCGCACTTGATAACTGCGACTATCTGCGCTGCATTGCGTGCAATTCCTACGGAATCGGTGAGAAAGCCTTTCACAAGCTCGTGTGCGACATCGCCTCCTCGGTAACGCAACATTCGACAATCGTGCCCAAGTGCGAGGAACAGCTCGACCGTGCCCTCAGGGAAAAGATCTTGGTTAGCGACTTCAACGAGATGGTCAGGAACTTTGCGATTCCCTACACGTATGTGTTTAGCCTTTCATTCGAACCCGTCATGAACAGGGCAGAAATCCTCAATCCCAATCTGTCTCAAAGCGACCTCTATTTAAAACTTTACGGCGATCGTGCCGAGTTGGTGAACGGCCATTATGTGTACTGGATGCGCTTGCTTGATGCCGTGGAAGCCCAACTTACCCACGGAACATCGACCGCCGACGCGGCTGCCATGCTTGAACAGCTTTGGTGCCAGGAAAAACAGCTAATACCCCAGCTTGCGCCTGTCGCAAAATCCAACTGGTCTTTCATCAAGAGACACGGCCTGTTTGACCCCCCGCAGGAACGTCTCGCGTTTGAGAAGCGGGCCGGGCAGCTTGCCGACGAGCTTGGCTGCAAGCTCGAGTCTCATGATGGCGTGGAGTACGATGGCTACGATGAGAAAGGCGAGGATGAGGTCCCCAGCGAAGGTGCCTTTGTTCCCATTCCGAACTTCGTCCTCGGCCTGCTTGCCGAAGACTACCTCTATTTCCCCGATGACACCATTTCATGGAACGGCTCACGCCATGAAATCAGCCGTGTCGACGTCAACTTCATGATGCGCAGCAGCCTCATGGACCGCGTGCACGATGTCTGGTGCGCCGACATGGATGACATCGAGGAAGTAAGCCAGTTCCTCGTGAACATACTCAACGAGATTGAAGAAGACGAGGCGCTGCATGTGCCCAAGGAGCTCATCTCGGATATCGTCCGCGGGCCTGTGTGCGATGGCATGAACATCGGTGCCGGCGGCGACCTCACGGGTACAACCCTGGCAAACCTTGCCGCCATGGCGAGTTCCATCCGCCTGGACGACGAGATTTCGCGTGACACGTACACGCTGATGTACGACACGCGTCTCGCCAAGGGCATCCCGCAGTTCTTCAACCTCATGGGCCGCCTCATCTGGGATATGCGAGCCTGCTCAAAAAGCCTGGTAGACAAGCCGTTTACACTCAATTTCGTCGGCGTTCGAAACGTCGATGCCGACGTTTTGTATGGCGACGAAGCTGTCCGCTCGGTGCCTGGTGCCCAGAGGGCCCGTAAGTCGCTTGTCGTGAAAAGTGCACCGGAGATCACGCTGCCCGAGTCCACCGAGGCTGCGTCGGCTAAGAGTCCGAAGGCGAAGAGCGCGAAACCGAAGGCTGCCGCTGATGAGGCTGCGCCCGCAAAGACAACCAAGGCCAAGAGCACAAAAGCCAAGTCCGCCACTGACGAGGCTGCGCCCGAGAAGGCCAAGAAGACAAAATCGAAAGCCGACAAGGTAGAGAAGACGAAGCCCGCGAAAGCCAAGTCCGCCATTGACGAAGCTGTGCCCGAGAAGGTTGCTGCACCTAAGACCACGAAGGCCAAGACGGCGAAGTCGAAAGCCGACTCCGACAAGGCCGAACCCGCTCAGTCCACCACGTCCAAGGCTGCAAAGACAAAGGACACGACAGCCAAGTCCGAATCGACTGAAGGCTCAAAGGCCAAATCCGCAACGTCTAAGACAGCGAAGACGAAGCCCGCAAAGGCAAAGTCCGCCGCCGATGAGGCTGGGTCTGCCAAGCCTGCAGCCTCCAAAACCAAGAAAGCCGCCCCTGCCAAGTCCAAGAAGCCTGCTCTGACGCTCGAGCAAATGCTCGACCAGATGCACGATCGGGTGGAGGCAGACATAGAGCACGGCGTCCCCGCTGTAAACCCCGCAACCACCATGCGCGCCGTTCGCAAAGCCATGTATTCAGCCGGCGGAAACGGCTCTATGTTTGACGACACCATCGCTGAGCTTGACCGCCAGTTCCGCGCCGGCGAGATGCCGCCTCGCACCCTCGGCAAAGACGACCTCGCAGACGACACGCCACTGGGACGCGTTGTGAACATGCTGCGTACCAGTGGCGGCGGCCTTGCAAAAGAAACCGTGGTTTCACGCCTGGGAGAGGAGGCCCTCTCGGCGGCAAGCTCGGACCCGGCCGTTGTTGAGTGTGACGGCAAGCTGTATCTCTGGTGCCACCGTGACGAGGCCGGCAAGCCCATGCGCGACCACAAGCAGGCCATACTTACCCTCGAGAAAAGGGAAAAGAAAGCCGAAGAAGCTTATGCGGCAGGCAAACCCTTCAGCGAGGAGCGTCTGCGTGAGGTCGACATCGAGCGCACAAAGGCCATTCTTGCGCTCAACAACGCCGGATTCTTCGCGTTCAGCAAAAAGAAGGAACTCAAGGCCCGCATTGCCGCCCTGGAGGAGGAGTGTGCGGTACTTGAAAAGTCTCGCGCCGCAATGGCCCAGATCGACGACGCGCGAAAGAAACTCGCTGCTGCAAAGGAAAATGCCGAGAACGAGTACAAGCAGCGCGGTTTGCTGTAGTTTGTAGTAGGGAAAGTTTTGGCGGGCCGTGAAGCCTAATCGCTCTCACGGCCCGCCATCTACCTAGTGGAGGTTCACGTATGGAAATCGACGTAGACGAGCTGCGCGATTACATGGTCGACTACTGCGGCACAGCTGCGTTCTCCGGCTCTCCCGCAGCCGTTCTCGATGTGGTGGACATCGAACGAATGGACGGCTACGAGCTCTGCGAAAAAGCCGAAGACCTCGGCATCAACCTGGGGAAGTTCGAGGTCGAATAAACCCCTACGCGATAGCGCCCGGCTTGCCGGCGCAGCGGACCGGGAGAGGTTCAGGCAGCGGGACCTGGCGGAACTCCTTGAGGAAGTCGACGATGTAATCGGCGGTGCCGGTCATCATCGCGTCGCCCCACTCCTTGCTGGCGGTCTTGGCGTGGTCGGGGCCGATCCAGCCGTTGGCGGCATAGCGCACGGCGTCACGCGGCATGCCCACGTGCACGCCCTTGTACAGCACGCTGCTCCAGCCGTCGGTGGGCATAGTCTCGCTCACGTCGTTGACCAGGTTCATCTCGCCGACCTGACCCTCAAGCTGCGTCATGTCAACGAGGTCGGGGTTCACGGCGAGCATGGCCGAGGTCTCCTCGCCAGCACCGTGGCCACCAGCCCAAGCGGGGTTGATCTCGCCGGCCATGAGCCACCAGTTCATGAGTGCGCAACGGGCGCCACGGCGGTCGAGCTCCTCGCCTACCTGGGAGAGTGGCTTGATATTGGGGCCGTGGCCATTGAGGAAGACAAAGTGGCGCGCGCCGTAATCGTAGAGCTGGTCGGTAAGGCGCTTCGTGATCTGATACAGCAGGTCATAGCCGATGGAAAGCGTGCCAGGGTAGCCCAGCAGGTCGTCGGCCGCACCAAAGGGCAGCGTGGGGGCAATGAGAACGCTGGGATCCTGAGCCTCGATGAGGTCGAGCAGGTAGTTGGGCGCGATGGTGTCCACGCCGAGCGGGTTGTGGCGGCCGTGCTCCTCGGTGGAACCAATGGTGAGGATGACGAGGTCGTTGCCCTCGTCGAAGTACTTCTTTACGGCAGGCCAGGTAGAAGTCTCAATACGCATGAATGAACCCCCTTTTGACTAGCCGGCTTCCGGGGCGTGGGGCCCCCTCGCCGGACTTCTGTAGAGTTAGGCACATTCTAGTTCAGGGGAGCAGGAATACCACTCCTCCTGTCATAGCCATCGCCCATTGTCACCCGATGCCTACAATGGCTTGCGGTATTCGGCGATTACGAACTCGATAGGCGTGTCAAGCGTTTCGAGATCTTCGAGACGAGCCTTGTCACGGGCGCTTGTGCGGTAGTAATAGGGGGTCATCTGGAAGACGGCCTCGATGTCGGCGTTGCTTGCAAGCGTGATGTCGGCCGCAACCTTCGTCGTGGTGACAAGCTCAAGCTCTTCGCAGGTAGGAAGCTTCTCGTCGTTGACATACGGTGTGTCGTAGAGCACCTGTTTGAGGCCAAAAAGGTGCCGGGCTCCCGGAATGACCGAGAAGAGGGTGCCGTCGGGGCGCAGAATGCGCGCGAACTCTTTGCTGTTGAACGGCGCAAAGAGATGGGTTGCCACGGATACGCTTTCATCGGGTACGGGGATAGCCTTGAGGTTGGCGACGAAGTACGTGGCGCCACCGCGCTTGGCGGCAAGGCGCACCATCTCTTTCGCCAGGTCAAAGCCATAAACGTCGGTATGGGGAACGGCTCCGAGGGCTGAAGTGTAATAACCCTCGCCACAGCAGATGTCGAGAATGGGGGAGGGCTTATCTTCGTTGACGGCGCACGGCTGCACCTTTTCGCTCACGAGTTTCACGAGGGCATCTCGCAAAGGGGCGTAGTACCCCTTGTCGAGGAAGTCGCGCCTCGAGCGCGCCTGAGCCTTCGGATCGCCCATTGTGTCGCCGGCCTTGGAAGAACGCAGCAAGTTGAGGTAGCCCTCACGCGCACGATCGAACCTGTGACCGTTCTCGCAGGAGGCTTTCTTGTCCCCGTCATCAAGGGGCTTGTGACAAACTGGGCAGAGCAAAAGCGACATGGCACACGACCTCAGGCTCGGGATTGGGACATCGAGTATAGCAGGCGGGCGCGCACCCCTGGAAATCTCCCCACTCTGCATCCACGTGAAAAAACGTATAAAAAAGTCTTGCATAATCACGGGTGGCATTTTATACTTTCGGTAGCCGAAAGCCCAAGAGGGCAAAGAGCCCAGGGCATTCAGCCACGACCTATTCCGTGCGAAGGCGCGACGAAGGAGGTGGCCCCTATGGCCGGTACCATGTGCAATGACGAGGGCATTGAGCCCGGCTCCATGGCCGCCGCCTGTGGGTGGTTGTAATTCGCCTGTTAGGCGGCGGGTTTTATCCTTGGCAGGACAGTTAGATAGCTTCCCAGATGGGAGATGAGTCCAAAGGGCATTAGATGAGCGGCTTTCCGCTCGGAAAACCCCAGCGTTAGGTACCCAGTCCTTTCGATTTACTGGAGATGAGTCCGAAGCACTGAGTACGGTCTACCTCATGTTTTGTTGAGTTCCCTTCGAATTTTTGGAGTTGAGTCCAAAGAACTGAGTAAGGGTTACCTCATGTTTTACCGTTCGTGCTCCCTTTGATTTACTGGAGATGAGTCCGAAGTACTAGGTACGCGTTACCCCATGATTTGCAGTGCGCAGTCCTTTCGATTTGTTGGAGTTGAGTCCAAAGAACTGAGTACGGTCTACCTCATCTTGCAAGGCTCGTAGTTCCTTCGACGTAGTGGAGATGAGTCCGAAGTACTGAATACGGGTTACCAAACAATTGAATATTAACGTCTGAATATGCATTATCGCAAAGAACCGTAGTTCAGGCGTTCAAGCACTGCACAGTAGGAGGGGCGCACCCCTCCAAAGCGAAAGCCAAGCGGGGTCGGGGCGAGAAGCTCCGACCCCGCTTTTGTGTGTAGCCACCAAACAACGGCGGGCCCTGGGATAACAGATGTCACCCCAGGCCCTCCATGCCCGTTACTCTCGCATCAATCTTAGGCTGCTTTCAGCGCGCCCTCTCCCGTCTCCTCCAACGCATCGTTCGTAACGTCGAGCGTAAAAGTAAGGAATCCGCGGGTTAGGTATAGTACGCCGCGATAGAAGCGCGTCTCCAGAAGCAGCTGCGCTCGCTGTGCGAATGCGTCGAACCATGAAAGCATGTGAGTTTCTACAAATTCATGGATGCACGCAAGGTTGTGCCTTGCGGCCTCAATATCGCTAGCCTCAATCGCTGCCGCGGCCCTGTCAAGAAGAACGCCCGTGAACTCAAGCATGTACGACAGGTGATCATCGGGAATGTGCAACCCATCGTCTTTCTTAAGGCCTTCGCGGGCATACAGCGCCACGATGTTGTGGTAGGCCTGCTGACAGAGCAGGCCATCTTCACTCGTAAAGACCGATTCGTAGGGTACAGCGGACTTGCCTTCGTAGGTTTTCGTCCCCACAAAGGCCGACGTGAAGTCACAGGCAAGCTGTTGACGCGTGCCGGTGTTGCGACGACGCAGGTAACGCGCGATATCGTTGAGGCCTCGGTCGAAATCCTCATTGAGATCGGCAAATGCAGAAAGGTCCTGTTGGGCAAGGACATCGATCTGCTCTTGCGTGAGAGTCTTGAAGAACAGAGCAGAGAGCGTTTGCGCAAGCTGAGAGCATGCGGCAAGGGTTTGGGTGAGGGCCCTCCTCTGATCGTCGCCACATGCCTCCTTGCCTGCCGCGAGGTCGCAGTCCGAGGATGTGTCGCCAACGACTACATCCAGGGCGTTCGCATTCAAACGCTCTTCTGCCTTGTTCATCTCAATCTGTCCTCTCCATGTTCTTCTGCTGTTTTGGGCGTATGTGCCCATGCTAGGGCACCGGGGCCACCGACTGTTTATATCGTTGGCCCCGGCGCGTGCTGTGTGCGCTACATGCTCTTAGAGTTGAAAGTCCTGAAGCTCTTCCTGCCAGGCGGCAGTGCTCTCATGCAGGATGTAGACTGTCCGAGGCTCAGCTCCTGAGGCGTCGGCCAGCCAGTGGCAGTTCTCCTCACCAGCCTGCGCCACGGCCTTTGCGGCATCGCTTTCGGGGTCGTCGAGGTCACCGAAGAAACGGCCGCCCGCACAGCAGTTGTGCACGCAGGCAGGCTTCTCGCCATCCTTGAGACGTGCGATACAGCAATCGCACTTCTCAACAATGCCCTTGCCCTCGTCATAGCGACGGGCGTCGTAGGGACAGGCGTCCATGCACAACTTACAACCGATGCAGGCATCGGCATCAATCACAACGAGGCCGTACTCGTCTTCGCGGTAGGTTGCACCAGTGGGGCAGACCTCGAGGCAGGGGGCATTCTCGCACTGCTGGCACTGGCGGGGCAGCCAGTATTGCTCAACATTGGGGAAGGTGCCCACGGTAACAGTTTGCACGCGGTTCCAGCATACACCCAGGTCCAGGCCGTGAGCATACTTGCATGCAACGATGCAGGTATCGCAGCCGCTGCAGCGGTCCAAATCAATAACAAGGCAGTTTCTCATTAGAACACATCCTCCGTCCTAGGCTCGTTCTGGAGCGTCGGCATGAACGGGCGGAACTCCTCGGGCTCGACCCAAACGTTGTCGGGCTTCTCGGACTTCTCGATCTTCACCGTGAAGCCGCGGTTGGTGTAGGAACCAAAGACCTCGTTGAACGGCGCGGAGTTCTTAGTGAGCACGTTGACGTTGCACTCGCTCCAACCACCGTCAATCTTCTCCTGCGAGGCATCGAAGCACTCGGGGTTCCAGAAACGCTCCATCCACAGCACGCCGGGCGCGATGCCCTCGGTGACGTAGGCACGGCCATGAATCTCGCCGCGGCGGCTCGTGATCTTCACCCAGTCGCGATGCGCGATGCCGTACTCCTCGGCAGTCTTCGGATTCATGCGCACATCGGGCTCGGGGTAGAGCTCGCGAGCGAATGCGGCGTGACGCATGGTGCCGTGATGGAAATACGGCACGCGGCCCGAGGTGATGACGAGCGGGTATTCCTCGTCGGTCAGCGGGCTCTCAGCAGGCTCGATGAAGGTGCAGATGGGCGAGTAATCATGACTGGCCGCAGGCATTTCCATCGGGTAAGTAAAGGGATAACCGTTGCGGCCCATCTTAAGCAGCAGCGTGCAATACACCTCGCACTTGCGGCTCTCGGTGGCAAAGCCAGCCGGCAGGCTGTCGTCCACAATCTCGAGGTACTGGTCGTAAGCCCAGAAGTCCTTGGGGTCGGTTACCTTGGGGACATAGGTGTCCTGGTTGGCCACAAGGTCGTCCCAGTCGGCTGCACCGAACTGCTTGGCCACGTTGGCACGCTGGTCGGCCATGGGCGTAGGCTGGGCAATGGTGGGGAACTCTTTGCCCATCTTTTCGCGCAGCTTCTGGAAAATAGCCAGGTAAGGATAGGTATTGTCAACCGTCTCACCCAGATGGGTCACGTCGATGCGCACAAACTGCTTGTTTATCTGACGCGAGGTGCCCACAATTTCGAGCCACTCTGCAAGCGGGAACACAAGGTCGGCCGCCTCGATGTGGAACGAAGTGAGCATGGGATACTGGCCCATGATGAAGTCGATCTCAGGCAACACGTTGTACCAAGAGGTGGCGTTGCCCAGCATTGCGAGCTTGTTGCCCGAGAAGTCATACCAGCAGCGGGGCTTGTAAGGCTCACCGGTTTCGATTGCGTCGCGCACCGTGGGGATATGGGAGTGGTTCCAGAAGAAGAGGCCCTTGTGCTCCACCATGCCGAGTCGGTCGAGGTAAGGCTGGAAAGCTTCCTGAAGCTGCTCGTCGGTAAAATCAGCGAACTTGGCAGCGTTTTCTTCATCGGAGGCACCAACGGTGGCACCCAGGGTCACCTCGGTGTCGCCGACCTTCATGGGGCTGTAGGCACGTGTGGGGCGCACGCCGCTTGCAGAGGCACCCATAGGGCCGCCGCCACCCTTCTGCTGGGTGAGCGTGCAGCCGGGCTTGTCCACGTGGCCCATGATCATGTCGAGACCCAAGCATCCCAGGGGAACCTGAGAGGCAGACTCGGTCATGTCAGAAGCAACGCCGTTGCAGATGCCGGCATACTGGCTCGACAGGTAGAGGTCCACGCCCTCCTTGATCTTGTCAGCCTCAACCCAGGTGACCTCCGCGGCCTTCTCAAACGTCCAGGGGTCGGTCTCATCCCAGTAAATCTGACCGGCAGTCTGGTACGTCTTGCCCTCGTACTCACCCTCCCAGAACACCTCAGGGTCGACAGCGGAATCCTCGGGCAAGCTGTACTCGAACGGCTGCACCGAATTGGTCTTAAGGTCATAGCACACATAAGCAGGCGTGTTGGCCGGCGTGGTCTGCTTGAAGTCGGGGAAGAGGTCCTTGGCGAGTACCGGCAGCTTAGTGTCGGGGTCGATAAGGAAAGGCAGGTTCGTCCAGTACTTCGTGAACTCGCGGTCATACAGGTCGTTCTGGAAGATGTAGCGGAACCATGAGAGCAGCAGCGCCGTGTCGGTACCGGGGCGCACGGGCAGCCACACGTCAGCGTGAACGGCATCGGGCGAGAAGTTCGGGTCGATGACGACGGTCTTGCAGCCAAGGGCCCTGAGGTCGGCCATACCGCGACCCGACTGGGAGGTCTGGCTCACACTGGGCTGGGCACCCCAAAGCACCAGGACCTCCATCTTGTGGTCGTCCCAGTTGAAAGGCTCAATGGTGCCGCAGTCAGCGATAGACTGGGAGTTGCCACCATACATGAACTTGCTCATGGCTTCGCGCGGCAAGTAGCACTGAGCGCAACCAGGCTCAAACACCGTAGGCGAACCCAGGGCAGCGGGCATCTGTTGGGCTTGGATGAACGAGTAAGAACCGCCACCGCCGACAGAGGCAAAGAACGCGTAGGGGCCGTACTTCTCAATCTCTTCGGAGATCTTCGTTGCCGCAAGGTCCACAGCCTCGTCCCAGGAGATGACTTCCCAGTCGTTGCCGCCGCGCTCACCGACGCGCTTAATAGGATGCAGGATGCGACGCGGGCTGTAGCAGGTCTGAATCTGGTTCATGCCCTTCATGCACAAGGAGCCCTTGTTGGTGGGGGCATCGGGGTCGCCCTCAATGCGTACGGCAACGCCGTCCTTGACATACACGAGACATGGGCAAGCCTGAATGCAGCCATGGCAGGTGTTCTTGTACACCTTCTCCTCGGATGCGCCCTGGGCCTCGTCGGCATGGGCTTCCTTGAACGACCCGTTCAGGGTCGTCCCGAAGGCCGCTGCGACGCCGCTGATCGCCGCCGCCTTCACAAAGCTCCTTCGCGTGACGTTGGTCGTGTTCAGCATGCTTCCTCTCCTTTCCTCAACGCTTGATCGATACTTGACTGATGATGCTATGCTCACGGAGAAACAGCCTTTAGCAGGCATGTTCCTCCAGATAAGCCTTGCCAGCGGCGCTGGTGAGCCAAGCGCCATGCCACTCGAGAGCTCCCGTGCGTTCAAGCTTGTCAATGAAAACACTCGGTTGCAGGGGCTCGCCGTCCACTGCCTCGTCGGTGAGAATCTGCCTTCCGCGCAGAAGCTCCTCCACCTCGGCGCGCTTCTTGGGTTCAAGACAGAAAGCAAGCACGTCGCAATAGGTGTCCTTGCGAACGGGCCGAGCCTGCACAAGCCTGTCCATACGAGCCTGGGGTGCCATGTCCTGAGCAACCGTCATCCCAGCGGCCGTGGTGCAATAGGCAATAGACCAGATAAGGTCGTCGACCTCGTCGTCGCTCAGCCCCTCCTTGCGCTCGGAAGTAATAACTTCGCCCTCTTCATCGAGCTCAAAACGTTCCAGTCCCCCTGCATGCACGAGGGCGGAAATGAGGTAAAAAGGACTCTGCGTCTCATATGCAAACTCAGGAAGGCTCTGGATGAACGCTTCGACATCGGGCTCAGCCTTCTCCTCATCGCAGAAGGCGAGAGTCTTGATATAGATCTCGCGATGCTGCGACTGCTTGGTTACACAGCGGTGCAGGCCATCACACACAGCGTCGAAATCGAGCGTGCTCGCATCGGCTTCGTCTTCAGCCACGTCAGTGGGGCACGGTCGCGGCTCGCAATTCTCCAGTCTCATCTTGCCCATCGTTGTAAGCTCCCTCTCTGTTTGCGAGGAAGGCGCATGAGAGGGCATGTGTTTGCCCGCGCCTTTCGATGAGCCACACAATAGGAGGTGTCCAGATGGTGCCGAAAACCGCGCAACGCATGAAAAAACGCTCACCCGTTCGGCTCATACGAGCTACTACGAAACGAGTGAGCGCCTTCTAGCTGGTATTTTATTAATGATGACGAATTGGGGTCGCTTTAAGCAAACGAAGTTGTCTAGCCAAGCTCCTTGTTCACCACGTCAATGAGGGTTTGGCGGTCGTGCACGTCAAGCTTGGTGAACACGTTGCGCACATGCGTACGCGCGGTGTTATAGGAGATGCCCATGGCTTCGGCAATCTGGCTGTCGCCGCGTCCGGCCACAAGGTAGCGCAGCGTCTCAGCCTCGCGTGCCGAAAGGCCGCGCTGTGCGGCGTAGTCATCGAGCTTGCGACGGAAGTCGCCTTTCGAGTGTGGCGTGCCGCCCTCGAGGCTCTTGCCGAGAAGCTCTTCGAGCGATGTGGCCCCTTTGGGATTTGAGGAGAAAAGACCCTCGGTGCTGCGGTTGTCGAGCAGCATGAAACAGGGAAGCAGTGCCAGAGCGCATATGACGAGGAGGCTAGGTGTTCCGGAAGCGTCAGAAATTTGCGAACCAGCGAGTGAGCCCAGTCCCATGCCGAAAGCTGAAGACCCGAAGGTACACGCCACTACCGTGAGCGACACATCGCGATGACAGCCAGCCACAGCAAAAATCATGCACCAGGTGAGCGTCTGAAAGCTGAAGACAACATTGCGCACGGGCACGAGCCAACTCGAGCCGTCCACACCCACAACGAGGCCCAGGAGCACAACGGCTTCCAAAAGGCTTGCCAGGATGACAAGGAGTCGACCGAAATTGAGCTTCTTGGCTTCAAGCGTGGAGGCAAGCAGGGTGAACGCAAGAAGAAGAGGAATCCGTACGAGCATGTCTGCATTCGACGCAGCTAGTGTTGAGGCGGGAGGGGCCGCGCTGACCACAGCCACGGTGACGGACGATTGGGCACATGCGAAGAGGAAAAGCGCGATGGAGAAGCAGGCAAGGGGCCTGCGCAGAGAACCGAGGGATGCGCGAGCTGACAATGCGGAGGCAGCGGGGTAATCCTCAGGCTCGCGCTGAGCCCATGGGTTTGCACTTGTGTCGAGGCTGAGGGTCGCGCTGGCTAAAAGTGGCAATACGACGAAGACAATCATGAAGGCCATCGGCGGACTTTTGGGGAAGGGCGCCCACATGGGCGACGCCTGTACGGCAAGATAGGTGAAAACGCCCAATAAGTTCGCGTAGCATAGGTAGAGAACCGCGCGCCTGAGCGGCAAGCGTGCATACAGCATACCGAAACGCAGATACAGCGCAGCAAACGAAAGTCCCAATACAACCGCACAGATTTGAAACACCGTGTGTGATGCCCCATTGAGGGTTTGCTGGAAGTATGCTGGACCGATAAGCAAGAGGACAAGGGATGCCAAGGCGGCGGCGACACCGGCCGTCAAGGCGACGCGCTTTTCAGTGAGAATATGCGCCACACGTCCACCAAGGGTACCAGCAGTAAGCAAGCCAAGGCCCATGGCAACGTTGATCACCATTGTGAGGTTCGTGATCGCCATACCGTTCGTCTCGACTGGAGAGAGCCATGCCGTGCCCTGTGCAAGCGCGTTCCATGCGGCACAGAAGCCGAAGCCCATGAAAGGCAGAGAAGGCCAAAGGGACACGATATACTTGCGCGCCCTCGTGATTTTGCCTTTCGTCATGTCCTGCTGCTCCATAGGGACTTCCCTCCGCTTGTTGCAATGTGCTTGCATGCAGCATCGCCTACCGCATGTTATGCGGTTAATGGTAGACCATTGAAGGCGTTTCTAGAGGTGCAGCGTCTCCTCATTGGAAGTACGGATTGTGCCGAACACGCGAGCAAAGACATTATCGAATGAAATCCCATGCCAGGTTATCAAGGCGGTCGGTAGATGCGAGTGCGAGGAATGTTGGCCCATGGCAGCTCCCACCAGACTATTGAGTCCGACGGTAAAGCCAAACGAAAATGCCGGCAACGCTTGACCGGATTATCGCCCCGTCAGCCTGCGCAAAAAGCTGGCGGCGCGGCCCTGGGTGCCAGGGCGTAGACGCTGCTTTTGGCTGGGTTCCTCCTGCAGCTCCTTTGCTCGGACCTCACAGGCTTCAATGAACGCTTGCTCGTCTTCATCGGGTTTGTGCGTGCGGAGCCATGAGATGCCGATTTGATACGGCATGCCAGTGAAGGGGAGCGCCACCACGCTCGTGTCGTCCTTAAAGAGAGGCAGCACCGATTGGGCTGTAAACGAGATGCAGCCAGGTCCCTTGGCAAACTGGTGCAGCCAGATCATTTCCGACGAGGTGGTGATGTCAGTGGGGTGCACACCCGCCTGCTCCAGCGCCTCGAGGAGAAGGCCGTAGTTTTTGAACTGCGAGCCAACAAGCGCGATGTTGCGACCCTCAAGATCGGTGATGCACACCTGCCCCTTGGCGACCAGCGGGTCATCGACGGCCACCCACACGCATCGCTCGCAGCTGGCAAGCTCTACCGTCTCGAACTCGTCACTTGTGGGAAGCACCGTGAGGCCCAGGAAGCTGTTGCCGTCGCGCAGGGTCTTTTCCACGCGCATGTCGGGAAGATCGTCGCACTCCACCTCGACGTCCGGATGCTCTTTTTTGAAGCTTGAGATGAGATCGATGCCAAGCAGCCCCATGGAGCCGATTGCCGCGGCAAGCCGGATGGTGCGGTGAGCCTGTCCCGCAAGGCGGGCAAATCCGGCAGCCATGCGCGAGCGGGCTTCGTCAAATTCCTTGCAGAAGGCCTTGAACTCCTCAGCATAGGGAGTGGGTTTGATTTTGCCATTGGCATCGTTCTCAAACAACGGCACGCCCAGCTCGCCCTCAAGCGAATGGATGGCTTTCGTGAGGCCCTGGGCAGACATGGGCACGAGCTTTGCCGCAGCCGTATAGCTCCGTTCGCGGTATGCCTTGAGGAAATAATCAATCTGGTTGGTGTTCATGATCCCCCTTGTCATGATGCGCCTCGGCTCGCCCCTTTTTGGCCGCCGTCATTGTACGCGCTCACCGCCATAGGGGCAAAAAGTTCTTTTGACTCAAAAACAGACGAATCTACCTGCGCAAACAACTTTTTGTTACAGACGGTCTTACAAGTGGATGTTTGGCATTGGCTCACGGCGGGCCCTATTGTTCGAGCCGTTCGACGCCAGGCCGCACGGATTGCCGCGGACCTAGGGCAACACTGAACAACTCGTTCTCCCCGCCCAGGGCCTTTCGCTGAGTCTTCTTT
>UQBS01000019.1 GCA_900539345.1 uncultured Coriobacteriaceae bacterium | reverse complement strand
GGTTCACGCTCGTAAGCGCAGCATAGGGGTTGCGCTGGGCAAGAGCCGTCTGCACAGTCTCCATAATCGAGTCAATGTCGAGCTTCGTGCCCAAAGAACCGGGGTTGATCTCATAGCGATTGGTGGACTCGTCGAAATACAGCGTCGCGTCGATGGGGTCGGAGGCGCTCGCATTGAACGACGAAACGGACGACTCAATGCCAGAACGCAACAGGTCGAGATCGAAAGACGAGCTCAATGCATCGGTTTCATCGTGGGCGGCAAATACCTGGAAAGGCCACTGCCAGCAGGCGTTGTCATCGAGCGCGGTCTTGACCGCCGAGGAGGAGTTGATCTCAAGACCGGCAGTGCCACCGGTGAGCGTAAACGAAACGCCCTGACCCGATACGGCAACCGTACGACTGCGTGATACCTGGTCAAGCGTGGAGACGGCATCGGCCTCTGTCATGTTGGAGAGGTTCGCATCACCGATCTTGGTGTTGGGCCAGAATCGGTCGTAGTAATACACGCAACCCAAGAGATAGACGAGCGCCACAAGACCGATGAGTGCACCAGCAATCATACTTGCGACCTGGGCACCGCGACCAAGCTGCGCCTTCTTGGGCGAGGCAGATTGGGCTGCGTTGTTCGTGTTGTCCTGATGCATGCGTGGCAATGGATCCCCCAGCTATACGAAAAATGGCGGATGTGCGGCAGATTCGCATCTACCAAACACATCCGCCCATTGTATGACCTCTATGCCTGTTGAGGGGCGTCGTTTAAGATGGCCATGAACTCGTCACCGGTTATGGTCTCTTTCTTGAGCAGGTACGCGGCAAGTTCATGAAGCTTGAGAATGTTTTCGCGCAGGATCTGCGTCGCCTTCGCATGCGCCTGTCCCACAAGCTCGACGACCTCCTCATCGACCTTCTCAGCTGTGCCCTCGCTGCAGGTGAGCGACGAATCGGAGCTGAGGTAGGGATTGTTGACCGTACCGAGCGCCACCATGCCGAACTGGGAGGACATGCCGAAGCGCGTGACCATGTTGCGCGCAAGCTTCGTGGCCTGCTCGATGTCGTTGGACGCGCCGGTCGTGGCCTGGTCGAAAATGATTTCCTCCGCCGCACGGCCGCCGCACAGCGTCGCCAGCTTGTTGACGGCCTCCTCGCGCGTCGTGAGAAAGTGCTCGTCGTCGTCAACCTGCATCGTATAGCCCAAGGCACCAGAAGTGCGCGGGATGATGGTGATCTTCGTCACGGGAGCCGAGGCAGTCTGCTTTGCCGCGACAAGCGCATGGCCAATCTCGTGGTACGCGACGATCTTCTTCTCCTTGTCGGAGAGAACCTGGCTCTTGCGCTGCTGGCCGGCGATGACCGTCTCGACCGACTCGTAGAGGTCCTCTTGCAGGATGCCCTTGCGTCCCTCGCGCACAGCGCGCAGGGCGGCCTCGTTCACGATGTTGGCCAAGTCGGCACCGGACGCACCGGAGGTCGCCTTCGCAATTGCGCCGAAGTCAATGGAGCCTGCCATCTTAACGTTCTTGGCGTGGAGCTTCAGAATCGCCTTGCGGCCCGTAAGGTCAGGAAGCTCGACATGCACACGCCTGTCGAAACGGCCGGGGCGAAGCAGAGCAGGGTCGAGCGTCTCGGGGCGGTTCGTGGCGCCCAACACGACGATGCCCTTGTGGTTGTCGAAACCATCCATCTCGGTAAGCAGCTGGTTGAGCGTCTGCTCACGCTCGTCGTTGGAAGAAAAGCCAGCGGTGTCGCGGCGCTTGCCGATGGTGTCGATCTCGTCGATGAAGACGATGCAGGGGGCCTTTTCCTTGGCCTGCTTGAACAGGTCGCGCACACGAGCCGCACCGCGGCCCACGAACATCTCGACGAACTCAGAGCCGGAGATGGAGAAGAACGGCACCTTTGCCTCGCCGGCAACAGCCTTGGCGAGCAGCGTCTTGCCCGTGCCGGGAGGGCCCACAAGCAGGGCGCCGCGCGGCAGCTTTGCGCCGATTTCCTCATAGCGCTCGGGACGGTCGAGGAAGTCGACGATCTCGGTCAAGGCCTCCTTGGCCTCGTCCTGACCGGCGACGTCATCGAACGTGACGCCCGTCTCCTTCTCGGCGACAATCTTAGAGTTGGAAGCACCCAAACCCTGGCCGAAACCGCCGAAGCTCATCGTGGGGTTGTCGTCGCCCATGGCCTTGCGCAGCTTCTTGTTCATCCACCAACCGAAAGCGATGAAGATGATGATCGGCAGGAAGAACGTGAGCAGGTAAATGAACATGCCGCTGTTGTTGACCTCGATGTGGGTGGTCGCCGTGGCGCCCGCCTTCTCAAGACGCGGCAGCAGCGTGGAATCGTTGGGCCAGTACGTGGTGCTGTAATAGCTCGTGGTACCGTCATCCGCCTTGGAACTGTACTTGATCTCGCCGGAGGACAGGTTGTACTCGACCTCGTCGACCTTACCCTCGTCAGCCATGGAGAGCAGCTGCGTGTAGGGAACCTCCTGCACAGGGTTCATGTTGATGGCAGGCGCCACCACGGCGTTGAGCACGGCAAGCACGACCAAACCTATGAGGACATAGGTAATCATAGCTCGACGTTTTTTGCTTTCGTTCATATCCATAAGGCTAAGGCTCCTCCCCAGTCTCTATGCGTGTCCGTGCTCTTGTACCCTGCGGGCGAATCCAAAAGACTGCCATCCCCTAATCCACATTCTTGAGCGACAACTGAAAGAGCGGGCACTATTCCTTTGGGCTCTCGCGCTGCAAGAAACTATGCGCAAGCCTTGGCATACTCCCCCGCCAGGAACATGTCGACGTCGAGCTCCTTGAAACTGTGAACGGCCACGTCGGCTAGGCGCGAAAGTTCCTCGAACGTGCCCGACTCATCGCAGTCATACACCCCGACGGTGCGATAGCCGGCGGGCACCGTCGTTGCAAACGTGTACGAACCGTCCTCGAACACCCATGTGGCATCAAGGTCCGAGCCAAGCAGCTCGCGTGCACGGTCGTATACCGCAGGCTCACGCTTGGAAGCCTGAACGTCATCAGTCGAGACAACGGCCACGAGCAAATCAGCGAGCCCCGTATGATCGACGCCGGGGTCAAGCAAGGTATGCGGACTTGAGGAGGCAATGGCACATGGGATACCACGGCGATGCAGCTCGCTCACGAACTCAAACACACCGGGTTTCAACGTTGCCCGGGTGGCATAGTAGTCGCGCGCCAGACGATTGATCTCGTCGACGACCTCCTGAGCCGACCCCAGAATGCCCAACTCGCCGTGCAGGTACTCCCCCGTCTCGGATATGGTGAGCGTACGCATCATGTCCTGCTCGGAGGCGCTGAACACATGCCCCACACGCGCCGCCAGCTGGTCTTCAACCTCCAACCACAGCCCCATGGTGTCCATGAGCGTCCCATCGCAATCAAAAATGACTCCCTGCACCGGCACACACCCCATAGTCACGCCCACGCACCTCACTCTCATCTATAACCTTAAACTTAAACCTTATGAATGGCATCGATCCGCCATGTTGCCACCCTCAACCCAAACTTGAATCAGCAGCACAAGGCAACTTTACCACCCTCGGACACAGTCCGCGGGTCCCGCACCCTCGAACTTCAAGCCACTCCTGGCATAGCAGCGTGCAAGGCTCCACGATGTTCCTCAGGCGCAGTTCCGCAGCAATAAGGCCGCCACGCGGCTTTATTGCGAGGACTGTCTGAGCACTGAGGAACGTCGCGGAGCCCCGTGAACCCCACACTCCTGCGAGCCCCCGCCCTTCGGCCCTCAACCGATCATGATGCCGTCGCGCGCTGGGGTGCCGCTTTGCCTCAGGCGCAGTTCCGCAGTATTAAGGCTGCGCGTGGGGCTTTATTGCGAGAACCGTCCGAGCGCTGAGGAAAACCGCGGGACCCCGTGAACCCCGCAAGCCCCCGCCCTTCGGCCGCCAACCGATCATGATGCCGTCGCGCGCTGGGGCGCCGCTTTGCCTCAGGCGCAGTTCCGCAGCAATAAGGCCGCATGAGCGCGGCCTTATTGCGAGGACTGTCTGAGCACTGAGGCAATGCGGCGCCCCTCCGGGAGCCCTACTTCATCATGTCGCGCATCATTTTCTGCATCTGCGCCATATCCCCCGGGTTCATGCCGCCCAAGCCGCCCATCATGCGGCCCAGCGACTTCATGCTGTTGCGGCCTTTGTTCTTACCCTTACCCTTACCTTTACCCTGAGGCTGATTGCTGGCCGAGCGCAGCTTGCTCATCATCTTGTTCATCTGATCGAACTGCTTGATGAGGCTGTTGACATCGTAGACCTCAACGCCTGCACCCTTGGCGATACGGGCACGGCGGCTGCCGTTGATGATGCGGGGCTTGGCGCGTTCCTCCTTGGTCATGGACATGATGATGGCCTCGGTCTTGTCCATGATGGAGTCGTCGATCTGCCCATCGGCCTTCTGCATGAGACGGTCGCCGCCGGGAAGCGCGGACAGAATCGAGGTGAAACCGCCCATCTTCTTGATCGACTTCATCTGCATAAGGAAGTCGTCGAAAGTGAGGCCCTGGTTGAGCATGCGCTCGGCAGCCTGGGCCTGCTCCTCGTCAACCTGCTGCTGGGCCTTCTCGATGATGGAGATCATGTCGCCCATGCCCAGGATGCGGCGAGCCATACGCTCGGGGTAGAACACCTGGAACTGGTCGGGCTTCTCGCCGGTGGAGATAAACTTGATGGGCTTGCCGGTGACGCTGCGCACCGACAGGGCACCGCCGCCGCGCGAGTCACCGTCGAGCTTGGTCATGATGACGCCGTCGAAGTCGACACGCTCGGCAAACACCTGAACGACGTTGACGATGTCCTGGCCGGTCATGGAGTCCACGACCATAAGAATCTGGTCGGGCTTGACAGCCGCCTTGATGTCGGCGGCCTCCTTCATCATCGTTTCGTCGATTTGCAAGCGACCCGCGGTGTCGACGATGACGACATCCTTCATGTCGTCGATTGCTGCGCGAATGGCACCCTTGGCGATGTCGACGGGATGCTTACCGTCGCCGCGGTAGACCTTGACGCCAAGCTCGCCGCCAAGCGTTTCAAGCTGATCGGCAGCGGCGGGACGATACACGTCGCAGGCCGCGAGCAAGGGCGCATGGCCCTGGGACTTGAGCAGCAGGGCGAGCTTGGCCGCAGCCGTCGTCTTACCCGAACCCTGCAAGCCCACGAGCATGATGACGTTGGGAATGCGGCTCGTGAGCACCAGGCGGCTCTCCGTAGAGCCAAGGAGTTCTGTGAGCTCGTCGAGCACAATCTTAACGACGTTCTGCGCAGGCGACAGCGACTCGAGCACCTCGCTGGTCAGACAGCGGGCCTTGCACTTGGCGACGAACTCCTTGACGACCTTGAAGTTGACGTCGGCCTCGAGCAAGGCCATGCGCACTTCGCGCATCGCAGCATCGATGTCGGCTTCATTCAGCTTTCCCTTGCCGCGCAGGCCCTCAAAGGTATCTTGCAGGCGATTAGAAAGGCTCTCAAACATTGCCATGGTGGCTTACTCCTCCTCGCCCGTAATGAGGGCGCGCGCGAACTCATGGGCATCGAAGGGGCGCAGGTCCTCGATGGACTCGCCCACGCCGACGCGCAGGATGGGAAGGCCCAGGTCGTGGCTGACCGCAAGCGCGATGCCGCCCTTCGCCGTGCCGTCGAGCTTCGTCATGATGACGCCGTCCAGGCCCAGGGCGCGGTTGAACTCCTTTGCCTGGTTGAGGCCGTTTTGACCCGTTGTGGAGTCAATGACGAGAACCACCGAGACAGGCATGCCCGCGCGCTTCCTCGTGACCTGCACGACCTTGCCCAACTCGTGCAGCAGGTCGGTGGAGGTGTGCAGGCGTCCCGCCGTGTCGATGAGCACGAGGTCGGCCCCCGTGCGCTCGGCGGCTTCGATGGTGTCGTAGCACACGCTTGCCGGGTCGGCACCGCGCTCGCGCTTGATGACCTCAACGTTGGCGCGCTCGCCCCAAACCTCAAGCTGCTCGATGGCAGCGGCGCGGAAGGTGTCTGCACTGCCGATGATGGGCTTGCGACCCAGCTGCTTGGCCTCGGAGGCGATCTTGCCCACCGTGGTGGTCTTGCCCGCGCCGTTGACGCCCACAAAGAGCACGCACGAAGGGTTGGCGGCTATGGGGTCGGACTCGGCTTGCGTGAACGCCTCGGCAAGAAGCTCCACAAGCGCTTCCTTGACCTCGCGCACGCCGGTGAGCGACTCGCGCTGAGAGCGTTCGCGCAGGCGCGTGACAACCTGGTCGGTGGCGCCCACGCCGATGTCGGCCATGAGAAGGGTCGCCTCAAGGTCGTCCCAAAACTCGTCGCCTAACTGCGGACCAATCTCGAAGAGCACGTTGAGCTCGCCGGAAATCTTCTTCCTCGTCTTGTTGAGGCCCTCTGAGAGCCGTTGGAACCAACCCATGCGGCCACACCGCCTTTCGCTACTTGCGTTCGAGCTTCTGAGAAATTACCTGACTGACACCGTCAGACTTCATCGAGACGCCGTACAGTACGTCGGCAGCCTCCATGGTACGCCTCTGGTGGGAGATGACAATGAGCTGCGTGTTCGTGCGCAGGCGCTCGATGGCGCCCAGCAGCCTGTCGAGGTTGGAGTCGTCAAGGGCGGCCTCCACCTCGTCGAGCACATAGAAGGGCACCGAGCGGGTCTTGTACACGGCGAAGAGCAGGCCGAGTGCCGTGAGAGAACGCTCGCCGCCCGACAGCAACGACATTTTCGTGACACGCTTGCCGCGAGGCTGGGCGACGACCTCAATACCGGTGGAGGAGGGGTCCTCGGGGTCGGTCATCTCCAAATGACCCTGACCGCCCGGGAAGAGCAGGCCGAACATCTCGCCGAAGTTCTTGTTGACCGTGTCGAAGGCCTCAAGGAAACCGTCGCGCATCTTGCGGTCGATAGCCGCGAGAATCTTACGCAGGTCGCTGCGGGCATGCTGCAAGTCCTCAACCTGGGCTGACAGGTAGTCCGAACGAGCCTTGAGGGTCTCGTATTCGTCGAAAGCGACCTGGTTGACAGGCCCGATCTCGGCAAGCTGGCGCTCGAGGCGCTGAAGCTCGCGTGCATCGGCCTCACGGTCCTCGGGCTCGGGAAGCTCAAGCACCTCTTCGAGCACGACTCCAGGCTGCGAGGTGATGGACTTCACCGCCTGGTCCACCTGAACCTCCAAGCGGCCCTTCTGCACACGGATGTCGGCCAGGGCCGACGTGGCACGGGTGCGCGCCTCCTCGGCCTGGGTCACGGCCGCCTTGGCAGCGTCGATGGTCTCCTTGATCTGCGCAGAGTCGGCCTCGGCAAGGCTGGCTCGGTCGTTGAGCGTGACACCCACGGCGCGGGCCGCTTCCAAGAGCGACGCAATCTGGACACGCAGGGGCTCGACGCGCTGCGAGGTCACCTTGAGGGTGCGCAGGCTTGCGCGGGACTCCGTGATGCGCTGCGCCAACTCGGCGCCTTCGCGCTCGAGCCGATCATTGCCGCGCTGCAGGGAGTTCGAGCGCTCCTGCACGCGGGCAAGCTCAAGCTGCACGCTGTTGGCGTCCTCATGTGCCAGACGTTCAGAGCGACGCGCGTCATCGAACGCCTCCTCAAGCTGGATGCGCAGCGACTCGGCGTCCTCGAGCATCTTGACGAGCAGGTTGAGACGCTCCTGCTGGCGGGTAAGTTCGGTGAAGGCTTGCTTTGACTTCTCGCGAGCCTCCTCGCGCTTCTTATTCACACCCTCGAGCTCGGCCTTGCTTGCCGCGCACGCCTTTTCAAGACGCGCAACTTCAGAGGTGCAGGAACGCTCCTCACCAGTAAGGCGAGCCACCTGCGTGGAGGCGTTTGCCTGAGCATCACGCGCCTGGGAAAGTTGGGCCTCCGCCGCCTCTTGAGCCGCACGTGCCGAGGCGAGGTCCTCGCGCAGGCGAGGCAGGCCCTCCTCAAGCTCCGAAAGCACGCGACGGCGCTCAAACAGGCTCTGCGAGTTTGAGCCAACCTTGCCCACATCGAGCAGGCCGCCTCGGGAGGCAACGGCACCGTCGGGCGTGGCAAAGCGCAGCTGCGGGAAAAGGGCCGCGGCACGGCACGCCTCCTCGACGCTGCCCACCACCCAGACATCCTGCAGATAGGCACGTGCCACCGACTCGAACCCAGGGCGAGTCGAGACGCGGTCGAGCAGGCGATAGCCGGGCACGCCCTCACCTTCGGGCTGCGGGGCTTCAAAAGCCGCCTCGACGATATGGATGGTGCCGGCAGAGTCTGCCGCAAGGCGCTGGGCCGCTTGACCCAGGCCCACAAGACCCTGGGCACCTTCGACCACAAAGCCGGTAAGACCGTCACCCAGAAGGCGCTCGACCAAGCCTTCGAGCTCACCGGGTACATTGAGAACCTCGCTCGTCCTGGCTGCGCAAGCTTTCGCGGCCGCGTCGGAGCACAGGCGCTTGGCCAGCGGCACGGAGTTCTCGGCCTGCATGACCGTCTCTCGAGCCGCGCTTGCACGTGCCTCAGCACTTGCCAGCGTCCTCTGAGCCTCGGCGGCTTCTGCCTGAGCAGTTCCAAGGGCGTCCTTGGCCTGCTTGAACGCGATGGCCGCGGACTCCTGCTCGCGACGCGCACCCTCGATTGCCGTCCGGCATGTATCAAGCTTCTCTGTAGCCTGGGAAAGCTGCGAGGCAAGCTGGGTGATGGTCTCGTCGAGCTGATCGGCGCGCGTGGCAAAGATTCCGTCTTGTACCTCGGCGTTCTTCACGGCGTCCTGCGCCTTGGCAAGCGCCACGGCGCACATGTCGCGATCGCGCTGTGTGGCACGGTAGTTTGAACGGGCGCGGTCGAGTTCCTCCTCGGCCTTGCGTCGCACCTTGCGCGCGGCATCCACTGCCTGCTTCGTCTCGCTGGAACGCTCGCGCAGCGTCTTGAGCGCCGCCATGGCCTCATCGTAGTCGACACGAGCTCGCTCGCACTCTTCGAGAATCTGCTTGCCGCGGGCCTCGTCGTCGGCCACAAGCGAGGAGAGCTGGCTTGTGCGCTGAGCCATGCTGCGGCCCTTCTCATCGAGAAGGCGCAGCGAACCTTCGAGCTTCTCGCAAACAAGCTGGGCGCGGCGGCGCTGCTCGGACAGGTCGCCGGCGAAGATGCCCTTTTCCTCAAGCAGCAATCGCAGGTTGTCGAGCTCCTGGGTGCGCTGAGCCACCACGGCATTGGTCACGTCACGCTCCGAGGAACGCTCGCGTTCGGCACGCTGCACCTCGTCCCAACGGGCCTGCAGGCGACGCAGGTCATCCACAGCGAGGATGCAGCGCAGCTCTCGTGCGCGCTCGGAAATCTCTGAGGCGCGTTTGGCCTTGTCAACCTGGCGCTCCAGGGGCTTGAGCTGGCGGGAGACCTCTTTCTGCACGTCGAGAACGCGCTGCAGGTGGCTCTCCATGCTTTCCAGGCGCTTGAGCGAGCGCTCACGACGACGCTTGTGCTTGGAGATGCCCGCCGCTTCCTCGATGAGGGCGCGGCGCTCCTCGGGCTTGCTGGCAAGGATGGAGTCAAGCTTGCCCTGACCGATGATGGAGTGCGTCTCCTTGCCCAGACCCGTGTCGTGCAGGATGTCGGTGATGTCGAGCAGGCGGGCGGGAGCACCGTTGATGAGGTACTCGCTCTCGCCGGAGCGGTACATGCGGCGGGTGACCACGACCTCCTCGAAGTCGACGGGCAGCACGTGATCGGAATTGTCGAGCGTCAGGTCGACCTCGGCCATGCCCACCGGCTTGCGCGCCGAGGAGCCCGCAAAGACCACGTCCTCCATCGCGGCACCGCGCAGCTGCTTGGCGCTCTGCTCGCCCAGGACCCAGCGGATGGCGTCGCTGACGTTGGACTTGCCCGAGCCGTTGGGGCCCACGATAACCGTGAGTCCCGGCTCGAACACCATATGCGCCCTGTCTGCGAACGATTTGAATCCCTTGAGGGTGAGCGACTTGAGATACACCGGCTACTCCCCGTCCGTAGGGCTCGCATCGCCCTGCGCGTCGAGGCCCTCGACGACAGGAGACTCGTCGGTGCCTGCAACCTTGACGTAACCAAGGTTCTTGAGCGCCTCCTGGGCGGCCGCAGCCTCGGCCTCCTTCTTGGAGGAGCCCACGCCGCGTCCGACGTGACGCTCGCCGAGCAGGCAGTCGCAGGTAAACACAGGAACATGGGCCGGTCCGCCCACGCTGATAAGCTCGTAGCGAGGAGCTTCGCGGAACTGTGCCTGGGTCTTCTCCTGAAGCAGCGACTTTGGGTTCTCCTTGGGAAGCGCACGGCCCGCAACCATGAGGGGGCCGAGGGTGTCGAGCACCCAACGCCTGGCAGGCTCAAGGCCGCCGTCGATGAAGATAGCGCCCGTTACGGCCTCATAGACGTTTTCCAGGGCGGAATGCATGCCGCGGGCCCCCGTGCCCTTCTCGGAAAGGCCCATGATAATGATGTCTTCGAAGCCGCGCTCATGGGCGACCTTCGAGAGGGTCTCGCCCGAGATGATGGACACCTTGAGACGCGTGAGGCCACCCTCGTCGATGTCGGGAAACTTGCGGTAGATCTCGTCGGCAACCAAAAAGCCCACAACCGAGTCACCAAGGAACTCGAGACGCTCGTAGCCTGCGGTGACCGGCTTGTTCTCCACGGCGGAGGGGTGCGTGATTGCACTGCGCAGAAGCTGGGTGTCCATGAACTGATAGCCCAGAATCTGCTGGGCCAAGTGAAGCTTTTCGTTGATGGTAGACATACGGGTGCCTCCCTATCGACCGCAACTCTGCGCGATCTTGTCGACAAGCTGGGCACGGGCGGCCTGGGCGACGCACAGCGTGCCGTTCATGACCGCCTGGGGCGAGGTGGCACCGTGGCCGATGGCAACAACGCCCTTGACGCCGAGCAGGATGGCTCCGCCGTACTTGTCGCCGCTGAGGGCGTCCTTGGCCTTGCCGAAGACAGGCTTGAGGGCGCCGGCTGCGGCGGCGAGGGCGGGGTCTGCCTTTGCGGCACCCATAATGGTGCCCATGAGGAACTTCGACATGCCCTCGAGGCCCTTGAGAACCGTGTTGCCCGTGAAGCCGTCGGTCACGATGACGTCGAAGGCGCCTGCAAGCAGGTCGTTGCCCTCGGCATTGCCGGCGAACTGAGGCACGGTCTCCTTCAGGCGGGCATGGCACTCCTGGGCAAACATCGAGCCCTTCGTCTCCTCGGAGCCATTGTTGAGCAGCGCCACGCGCGGCTCGTCGACATCCAGGACAATGCGCGCATAGGCAAGGCCCATCTGCGCGAACTGGACGAGGTTCTCGGCCTTGCAGTCGGCATTGGCACCCAGGTCGAGGAAGACCGTGGGCTTGGGACCGGGCAGCACGGCGGTAAGCGCCGGGCGGTCGATGCCCTTGATGCGGCCGATGCCCAGCACCGCCGCAGTCATGACAGCGCCCGTGGAGCCAGCGGAGAAGAAGCCGTCGGCCACACCCTCGCGCACGAGCTTGCACCCGACAACGATGCTGGAGTCAGACTTGGAACGCACCGCCTGCACGGGATGCTCTTCCATGGCAATGACCTGCGTTGTGGGGCGGGCCTCGCAACGCTCATGGGCCTCAGCGAAGGGGACGATCTCGTCACTGGGGCCGGTGAGAACAACTTTGAGGTTCTCATCGGCCTCAAGGGCGAGCGCGACGCCCTCAAGCACGCAGCTCACGGGACGGTCGCCACCGGCGGCGTCGACGCACACACAGGTAAGGGTTGCATCCTTCATGTCTTCTGCGCTCATGTTCCTTCTTTCGTTTGAAATGAAAAGGGACAAAAAAGGCCGACGTCGCAGATGCGAACGCCGGCCTTTGGGCAAACCCTGGAATAGTCGTTAGTCGACTGCGATGACCTGACGGCCCTTGTAGGTGCCGCAGGTGGGGCAAACGCGGTGAGGGAGCTTAGCGGCGCCGCACTGGGGGCAGATGCAGGTCTGCATCGTCTGGACCTTGGTGTTCGCGGCACGACGCGAACGAGTCTTGCTACGACCGGTTTTACGCTTGGGAACTGCCATCGTGTACCTCTCTTAAAACTCGCTCCTCCCCCTGGGAGGGCGAACTGCTCATTGCACGGCTGGTTATAATAACACAAAAGTCCATACGTTCAAAAGGTCAAAAGAACCTGCGCAGCCCCTTCACACCTAGCGGGGCTCACCCTGCTCCGCCTCGCGGCTCTCCCACTCCTTTTCGAACTCCTCGTCGTCCAAATCGTCGGAGTCGTCATCGAGGATGTCCTCGAGGTCGTCCACATCGTGGGCAGCCTCGGCATCATCGAACTTGAGGGCAGCCAGTGCCGCGAAGGGGTTGGGTCGATCGAAGTCGGGGTCATGCACGATGACGCAGCCGCACGGACCGTCGTTGAGGTTGGCACCGCACTGCGAGCACAGGCCCTTGCAGTCATCTGTGCAGGTGATCACATAGGGGATCTCCATGGCAAGGCCGCCCTGGATTGCCTCGCCGAGGTCCACCGTGCCGTCGGAAGCGTCGATGAGACCGAAATCGCTCTCGTCCTCCACCTCGTCTTCAGGCTCCTCGTGCAGGTAATAGCACGAAATCTCGGCATTGACGTCGAGATGGGCGGGACCCAGGCACCTGTCGCACGCCGTGTCCGCCTCAAAGCGGGCCATGCCCGTGGCAAGAATGCCGTCGCCGGTATTGGTGAGCACGATATCGTACGAGATGCCGTCGCTCACCTTGAGGTCGCGCCCGCCGATGGAGAAGGCGTCGACATCAATGCTGTCCTGCACCGAAATCGTGTCACCAGGGCTCGCCAGGCCGCTCTCGATGGAAAGCTTGACCTGAGGGAAGGAAAGCTTATTGGACATCGCGGTCGTCCTGGTACTCGGCCGGCTCATCAGCCTGAGCCACGCCAGTCAGCAGGTTGCGGCATTCCTGGGTCTGGTCAAGCAGATGCGAGGCCATGTCGATGACGACGTGCAGCTGGTTCTGGAGCTGCTCGAGGGTCTTGTCGGCAACGCCCTCGGCCCAGTAACGGGTGTCACGGGCGTCTTCCTCAGCGTGACGCTTGATGTCGGCGGCCATATTGTTGGCCAGGCGCACGACCTCCTGCTCGCTAACCATGATGGACGCCTGGGCATTGGCATCGTCGATGGTATGGTTGGCCTGGGTGTTGGCCTCTTCGATGATCTCGTCGCGCTCGCGCAGAATGCGACGCGCCTTCTGGAACTCCTCGGGCAGCGAGCGCTTGATGTCATCGAGGATGGCATACGCCGTGTCTGCCTCAATGATCTTCTTGGAACCGCCGCCGGACAGGGGGGACTTGGCGTTGTTGATCAAATCTTCCAGCTCTTCAATGAAGGCTTCAATTTCAGTACCGGGCATGGGATGTCCTCCGATGGCGACGTGTTGCTAACGCATGGGCGGCTAACGCATGGACGCGGATTGCCTATCTTCAAGCTGCTAAGAATAGCAGAAAATAGGCCGCGCTTTAAGGGCAGGCTGTGAAATATCAGCCATTCAACGGGTAACGTCGACGAAGCGCGGCTTCAACGTTGGGCGTGACAAATTGTGCGACGTCGCCGCCCAGCTCCGCTATCTCTCGCACGGCCGAACTCGAGACGTAGCCGTAGTCGGCACCGCCCATGACGAAGATCTCTTCGAGCTCGGGGGCCATGCGGTAGTTGAGGTTGGCTTGCTGCAGCTCGTACTCGAAGTCAGTCGTGAGGCGAAGTCCCTTGACCACCGCCGTCACGCCGCCCAGCGAGCGCGCGAACGTCACGAGGAGCCCTTGGAACGGCATGACCGAGACGCTGGGCATATGAGCCGTGGCCTCGCGCACAAGCTGCACGCGCTCCTCAAGGGTGAAGGCGGTGCCTCCCCGCTTGTGCTTGGACTCGGCGACCGCGACGATCACCTCGTCGCAGAGCCTGCTTGCGCGCTCGATGACGTCGAGATGTCCACGCGTGATGGGGTCGAATGTGCCAGGCACGAGGAACCGCCGGGGTGCGGGGGTCTGGGACGCCGCGTCGGCAATAGCAGTGGGTGTCATCTACTTAACCTCCACTTACGTCGCGGAAAACGTCGCCGTATCGCGCGACGACCTCCGCTTTGATGGGAACATGGCATGGGTCTTGCATGAGAGGATCCGCCTGGAGCATGTCGCATGCCAAGTCGTGCGCATCCTGCAAAAGGTCCGCGTCGCAGGCAAGGTCCACAAAGCGAAGCGAGACCTCACCCGACTGGCGGACGCCCATGATATCGCCTTCTCGGCGCAATTGCAGGTCCTGTTCGGCAAGCTCAAAACCATCGGATGTCTCGACGAGCGCTTTCATGCGTCGTTTGGCATTGGCCGAAGTGGCGCTCGTGCACAGGAAGACATGGCCGGGGTACTTGCCTCGCCCCACACGGCCGCGCAGCTGATGGAGCTGCGCCAGACCGAAACGCTCCGCATCCTCGATGAGCATGACCGTTGCGTTGGGGACGTCGACACCGACCTCGATGACGGTGGTCGAGACGAGCACTTGAATCGTGCCCGCCTTGAAATCGGCCATGACCTGGGCTTTTTCCTGAGGCTTCATGCGACCGGTGAGAAGCCCCACCTCATAGGCCCCAAAGACGCTGCCAGCAAGCGAGCGGGCAACCTTTTGGGCCGCCTGGGGGTCGCTGGGGTCCTCGCCTGCCTCAAGCTCAAGAGCCGCCTGGTCGGGCTCGTCGCCCTCCCCTGCCGGCGCGCCTACCAAGGGGCAGACCACATAGGCCTGGCGACCCTGGGCGATCTCCTCGAGCATGGCGGCGTAGGCATCGGCGCGATTGCGCTTGGCGATGACCTCGGTGGTGATGCCGGCGCCTTTCACGGGGCGCATGCGCAAATAGCTGCGGTCAAGATCGCCGTAGAGCGCCAGGGCCATCGTGCGCGGTATGGGGGTGGCGCTCATGATGAGCAAGTCGGCCCCGCGACCCTTCTCACGCAGTGCATTGCGCTGGTTCACGCCGAATCGCTGCTGCTCGTCGATGACGGCAAGCGTGAGGCGGTTGAAACGGACATCCTCGGAGAGGGCCGCATGCGTGCCGAAAAGCACACAGGTACGGCCCTGCGCGAGATTCTCGAGGATGGACTCCCTCTGCGCCTTGGGCGTGGCGCCCGTGAGCAGCGCCCAGGTGATGTCCGCCGCATCGAGCAGGGGCCCCACCTTGTCGGCATACTGCTGGGCAAGCACGGTCGTGGGGGCCATGAGGGCGGCTTGGCCGCCCGAGTCGGCCACGGCCCCTAAGGCCAAGGTCGCCACAGCGGTCTTGCCCGTGCCCACGTCTCCCAAAAGCAGCCTGCTCATGGCCTGTGGGCTTGCCATATCGAGGAGGATCTCATCAACGGCCACTTGCTGGTCGGCAGTGAGAGCAAACGGCAAAGCGGCGCGCAGGGCACGCTCGTGGGGGCCGTCCACCACATGCTCGACAGGCTTGACCCCCATAACGCGCACGTCGCGGCGGGCACGCAGCGCCACCTGGAGAAAAGCCGCCTCGTCAAAGGCGAGCCTGCGACGGGCGTCCTCGGCGTCGCCCCCGTCGCACGGGTAGTGCATCGCACGCAACGCACGCGAGATTGGCATAAGGCGCCGCGGAGCCCGCACGGCGGCGGGCCAGGGGTCCAGCACGTCAGCGAAAGACGTCAGGCACTCCGACGACAACCTGCGCAGCCACTGGCCCGTGAGCCCCTCGGTGGCGTGATAGACGGGAAGCATGGGATGCCCGGCGCACGCGCAGGCAAACCCAGGGCCATCGCCTTCCAACACCTCCCAATAAGGCGAGTTCAGGCGCTTGAAACCGTACCCAAAGCTCACCTTGCCAAAGAGAAGCAGCGTCTGACCCTCGGCGAACTTCTGGGCAAGCCAGGGCTGCCCGAAAAAGCACACCATGACGACGCCGGTGTCGTCATAGCACGACAGCTCAACCACCGTCACGCGAGGGCGGGGGCGCTTGAGCTCGACTTTGTCGACATGCACCACGAAACTGGCCTGGTCGCCCACACGAGCATGCGCCACATCAACGAGCTGGCTCAAGTCGAGATAACGCATGGGGGCTGCCATGAGCTCGTCGAAGACCGAGCGTACGCCGATTTTTGCCAGCAAGGCACCCTTGGCGGGCCCCACGCCACGGATAAACGACACAGGCCACCCCATACCCGCCGTCTGCTTGAGACGGTCGGCGAATGAGACGGCCTGCGCGCAACTCATATGTGTCTGAAAACGAGAGCCGAGCAGGCTACTCGATGGAAAGCACGATGGGATACAGGGGCTGCTCGCCGCGATGGGCGTCAACGTCGAGGTCGGGCACGGCGTCCTCAAGACGCTCAACCAGGGCCTCGAACTCGTCCTGGGGCATGTCGAGGCCCGCAAGGATGGTGAGAGTGTCGCCCTCGATGTCGGCCTGCATGGCCTTGACCATCTCGACGCACATGTCGCAGACGTCGGAGCCGACGTAGGTCACCTTGTCGTCGACAAGGCCGATGACGTCACCGGAGTGGATGGCGTCGCCGTTGACCGTCTGCGAATCGCGCACGGCATGGGTGATCTCACCGTCATGCACACCGGGCAGGACCTCGGCCATGGCGGCAGCGTTGTCCTCGAGCGAGGCGGTCGGGTTGAAGGCGAACATCGCCGAGAAGCCCTGAGGGACGCTGCGCGTGGTGACGACCGCCATGGGGAAGTCGGCGGCTGCGGCGGCAGACTGTGCAGCCATGATGATGTTGCCGTTGTTGGGCAGCACGATGACCTGCTCGGCACGCGCCTGCTTGGCAGCAGCAAGGATGTCGGCGGTGGAGGGGTTCATGGTCTGGCCGCCCTCGACGACGACGTCGACGCCCAAAGAGCGCAGGATTTCGGCCTGGCCGGAACCGGCAGCCACGGCGATGACGCCGAGCGGCTTGACCGGGGTCTCGGCGGCCTTGTCCTGAGCGATCTTCTCGGTGCGCTCGTGAGCCTCCATATCCATGTTATGGATGAAGACGTTGAAAATCTGACCGATGGCGAGCATGTGGTCGAGCACATGGTCGGGGCGGTCGGTGTGGACGTGAATCTTGTAGTCGGGGTACGCACCAACAAGAAGCTCGCAGTCGCCCTGCGTGGCAAGGAAGTCACGCGTGGCATCCTCGTCGAAGGTCTGCTCGGCCTTGAAGAGGAACTCCGTGCAGTAGCGGAACTCCGAGCCCTCCCAGTCGTCGTTGAGCTCGATGGCAACCTTGGCGTTGGCCTGAGCCATGGCCTTGTCTGCAGCCGAGGAGACCCCGCCCTCGCGACCGAGCGCGTTGGCGCAGAAAGACTCAAGGAAGATGGCAAAGCCAAACGCGCCCGAGTCGACGACACCGTTCTCCTTGAGAACGGGAAGCAGATCGGGCGTGCGCGCGACGCTCTCGAAAGCCTCGGCCACCAGGGCGTCGAGCGTCTCCTCGAGGGTCGCATGCTTTTTCTCGCACATGTCGGCACGCTTGGAGACGTCGCGCAGCACGGTGAGGATGGTGCCCTCAACAGGCTTGCGCACGGCGGCAAAGGCCACCTTGACGGCACGGCGGAACGCCGAGGCGACGACTCCGGCATCGGCGGGACCCTCGACCTCGGCCAGGCCCTCGGCCAGACCGCGAAGAATCTGGCTCGTGATGACGCCGGAGTTTCCGCGGGCGCCCATGAGGGAGCCGTGCGTCACGGCAGCTGCGAGCTTGGGCATCGTGGCGTCGGCCGGCAGCGCCTCAATCTCAGAGACGACCGTGGCCAGGGTGAGCGACATGTTCGTACCGGTGTCACCGTCGGGCACCGGGAAGACGTTGAGCTTGTTGATCTCCTCGCTGCGCTCCTTGACGGCGCGAGCGGCAACGATGAAGCTGTTGCGTACGGTCTGCTCGATCATCAGACTTCTCCCATAGATACGTTGGCAGGGCTTTACGCCTCGCGGACCTTCATCGCGTCGACATGGACGATCACATGAGCGTCGTCGATCTGGGCGATGTTCTTAAGGACATACTGGACCGCGTCCACAAGGTTCTGGCTGACAGCGGTGAGGTTCACGCCGTACTCGAGCACGACGTGCAGAGCGACGGAAAGCTTGCCGTTCTCGTCGCGGTCGATCTCAATGCCCCTGCGCAGGCGCTGTGCGGGCAGAAGCCCGGCGATGCCCTCCTGCACGCTCGTGGGGGCGGGGGACGTCATGCCAACAACGCCATAGCATTCCTTGGCGGCATAACCGACCAGGTCGGCGAGCACGTCATCGGAGACGATGAGGGCACCGTTCGTTTTGTCTGCCATAGTCTTGCTCCCGTCACTGATAGCCGTTTGCACTCAATTCAAGGAAGTATACACCGAGACACAAAAAAGGCCCCCGTACGGAGGCCTTACAACTCACACTTTACGCGTGAAGACTAGCCGCGAACGACCTTGCCGGCCTTGAGGCACTTGGTGCAGACCTTGACCTTCTTGCGCTCGCCGTCAACGATGCAGTACAGGGACTGCACGTTGGCACGGTGCTGGCGGTTGGTGACGCGGTGGGAGTGGCTGATGGAGCGGCTGAACACCGGGTGCTTACCGCAGACTTCGCAAACCTGGGACATCTCGAAAACTCCTTCTAACTGCTTGCGGGACGCTCTGCCCGCCCGCTTAAATCGGCAACTTTAGAAGATTAGCACACACCGGGGCAAAGATGCAAAACTTCATATCCTAGTCGCAGATATTTCAGAGGTCGCGTACGCAAAACCGCCATTAAAGGATGCTCTCCTTATGGATGCGCTCGCGTTCGACAATGACAAACACCGTGCCCGCGTGAACTTCAACAACAGCGCCCTCCTGCTCGATGACATTGGAAATACCCAGGTCATCGAGGGTATTGAGGGTGGCATGGTCAAGGTTCCAACGCATGCCCGACTCACTCAGGCAGGCAGGGGCGGGCAGCGCGACCACACTCAGGGTGCGGCCCACGTCCTGGGCGCAAAATTTTACACAGGGATTGCTTTGACACGTCAAGACGTAGACCGTGCTCGCGGGCGTCGCGATACGAACGGACAGCGTCTCCATGCGTGCGAGAACACCAAAAACGCCCAACTCATGGTCGACCCTTCCACCGGTGATGCCAGTCGCGACGATGCCGGACACCCCGAGTTCGACCGCTTGGTCGGCGAGCCAGGAAAGCGCCAGGCCCAGGTCGGTGTCGTCCTTGTCCACGGGAAAACCGAGCTCCCGCGCGGCGCCAGCTCGCACATACGCCAGGGCTTCGCGACTCAGCGAGTCACCGTCGCCTACCAGCACGTCGACATGCAAGCCGGCACGCATGCAGGCATCGGCGCCCGAGTCACAGGCGACGACAAGCGAACACCCTTGCGCGCAACGTCGGAGGAACTCAGGCGCCGGAACCTCGGGAGAACCGCCGACAATCAGGGCGGGACCAGTCGTGCACGGGCTGACGGCCGCAATCCGAGGCGCGGCGCCTTGAGCCCGCGGGACATCAATATGGGACCGCAGGGGCGCCATATGGTCGAGCGGGCCGTTTCCCCGCCCCAGGTCAAGACCTGCGCGCAAACACGTCGCGAGGTAATCCTTCGCCCGGCGGACGGCTTCTTCAACCGGCAGGCCATACGCCAAGAAACACGCGATGGCACTTGAGAGCGTGCAGCCCGTGCCGTGGGTACCGCGCGTCTGCACCGCCTCCCCACGCAAAATGACAGGATCGTCGGCACCCGGCAGCAAGAGCACGTCGGTCGCACGGTCCGCCCCCGCCAGATGGCCGCCCTTTACGAGGACCGCACCGGGAGTCGCGCGCGCGATGATGCGAGCGGCCTGCACCATGGAGTCCAGACCCCGGGCAGAGGCGTCGATGCCTGCCAGGACACTTGCCTCGGGAATGTTGGGAGTCACGACCTGCGCCAGGCAGAACAGCTCGTCCACCATGGCCCGCGCTGCCCCGTCGGCCATGAGCGCCGCCCCACTCGTGGCGACCATGACCGGGTCGACAACGATGCTGCCTGCCTCATGGCGGCGCAGGCCCTGCGCAACCGTGCGGGCGACCCGAGCGCTTGAAAGCATGCCAATCTTGACAGAGGTGGGACGGATGTCCTCAAACACGGCATCCATCTGGTCGGCCACAATCTGCGCGTCCGTCTCCTGTATGGAGCGAACCCCGCAGGTGTTCTGCGCCGTGAGTGCGCAAATCACACTTTGGCCATACAAGCCCAGAGCGGCGATGGTCTTAAGGTCGGCTTGGATGCCGGCGCCACCCGACGAGTCGCTGCCGGCGACAGTGAGAACGGAAGGAAGCTGCATGGGTCCTCCAATACAGGAAAAGCGGCCTGCCCAGAACGCGTCGAGCACCGACACACGTCCAGGACAGGCCGCACAAGGGCAATTGCCACTCAGGCGAATGAAAAGTTGTTCTCAAACTCGCTAGAGCGGCTTGTGATGCAGCCAAGCCGCAACTGCCGCGGCAAGGTCGCAGGCAGCCTGGCGTGGGTCGGCCGCGGCAAAGATGGCCGAGACCACTGCCACACCCGCCGCGCCCGCAGGGCCAAAGGAAGCGACGTTGCCCTGGTTGATGCCGCCGATGGCGACAACAGGCAAGGGTGTGGCGGACACAACCCGGGCGAGGCCTGCCAGACCCACGTGCTCCGCATTCCCCTTGGTAGGCGTGGCGTAGACCGCGCATCCCAGGTAGTCGGCACCGGCCTCGTAGGCGGCCAGCGCCTGGGCGGGGTTGTCGGCGCTCACGCCAACGATTGCGTCGGGTCCCAGCATCTCCCGAGCCTGAGCGCAGGCGAGGTCCGACTGACCCACATGAACGCCGTCGGCCCCCACCTCGAGTGCGCATTCGACATCATCGTTCACCACGAAGGGAACGTTGTAGGCACGGCACACGGCAAGCACTTCGCGGGCAAGCTCGCAGCGACGCGCATGGCTGACGTCCTTCTCGCGCAGCTGCACGAACGTCGCCCCGCCCAAGATTGCCTGCTCAACGACATCGCAAAGGCGTCGTCCATCGAGCCAACGGGGGTCGGTTACGGCATATACCGCAAGGCAGCGACGCAGGGCGTCTCCATATGCGGCACTGCCACGATCGTCAGGGGCCCACTTAGAGGAGGTCATAGATGGCGCCCTGCTCCACCTTGTCGGCGGTCATCTTGAAGACCTCGTCGATGAGATAGTTCGAATACGTCGCGTTGCCGACGCCCTCCTCAAGGGCACGGTCGGCGGCGAACTTGCCGGCCAGGCCGTACATGCAGAATGCCGACGCAACGGCCTCGAGCATGTTGTCGGGGTTCGCCGCAATATAGGCACCCACAACGCCGCTCAACATGCAGCCCGAGCCCGTAATCTGGCCCATGAGACGGTGGCCGTTGGAGATGACATAGGTATGCTCGGCGTCGCTTACCAGGTCGATGACGCCAGAAGCCGCAACGATGGAGCCCGATGCGGCGCTGAACTGGCGCACGAAGCGCACCATCTCGTCGAGGTTGCTGGTGGTTACCACATCATCGGCAGCCACATCGACACCGCGCGTGGTGGAGGTGCCGGCGGCGAGGGCCTTGATCTCGCTCATGTTGCCGCGCACGACGGAAATCTTGCGCTGGGCAAGGAGCGTGGAGGCTGTGGAGGTACGCAGTTTGCTGGCACCGGCACCCACCGGGTCAAGCACGATGGGGTGACCGAGCTGCTCGGCGCGGGCGCTGGCAAGCACCATGGCGCGGATGGACTGGGAGTTAAGGGTGCCGATGTTGATGTTGAGCGCGCCGCAAATGGAGGTGATGTCCTCCACGTCGTCAGGTTCGTCGCTCATGATGGGAGAGCCGCCGCACGCGATGATGACGTTGGCCACATCGTGGACAGTCACATAGTTCGTGATGTTGTGAACCAAGGGTACGGACGTACGAACTGCTTCGAATCGCTCTGCGAGCATGGGCATGCAACCCCTTTCTGCTCGTGCCGCATTACCGGCACGGTCGTCTCGGTCGCAGGCGCATTGCGGCCTGCCTCTCAGCCGCCTGTCGCGGCTCCCGTTGTATAGAAACGCCCTACGGGCGCAATTTGTTATCGTAAAGCATATGGAACCCACACTGCCACCGTAATTTTGCCAATGGCATTGGATACAGTAGTTTCAAACAAACGAAGCCTACCCATGCGGCCCACGTGGCCACACCCAAGCAAGGAGTTCTGAAGAATGGCACGCTACGATTATCGCTGCACGTCCTGCGGCAAGGTGTTCGAGGTCTCCCATGGAATGCGTGAGCATCCCGAAGTCGTATGTCCCGACTGCGGTGCTGTCGCCTCGCGTGAGTTTTCCGCAAGCGGCATCGTGCTCAAGGGCAGCGGCTTCTACAACACCGACCAACGCGGCAGCTCCTCGGCCACCCCTGCAACCGGCGCCGGCAAGGACGGCTCGGAGGGCGCAAAAGCCTCCAGCCAGAGCACGCCGGAGACGTCGGGCAGTACCGCATCCGACAGCAAGTCTGCAGCCAGCACGGCTGGCGCCAAGAGCGAGTAGTGCGCATCTCCCCTTTTCCATTCTGAGTCCCAAGACGAAAAACCGCCCGTCGACCATCCCGAACAGCTCAGGGAATGGTCGACGGGCGGTTTGCGTATAAGCCGAGCATGACGAGCGGGGCGTTCCCCCTGCGTGACTCGCATGTCCTCCCCTACAGCGCCTCGGCAGCGTCGATAAGCTCCTCTTGGGAGTGGACCCCTGCCTTCTGATAGATGTTGCGCATGTGGGTGTGCACGGTGTTCTTGCTCACGGTAAGGCTCTCGGCAACCCAGGCGACGCTGCGCCCACGCAAAAGCCCCGGCAGCACGGCACGCTCGCGAGGCGTGAGCCCCCAGACATCGGCGGCATGATTGGCCAAAGCGTCGAGGGCGGCGCTTGCCTCCAGGGCCGGGTCGGGGCACACAGAAGCATCTTGCACTTCACTCAAAGAAGCCGTATCGCCCACATCAACGAGAGCGACCCCGTCATGCGAGCCAAACAGACGAGGCACAAACTCCACCATGATGAGAGCCGCCAGGGCCAAAGCGGCTACAACCATATAGATGTCGCCCGCGCCCGACGCGGGTAGGAAATCGCCTCCCAGCCACATGCCCGCATGGGTGCCCACAAAAAAGGCACCGCAGACCGCAGCAAACCAGCGCAGACGCTCATCAACGGGGGCAGGCTTGGGAAACATCCATAGCATGCCGTAGAACAAGGCCTGCGACAGTGCCATGAGCACGGGTACGACCTCGCCCATGAACCCCGCGAGCAGCGGGGCCAGGAAGATGGCCACGAGAAAGGCGGGCACCAGCAAGCAGCGCAGGGCAAACGGGTCGACACGGCGGCTGACGAGCCACAACGTCCCCACGATAAGTGTACATGCGCCTAGGACAAGACCCAGGTCGTTCACCAGGCAAGAATGCAAAAGTGAGGGTTGCACCATGGCAGTAGGGGCCAAGACGTGGGCCTGGCTTGAGGCAAGGCCGCCCACCATCCCATACAAACCAAACGTAAACAGGCGAAAACCTGGCATTTTAACGCACGACGGCTCCTCGCACAGGTGCGCTTGCCCCAGCGTGGACTCACAAGGAGACACTGGGGGACACGTCGAAGGCAGGGTGCCAGGTACGTTCGAAACGTCGCCCATCGCATCGAGCTTTTTCAAGCATGCCCACGCCACAAAGGGCAACGCGAAGCTCACGATGGCGACGCCGGCGGGAGCAAGCAACAAAAAGACGAGGTCGAGCACCACAGAGACGCCTAAAGCCCACACGACCTGCGCGGCGAGCACCCCCACATCCCAAGCGTCGACGCGCGCATACACGGCAACAAGTATGAAGAGACCTGCCACGCGCACGAATGCCCCCACAAAGAAGAGCAGCTGAGCTCCGACTAGCGGATCGAGCACCCGACAGACTTGCAACAAGACAAGACAGGTGAGCGCGAAACCCGCCACAACCGCCCTTCCCGCTGCCGTGCAAGCAACCCGCGCGGCACTGCGGTGCCAATGAGACACAGCCCAGCAACACACCAAGCACAAGCCCAGCATGAGCAGATTGTCCCCCGGCATGGGAAAACTGCCTACCCCGCCAACGCTCATCTCAAGCAGAGCGCGAGTGACACCCGCAAGCGTCAACGCGACAGCCAGACACAGCGCGATGAGACGCTGACGCCCGTCTTTGGCAACGCCCGCCATGGCATCGGTAACATTTTTAAGCATGTCGTGCTGTCCCCTTTTCGACCGTGCAATTGAACTGCGCGATTTTCAGCTTCATATGATACGCCACCTCGCCCGAAAGGGCGCATTGACGACGCAAACGCGTATTTCCACAACGCACAAGACGCTCGAAATAGTTCACCTCATCGAGGTGAACTAGGCTTTCTGCCAGCTAAAACAAGGTTCACGGACACGAGGTGAAGATTTGGGCACCCAAGCGCCCTAGAGTCTGTCCTGTCATCGCAGGCAAGCCCACAACGGGCTGCCCGCACGGTTCCTCATACGTTAGGAGCACGCAATGAGCATGGCAGAAAAGGCGCTTACCCGCCGCACCTTCATCACCAGCGCAGCCCTCGCCGCCGCAGGCACCGTAGCCGCCGGCACCGCCGTCGCCGAGGAGGCAAAGCCCGCAGAGGGCGCCGAGGCAGCCGGCACCGTCCCCACCATCTTCAAGGAAAACCCCGCATGGTTGGGTGAGGCGCCCGAGATGCCCACCGAGTTTGAGGATGAAAGTGAAGCCGACATCGTTGTCGTGGGCTGCGGCCACTCCGGCGCCGCCTGCGCCCGTCATGCCGCCGAGCTGGGCAAGAACGTCATCGTGCTTGAGCAGCAGGACGACGTCGACACCTTCATGATTCTTGGCCAGGCCATCGGCCACATCAACTCCCAGTGGCAGTTCGACCAGGGCGTGCCCGAGTACGATGTCGCCGAGTTCGTGCACAACTGGCAGCTTCACAGCGCCAACCGCGCCAACGGCAAGCTTGTCCACGACTTCGCCGTGTTCGGCGGCAAGGCCCTCGACGACCTCGTGGCCGTGTGCCCCGAGGACTCCAAGCCCATGGCTCAGGCATGGCCGGCACCTGCCGGCTGGCAGCACAAGGTGGGCGACTTCTGCTCCTACCCTGCCGCCGCAAGCTTCGGCATGGGCATCAACAAGGCCATGGCTGCCCAGCGCCAGGCAATCGTCGACGCCGGCGGCACCGTGGTGTACGGCATGAGCGGCTATTGCCTCATCGGCAATGCAACCGATGGCGTTACCGGCGTCGTTGGTAAGGATGGCGACGGTAAGTTCCACAAGTACACCGCCAAGCTCGGCGTTGTCCTGGCCGCCGGCGACTGCTCGGGCGACAAGGACATGTTCGCCGCACTTTGCCAGGAAGTCACCGAGACCAACACGGCTGAGGAGCAGCTTGCCGGCCAGGGCTGGAGCGGCCAGGGCCAGAAGATGGGCCTGTGGGCTGGTGCCGCCATGGAAATCGGCCCGCGCGCTGCCATGGGCGGCAACTTCGGCCTGCCGATGAGCCCGCTTGCCGGCACGCCGGTGCTGCGCGTCAACAAGTACGGCGAGCGCTACGGCGACGAGGGCTTCGCCGGCGGCGTTCTGTCCGGCATCTCCGGCGCCCGCCAGCCGCAGGGCTTCATCTACGACGTGTGGGACGCCAACGTGGCCGCCTACATGGACGTCAACCCTCTCGAGCACTTCAACCCCGAAGCCACCGATGAGGCAGTCTCTTCCCTTCAGGACTCCATGGACCAGGCCTACGCCGCCGGCAAGGACGGCCTGGCAGTGAAGATCCAGCGCGGCCCGGCCTACACCGGTCCCGACAACCCCGCTTACATGTACGGCGCCGACACCATCGAGGAGCTGGCCGAGTACATGGGTCTCGACGAGGAGTCCAAGCAGACTTTCATCGACACCGTGGCGCGTTACAACGAGCTGTGCGAGAAGGGCGCCGACGACGACTTCGGCAAGGACCCGACTTACATGATCGCCCTCACCAACCCGCCCTACTACTGCTATGCCAACACGCCCAACCGCAACGACATCATGTGCGCGTTCGCCGGCCTGTTCGTCGACGGCAACCAGCAGGTCATGGCGGCCCAGACGTTTGACAAGATCTCCGGACTCTATGCCACGGGCAACTGCGCGGGCGGCCGCTTCCCGCTGCAGTACACCGCGCCCATGAACGGCGCCTCCATCGGGTTTGCACTGGCGGGTGGCTATGCCCTCGGTGATTACCTCGGCAACCTGTAAAGAGTGATGTGGAACCTCGTCCGCCGCGTTCCGCGGACGCTCATGTACGTCCAGTACACATCGCATCCGCGCGCCTTGCGGACGAGAACCCACTATTAGCGGATGCGAAACCTGATGCGCCGCGTTGCACAGGGCCTGGAGTACGCCGGTAGGCCAAAGGCCCGCACCGCGCACATCGGCCCTGTGCGCCTTGCGCATCAGAACCCACTTTTTGTGGATGCAGAACCTGGCCTGCTGCGTTCTCGGGAGGCTTGGGTACGTCCGCAAGCGTTGTTTGGTTTCACGAGGAATGGGCGGGCTTTCACACTCCCCTGCCCATTCCTTTGAAATAGTCCTGTTCGTTCGATAAGGAGAACACAGCATGAGTGAGCAGATTTCCCGTCGATTCTTCCTGCGTAGCGCCGCGCTTGGCGTAAGCGGCATCGCCATGAGCGCAGCTGCTGCCACCGCCCTTGCCGAGGAAGGCAAGGGCGCAGCCGAGGGCGCATCTGACCCCACCACGGCCTCCAACGCCTCTGGCGCCAGCGACGCCGTGCGCGAGAAGGTTATCGCCGACCCCAGCTTCTTCACCGCCCCCGAGCTCATCGGTGACGACCAGATCTCCCAGACCATCGACTGCGACGTCGTCGTCGTGGGTGCCGGCCCCGCCGGCGAGGCCGCTGCCTACGCAGCCGCTCAGGAAGGCGCCAAGGTGTGCCTGCTCGAGAAGGGCGCAGGAGCCACGTTCAACGGCGGCGATGTGGGCGCCTTCGAGAGCCAGTTCACCGATCGCTTCAACTACAGCCATGACGCCGAGGGTATCGTCCACGAGCTCATGAAGGGCTCCACCTCCAAGGCCAACCAGGACCTCTACATGACCTGGCTGCGCCACTCCGGCGCCACCTTCGACTGGGTGTGCGACGCCCTGGACGACCTGTACATCCTCGAGGCCACGGCCACCCCGACCCCCAACGGCGCCGGCGCATGGATTCAGCCCGAGCGCTTCCCCCTGCCCAACCCCTATGAGCCCCGCGAGGCCTACTACGGCACCTGGCAGACCACCTATCGCCTGGGTGGTGCCCAGAGCTTCACCTACTGCGGCGAGGCCCTCGTGAAGGCCGCCGAGGCCACTGGCAACTGCACCACGTACTACCAGACCGCTGGCTACCAGCTCGTCCGTGGCGACGACCAAAAGTCCGGCCGCGTCACCGCTCTTATCGCCAAAACCTATGAGGGCGAGTATCTCAAGTTCAACGCCGCCAAGGGCGTCATCCTGTGCACGGGCGACTACACGGGCGACAACGAGATGTTCCAGTACTACATGCCCTGGTACTACTACCTGCCCGTGATGTACTCCGCCACCGACCCCGACGGCAACGCCGCTAACACCGGCGACGGTGACAAGATGGCCCTTTGGGTTGGCGCCCGCATGGAGCCCGGCCCCCACGCCGGCATGGCCCACACCATGGGCGGCCCGCTCGGCTGCGCCCCCATGCTCATGCTCAACCTTGACGGCGAGCGCTTCATGAACGAGGACATCCCTGGTCAGGAAATTCAGGACCAGATGATGCGCAACAACCAGGATCACTGCTGGCAGATCTTCGACTCCAAGTGGAACGAAGAGGTCGGCTTCATGGGCGCCGGTCACGGCCAGGTCATCTACGAGCTCAAGGACGGCGACAACCAGCGCCTTTCCTCCAATGACGGCTTTGGCTCGCAGGCACAGATCGACGAGGCCGTGAAGGCCGGCACCACGGTCACGGCCGACACGCTCGAGGAGCTCATCGCCCAGACCGACATCGCCGACGCCGACGCCGCCCTGGCCGCCATCGCCCGCTACAACGAGCTTGCAGCAGCCGGCGAGGACACGGACTACTACAAGGCCGCCAATTGCATGTATGCCCTGGAGAACCCGCCCTACTACGCCTGCAAGTTCAACAACGCCGGCCCTCTCCTCGTTTCCTCTTCGGGCATCATGACCGACAAGTACGGCCGCGTCGTCGATGACAACGAGCAGGTCATCGAGGGCCTCTATGCCGCCGGCAACAACCAGGGCGGCCGCTTCTCGTCGGGCTACCCCACCACCGTCCCGGGCATCTCCCGTTCGTTCGCCCTGGTATACGGCCGTATCGAGGGCATGATTGCCGCCCATGACGGCGACGTCTCCATCATCGACAACACCGTCGTCGAGACCTACGAGATGAAGAACCAGCCCACCGAGTGGACCGCCGAGGATGCCGCCAACCAGCCCGCTGAGGAGTCCCCCATGGGCATGCCCGGCGAGGACGCCCCCGCTGCTGATGTCACGGCCATCGCCAACGGCACCTACGAGGGCTCTGCCAAGGGCATCGGCGGCGACGTGCCTGTGACCGTGACCGTCGAGGGCGGCAAGATCACTGCCGTCGAGGTTGGCGAGAACTCCGAGACCCAGGGCATCGGCTCCAAGGCCATCGAGCAGCTGCCTGCCGCCATCGTCGAGGCCAACGGCACCGACGGCGTGGCCGCCGTCTCTGGCGCAACCGTCACCTCCAAGGCCATCTTCGAGGCAGTAAACGCAGCCCTGGCCAACGCCTAAACTCTCCTTTCGCACCATTTGGCATTCGCTCTTTGATTACACGACGGCCCCGCATGTGCAAGTCACACACGGGGCCGTTTTCGTATGGAATGCTCGTTGCAAACCCGCCCCTATAGGGCATGACCCGATCGGGGGCCAGCTAGACCCTCCAGCGGTTGAGCATGGCGGCCAGCTCTTGGGAACGCGGCATCGCAAGGCCACAGGCAGGCGTTCCGTGTTCATCGAGCGCCTCCCAGCCACCTCGGCGCCATTCCTCACGCACGGCCCCCACGACCTCCCCCATGCTGCGACGGCCGTCGAGCAGACCTCGCGCAAGGGCCACGCGCGCCACCTGGGCAAGCGCAGCGGCCTGCTCGGCGTCTACGATCTGCTCCACCAGCCGCAGGTCTGCGCCACCGTCGCCCACGCTCACCTCATCGCGACTCGCACGGACCTTGAGACGGCGTTCTTTGCCAGAACCTCCGCCCTTACGACCAGAACGCCTTGTGGCTCCGCTTGCCGTATCGATTGCCCCATCTTCAACCGCCTCATCTCGCACGGAGTCGCGCTGAGGCGTCGGCAGGCTCAGATGTACATGGCGTTTACCGCTTGCCGGCAAGACAAACCCCGAGGCGCATGCGACCGGGGCGGCTCCCCTGGCACGGCAGACTTCACGCGCCCTTGCGGTGATGTCATGCGCCTCGTAGCGCTCCATCTGCAACACGGTGTCGGCCACCTCGAAAAACGCGCCCGAACTGCCGGCGACGATGACGCTTGAGATGCCCGCCTTCTCCCAAAGGTCGCGCACGCGCGCCACGAAAGGCGTGATGGGCTCATGCTCGGGACTCACCACGGCGGCCATGAGGGCGTCGCGCACCATGAAGTTGGTGGCAGAGGTGTCCTCGTCGATAAGCAGCGCGCGGCATCCCGCCTCAATCGCCTCGATGGCGCTGGCCGCCTGGGAGGTGGAGCCGCTCGCATCGAGCGTGCTGAAACAGGTCGTGTCGCACCCGTTGGGCAGGTTGTCAATGAACAGGGAGATGTCCACCTCGTGGACTGCACGGCGGTCCTCGGCACGCAGCTTCACGGCCGTTGTATCGCACGCGACATACTCGCGCCCGTCACCTGCCACATGGTCGTACACCCCTTCTTGCAGGGCCTGCAGCAGCGTCGACTTGCCATGGTATCCGCCGCCCACGATAAGCGTCACGCCGCGCCGGATGCCCATGCCTCGCGTGGGACCATGATGTGGAAGGTTGAGCACGACCTCCTGCTCGCACGGAGCCTCGAACGGTAGGGCGCCGCGCATGGGCCTTGAAGAAGACCCGCTCTCGCGTGGCAGGATGCTGCCGTCCGCAACAAAAGCCACCAGACCCAGGCGCTCGAGCTCGCCGCGCATGAAATGCTGATCATCCGCGAGATCGCACGCCGCCTGGGCGAGCTTGAGGCCACCCGCGTCGCACACGAGCGCCTCATCGACCATGCGCGGCACGAAGTCAAACAAAATGCGCTTGAGAGCGGAGGCGTCCACCGACCTGCCATGGGCGGGAAACCCGACCTTGAAGCAGAGCTCGAACCCTTCCTCCCCCAGCATACAGGCACTGCGCTCCAGTACCTCGGGTCCGGGGCGGCTCGTGTACAGCGCGCCGCTCTTGCCCGACCCCGACACCTTGAACGAGTACCGCGCCGCCGCGCGGCCAAAGCGCCTGACGAGGAAATCGGAGAACGCTCGAGCGCGCCAGGGAGTGTCGTACAGGCCAGCGGGCCAGCCGGCACTGTCGTGGGTGAGGTACACCGACACGTCGGAAGGTGCCGCAAACGGGTCGCCCTGGACATGGTTGACACACAGCTTATAGGCCTCAAAGCGGTAGCACCCTCGAAGCCCCTTGTAGGCCGGATAACCCCTGCGGTCGATATCTTCAAGCTGATAGCGCAGGTCACGCGCGTCCTTCACGTTGAAACCCTCCCTTGTCGCACCCAAGGTGCAAGAAAAACGAAACCGCCCCGCCGAGGCCTCGCTCAGCAGGGCGGCAACGCCGACGCGCAACAGCACGCCGCATGTATGGCAACGTCAGTGAAAAACGAGCTACCTCGCCAGCTTGCCGGCCTTCCAAGCCTCGGTGTCCTCCACGCGAATCACCGAGCACACTTCCTGCACGCCCTCGACCTCGCGCACCTTGGCAAGTGCCGCCTGAACGGCACGCTCTTGCGCGGGCTGGGTCAGCAGCACGAGAGAAGCGGCGGCATTCTCATCGTGCGAGGGCTGGCTTACCAGCGCGATGGAGACGCCCTCGTCGCCAAAGACGCTGGCAACGGGACCCAGGATACCGGGCCTGTCCTCCAGCGCGAGACGCACGTAGTAGCGAGCCGTAAGGTCGAGCGGGTTGCAGACGGGCAGCACACGGTCGAACGGCTTTGCCTCTGCCAGGGGCTTGCTGCCGTGGGCAAGGGGCGTGGCCAAGGCCAGCACATCCCCCATGACGGCGCTTGCCGTGGGAAAGTCACCGGCGCCGGGGCCAAAGTACATTGTCTCGCCCACCGCGTCGCCCACAACGTAGACGGCGTTGAAAACGCCATCGACGCTTGCGAGCTGGTGGCTCATGGGCAGCATCGCGGGATGCACGCGCACGTCAACGCCCGAGGCAGTGCTGCGCGCCACAGCCAGAAGCTTCACGCGGTAGCCCCACTCACGCGCACAGGCGACGTCGACGGGCGAGACGCCGCGGATGCCCTCGATAAGCGACACGTCGTCCATCGTGACGCGCGTGTTGAAGCCGATGGTTGCAAGAATGGCGATCTTTGCGGCAGCGTCGAGACCGTCAACGTCGGCAGTGGGATCCGCCTCGGCATAGCCCAGACGCTGGGCGTCCGCCAGGACCTCGTCAAACGACAGGCCCTCGCGCTCGATGCGCGTGAGCATGTAGTTCGTTGTGCCGTTCACAATGCCGGCGATGGTAAGAACCTCGTTGCCGGCAAGCGCATGCTCAAGCGTCTCGACGATGGGGATGCCACCGGCCACTGCAGCCTCGCAGCGCAGCTGAACGCCCGACTCGTGGGCCATGCCCGCAAGCTCGCCCATGCAATGCGAAAGCATCGACTTGTTGGCGCTGACCACATGCTTGCCTGCCGCAAACGCGGCCTCGAAAATCTCACGGGCGGGATGGTCGCCGCCGATGAGCTCCACCACGATGTCAACCTCGGGGTCGGACACAGCCTCACGCCAGTCCGTCGTAAAGACGTCCTCGGAAAGTCCCAGCTCCTCGGCATGACGTGCACTACGAGCGCAGGCCCGCTTCAAGCGCAGGTCGACCCCATACGAGGCAAGATAGTCGTCATGATGGCGCTGGAGCAGCCTCACGAGACCGCCGCCGACAGTGCCCAGACCGATAACCGCAATGTTCACCACGCCCATGCGAATGCCTCCTTGATGAGCTCAAAAAAGAAAAAGGCCCGACAACGCAGTGCCGGGCCTGGCTTGCTGGGTAGATAGTACTACTGCGCGGCTTCCTCGCCACGCTGCTCCATGCTCACCGGCGCACTTACACCGATGAGAGAGAGCGTCTGGGCAAGCACACGCCTTGCGGCGTCGCAGGCAGCCAGACGTGCGCGCGTAAGCTCGGCGTCGTCAGTCAGCACATGGCAGTTGGTATAGAAACCATGGAAGGCCGCCGCAGTGCCCGTGGCATAGTGCGTGAGCCTGAAGGGCGCCAGGTCCTTGGCACAGCCGGCAACCGTCTCGCCGAAGTGGGCAAGGTGACGTGCAAGGGCGAGCTCAGCCGGGTCGGTGAGCAGCGCGAGGTTCGGGTCGTCGCCGATGAGGGCATGCGCCGTCGCGTCGAGGTCGGACGTGTCGGCAATGCCGGCCTGCTCGGCAGCCTTGCGCAGGATGGAACAGATGCGGGCGTGTGCATACTGCACGTAGAAGACGGGGTTGTCGGAACTCTGACGCGTGACGACGTCGATGTCGAAGTCGACTTCCTGGTCGCTCGAACGCGACAGCAGCGTGAAGCGCGTAGCGTCCCTGCCCACCATCTCGAGCAGCTCCTCGAAGGTGATCATGGTGCCCTTGCGCTTGCTCATACGCACGGGCTTGCCGGCACGCAACAGGTTCACGAGCTGGCCGAGCGGCACGTCGAGCTGGCCTTTGTGGCCCATGGCCTCCACGGCGGCCTGCATGCGGGCGATGTAACCGTGGTGGTCGGCGCCCCAAATGTCGATGAGGCGGTCGAAGCCGCGGTCGAACTTGTTGGAGTGATAGGCGATGTCCGATGCGAAGTAGGTGTGCGAACCGTCGGACTTCATGAGGACGCGGTCCTTGTCGTCGCCGTAATCGGTCGTACGGAACCAAAGGGCACCCTCGGCCTCATACAGCTTGTCAGCCGCACGGAGCTTGTCAAAGGCACGCGTGACGGCCGTCTTGCCCTGCTCATCGGGAGTATGGAGCGTGCGCTCGGAGAACCAGACGTCGAAGTTGCAGCCACACTGGGCAAGCACGTCCTTGATGTTCGCAAGCATGGCCTGGTAGCCGCGCTCGCGGAAGTCATGCAGGCGCTCCTCGACTGGCATGTCGAGAGGAGCGGTGCCGTCCTGGTCGTAGAAGACGCGGGCGATGTCCCAGATATAGGAACCACCGTACGCATCGCCGCCGAGCTCACCGGCGAAATCATCGGTCAGGGGGTGCGTGTCAAGGGTGCCGTCGGCATCGTCGAGCGCGGCGACACGGTCGGCCTCGAGAGTCTCGAGGGCCTCGTCGACCGTCTTGCCGCCAGCAACAAGCTCGACAATCTGGCGATAGCGCTTCTCAATGGAGCGGGCGAACGTGTTCATCTGGTTGCCGGCGTCGTTAATGTAGAACTCGCGCGTGACATCCCAACCGCAGAACTCCAGCGTACGGCACATGGAGTCGCCCAGAGCCGCCCAGCGCCCATGACCCACATGCATGGGACCCACGGGGTTGGCGCTGACGAACTCGACGTCGACCTTCTTGCCCTGGCCGTCGTTGCAACGGCCGAAGTCGGCACCCTCGCGGATGACCTGGCCGAAGACGCCGCAGATGGCCTCAGGGGCAAGGCTGAAGTTCAGAAAGCCCGGACCCGCTGCCTCAACGGACACGACAGCCTCATCAGCAGGCATGTGGGCGATGATGGCGGCGGCGATGTCGCGAGGAGCGCGATGCGCAGCCTTGGAGCTGCGCATGGCAACAGTGGAAGTCCAGTCGCCCTTCTGGGCGTCATTGGTCCTCTCGATGCCGAAGTCGCTCACCTCGAACTCGGGCAGCTCGCCTGCGGCCTGAGCCTGAGCGATGGCGCACGAGACAAGGCCGGCGATGCGCGCCCTCATCCCGCGATCGTCATAGGAGTTTGAGGCAACGGCGGTAGATTCCTGATTCATGAACATGCCTTTCATTGTGCTTTAACGCCAGGTGAGGTCGTTCTGGGAAGAACGCGCCTGGGCAATCATGGATTGACGCAGTTCGGAGAGACCGGCTTCGATACCCACGGGATACACCTGCGGGTTGAGCAGTCGCTTGCTTGCCGGCTTGAGGGTCGCAAGGTTTGCCGCAGCGCGGGCACGGGCGCAGGACAGGTCCTCGGGCTGTGCCACGCGCTGCCCGTCTTGCGTGAAGCGATGCAGCATGGACTCGCAACGCAGGCCGTCAAGCGAGCGCGTGAGCAGCGGGTCGTTCACGTCAACGATCGTGGCGGGCACACCGTGCGGGTAGTCGACGGTGCAGATCATATCGGCCACGGGCGCACCTGACTCGTCGAAGTACCTGCGCAGATCCTGCACGCCGGGAATGGTGCGCTTGTATACCTGCTCGGACACCTTAAGCACAGGAATCCAGTCCTGGCCAGGCATCCTTTTGGCGGAAAGCTTGTATACGCCCGACAGCGCCGGCTGGTCAAAGCAAGTCACAAGCTTCGTGCCGATGCCGAAGCCGTCGACACGGGCTCCCTGCAGCAACAGCGACTCGACAAGGTGCTCGTCGAGGTCGTTCGAGACGATAACCTTGACATAGGGCAGGCCGGCCTCGTCAAGACGGGCACGAGCGCGCTGCGACAGGGCGCACAGGTCACCGGAATCGATACGAACGCCCGCCAGACGCTCGCCGCGGCCTTCCATCTCGTGGGCAACGATGATGGCGTTTTCAACACCGCGCATGACGTCGTACGTGTCAATGAGCAGGGTGCAGTTCTTGGGACTCGCCTGCGCATAGGCACGAAACGCCGAGAGCTCATCGGGAAACGCCATGACCCAGGCATGGGCATGGGTGCCTGAGGCCGGGATGGAGTAGCGCTTCGCGGCCAGCACATTGGACGTCGAGGCGCATCCGCCCACGTAGGCAGCGCGCGCCGCCGAAAGGGCACCGTCGGGACCCTGGGCGCGGCGCAGGCCAAACTCTGCCACAGGGCGGCCCTGGGCCGCCTGGCATACACGCGCGGCCTTCGTTGCAACAAGCGTCTCGAAGTTCACGAGGTTGAGCAACGGCGACTCAAGCAGCTGGCAGTCGATGATGGGGCCGCAGACGCGAACCACGGGCTCGCGAGGAAAAGCCAGGTCACCGTCGCGCAAGGCGTCAATCGTGACACGAGGACGCCACTGCGAGAGCCACTCGAGAAACTCCGGCGAGAACATGGGGCCGCCGCCCGGGGCCTGGAGGTTGCCGAGATAGGCAATGTCGGCCTGCGAGTAGCGGAAATTCTCGACAAGCGAGGCCAACTGGCCCGTTCCGCAGACGAGCGTGAAACCGCCCTCGTACGGGTTCTCCCTGAAGAACGAGGTAAAGCATGCCTCCATGTCGGCCAGGCCGCTTCTCCAATAGCCCTCCGCCATAGTCAGCTCATATAGGTCGGTCAGCAGGCCGATTCCGTTCTCGCCGTCAGGCTCAAAGCTCGACGCGCGCAATGCCGCCTCGAGGGCAGTCTGCCCCATGTGCAATCTCCCATCACCGTCGCCACCAAAGCCCGCAGACTTCGTTGACGTTATTTGCCCATGTTGAACATTACGAGGTAAATCACAAGAAGGACGAACATGGCGAGAATGACGCCGATGACAATCTTCTGCTTGGCAGGCATCGGCTCGAGATCGTCCAGACCATAGTCGGGGTTCTCCCGGGCACGACGGCGCTCCTCCTTGCGGCGCTCCTTCTCGGCGTAGTACTCCGCGTCTTCCTTCGCGTACTTCTGAGTTTTGCGCAGGTTCTCGAGCTCGGCACGTGCGGCTCGCTCGCGCTGGGCCTCGTCGGCGGCGCGCTTCGCCTCGCGCAGGGCTTCAAGCTCGGCGCGCTCTTCGTCGCTCAGGGGGGTGTCGTTGTCGCTCATTGGATTTCCTTCCTCAATGTTGACGGCCCATTATAACCGCCAGCCCCACTCATCAGGCCAGCATATCCCAGTACACAAGGTTTAGCATCATCATAAACCCCGCAAGCGCAACGAGCACGGCCACGACGTTCTGGCCACGCGTCCACGTAGAGCCGCGCCAGCGCGTCACAAGCATCCACACGATGATCGCCACGGCCAAAACGCAGTACACCCTCTCGCCAACGAGCAGTGCTCCGAGCGCAGCAGGCGCAATGCCAACCGACAGGCTGTATATTCCCCAAACCGCGGCCGAAAGGGAAACAACCGTGGCAAAAGCAAGAAGAAGCGGGGCAATTTGTATGCGAGGGCGGCGGTGCCTCCGCAGGCCGGCAAAACAGCTCAGAACTCCCCTCAGCACATATCCGAGGCAGAAGACGCCTCCAAGCGCGGCGAGAAGAAGCAAGGTGAACTCAACGTTAAGCGTGTAATCGGGAACCAGGTAGTAGTCCTCATCGGCGCGGGAGAACTCGCTGCCACGCGCAAGGCTCACATGGAAGCGATATACGTCCTGGTCAACCGCCGTATCCACCGAGTATACGCCAGCGCCAAGGTTGGTCGCGGTCAGACTGTCGAGCATAAGAACGCCCTGGGCGTTCACCGACACCACGACGCGGTCAAGCGCAGTGAGGAGCTTGGCCGGGCCCAGGGCAGCGTTGCCGGCGCTTTGGTAGGTTCCCACCCACACATAGTTATCCGGGGAGTCCGCCGCACCCACCGAGATGTCCGTGCGGCCGAAGAGCACGCGCGGTATGCCTTGGGTGAGGTCGAATCGGCCGGACTGGTTCGTCATAACGGCAACGACAAGGCCGCTGTCGGGATCCATATACAGCGAGCTGGTAAAACCCGATGCGGTCGTGCCTGACTCGCCCAACACACTCGCCGTAAAGGGAAAGCTGAACATGCCGTGCGCGATGCGGGCCACACCGAGGCTCGGATAGGTGCGCGTCACCGAGAAGAATGTCTGCACCGTCTGGGGATTGCTGAAAAGCGCACGGTCGCCCTGCCCCATGAGCGCCTGGCCGAGCACGAGCAGGTCGTCGACCGAGCCATAGCAGGTAAAGGCCGAGGAGGTCGTAGCGCGCGGAGAGGAGACACTCGTGGGCCCTACCGCGCCTTTTGCCAAGCGATAACCCGATTCGCCATAAAGGTCATCAGCCGCAGCCCTGCTTGCATCGCCGCCTACCATGAGTCTCGTGCTCGTCATTCCCAACACATCGAAAATATGCGTCTGGACGTACTCGACGAAGTCGACCTGACTCACCTGCTGCACGACCACGGCCGCAAGAAGCGCGTCATAGGGGGTGTATCCCACGATGGAGCCGGGCTCAAACCCTGCCTCCACCTTGAAAAGCGAAAGCGCAGTCGTGGCGTCGGTCAAGCCGTCGGCAAACGAGGAGGCATTGCCCACCATAGCAACGTCTAAGCCGCTGACATGGTTCATGAGGTCGAGCAAGTCCAAGGACTCATAACCTTCGGGCAAATCCAGCCCCTCAGGCAGATAGGCGCTGAGGTTTGTGTTGAGGTTGAGCTGTCCCGCCTCAACCAACTGCATGACAGCAGCCCACACAAGCAGGTCGCTTGTACGGCCCCATTCGAAGGCCGTGCGCTCTGCGACCTCGGCGGAATCCGGGCCCACCTCGTATCCATAGTTGTTTCTCAGCTGCACGGCCCCATCGGCTGAAACGGCTACCGCCACACCGCTGGTCTGGTCGGTACCCGCAATGAAGGTGTCAATGAGCGACTCTTTGCTTGACGCAGCGGGCGTCGAAGCAGGCTGGTCGGCAGCAAAGGCGCACGGCACCCAAGCAATGAGAATCGCAACGATGGCAAGAACGGCCCAAAGGGGCACCGTCCTTGCAGCATGGGCAACGCGATGTCGACTCATGCTTGGCCGCCGGACACGACACCCGAGCCGTCAAAAGCTGGGATGAAGCTCTCCCCCACCGTACCGCCCTGTTGCCACCAAAGGTTTTCAAACCCAAGCATGTCGGAGAAGTCCAGGGCCGCCTCGTAATCTTCTTGAGGAAGCGGCACGGAAAGCTCCGTATGGCTCCCGAGCACCTCGGCAGAGGCGACGGGGGTGTATTGGTTCATGATCGAGATGTCGATGTCGTTGCCAAAGCGCGCCCACAGCATCTGCAGGACACGGAACGTGTCGTCGAGATGGCCCGGCAATACGAGATGGCGCACGATGACGCCACACTGCATGATGCCGTCGTCGTCCACCCGCCTACCGCCCGCACGCCGCACCTGCTCGACCATGACCCCAATCGCCTCGAGTGCGACCTCGGGATAGTCCCGTGCACGGCTCAACTCCCAGGCAAGGTCCGGGGATGCGTACTTGAAGTCGGGCAGCCACACGTGCACATCATCATTGAGCGCATGCAACACGCAGGGACGCTCATACGAGGACGTGTTGTACACCACGGGAAGGTTCAGGCCGTCCCGGCGGGCAATCTCAAACGCACGATGGATATGCGGCGCGTAGTGCGTCGGCGTCACAAGGTTGATGTTGTGCGCACCCTGGGCCTGCAGCCCCAGCATTGCCTGGGCAAGCTCCTCGACGGTGACCTCTTTGCCCCATCCCGCCGAAGAGATGTCGCGGTTTTGGCAGAAGATGCACTTGAGCGGGCAGTGAGAGAAGAACACGGCGCCTGAGCCCCGCTCTCCCGAAATCGGCGGTTCCTCCCAAAAATGAAGGGCGGCACGCGCGACGCGCAGCTTGTCATCAGCCCCGCACACACCCGTTTTACCAGCATTCCTATTGGCACCACACTGTCTGGGACATAGCTCGCAGGCATCCAGGCACGACGGGTCGCTCAGCAGGGAAACGGCCTGCCCCATGCTCTACGCCTCCCCGGCTTCCATCCGCGATACCATGACGGCGTTGGCTGCGCGCTCCTGCGAATCGTCGAGCTTGGCGAGGTCGCAGGACACGCCTTGACGCTCGAGCGCACGGGCAAGCAGCCAGTCGGCAAGCTCGGGGTTCTTGGGCAAAAGGGGTCCATGAATGTACGTGCCGACGATGTTGTTCCAACGGCAGCCCTCGTAGCCGGAAGTGCCGTCATTGCCATGGCCATGAACAACGCGGCCGAGGGGCTCAACGCCGTCGGCAAGATGGGTCCTTCCGCCATGGTTCTCATAACCCACCACAGGCATGTCGAAAAGCTCGGTTTGAATCATGATGTTGCCAATAAGGCGAGGGGTTCCCCGGTCCGTGTACATGTCGACAAGCGACAGGCCCTTGAGGGTCTCCTCGCCCATGACGTAGCTGTGCCCCAAGAGCTGATAGCCGCCACACACAGCAAGCAGCACGCCGCCATCATTGACATACGAGCGCAGCTCGGTGCCCACGGCAAGCAACTCGTTGCAGACAATGCGCTGCTCACGGTCGCTACCGCCTCCGATAAACGCAATGTCGATGTCTGAAAAGTCAGGGCGATGGCCGAAATGAACGGGAACGACCTCGCATTCGATGCCCCGCCATTCGCAGCGCCTCTGCAGCGTGATGATGTTGCCGCCGTCACCGTAAAGGTTGAGCAACTCGGGGAAGAGGTGGGCGATTCTCAACTTGCGGCTCACTGCACATCCCCCAACTTCTCAAGGTCGGCTTTCACAGGCCAAAGGGCCGAGTAGTTCGTAAGCGCCCAGGCGTTCCAATCGCCGGGAAGCTCTTGGGTCTTTGACAGAAATTCAGCGACGTCGCCTGCAATCTGCGCGTCGATGCCAGCGTACTTCAATCGCACCTGCATGTCGTTTGCACGCAAGCCTCCGACATAGACGACTTTGTCTTTCAGGTCGCCCAGGCGCTCGAAGTCGACGTCCCACAGCCAAGAGACGTCGGTGCCGTCGTTGGCGTTGTCATTGATGACAATGTAGATTGCCTTGGGAGCAGGGTCGGACATGAGCAGGCCCAGGTTCTGGTTGAATCCCGTGGGGTTCTTTGCCAGATTGAGCGTCACATGCCTGCCCTTCACCGAGAAGCGCTGCAGGCGGCCGTTCTTGGGATCGTACGCGTCAACCGTCTTCTGGAATTGCTCAAGGCCCACGCCGGCACCCAGCGCCGCAACGAAAGCGCCGAGGAGGTTGTACACCATGTACACGCCGCCCCACGGCGCGTGGATGCGACCCATGCAGGACCCATCGCGAGTCACAACGTCAAACGAGACGCCGTCAATGCCCACGCGGACGTTGCGCGCAGCATAGTCAAGCTCGCCGCGCCCAAATCCGCATGAGGGACAAGAGAAATCTCCCAGCTGGCCGTAGTGGTGATAGGTGTACGTGAGAGGCGCTCCGCACTCCTGGCAAAACGCTCCCCCTCGCACACGTTCCTGCGGCAGGTTCAAATCCTCGCCGATACCAAACGACAGGACCTTGCCGCCAGCCTTCTTGATCTTTACCGCAATGCCCGCGCATAGAGGATCGTCGGCGTCATACAGAAGAGTCGTCGCAGGAGAGGCGGACAAAGCCTGCACAATGACGTCCTGAACATGGTCGATCTCGCCGCATCGGTCGAGCTGGTCGCGGAACAGGTTGAGAAGCAGCAGCGTCTGGGGCTTCACATGGGGCACGATATGAATCGTCGAAAGCTCGTCGTTCTCGAATACGCCCCACTCAACGGGCGTCGAGGGCAAAAGCGCCGTCGTAACGCCCGTCGCCATGTTTGCCCCCGCCCAGTTACAGGCGACCCGCTGGCCGCTGTCCTGCACCGCATGGGCAAGCAAGTTGGTTGTCGTCGTCTTGCCATTGGTTCCACACACGACGATGTTGCCCTTGGAAGGGCGCGACCCGAGCTCGTCGAGCACATGCGAATCTACCGAAAGCGCAATGCGCCCGGGGAGCGTCGAGGCATTGCGGTGGAAGACGTTCTTTAACGTCCAGGCACCCAACCTGCCCGAGCCAACCGCGATTGAGCGGCGAAAACTCATTCTGCCAACCTTTCCTGCATGTCGTTATGGCAACGACGGCTATGCCTCGCCCTTGTCCTTGCGCCTGCCGCCTTCGATCTCGGCACGCGTGAGCACATTGGTCACACGGACGTTCACCGCGGTAACCTTAAGGCCCGTCATGGTTTCGATGGCACCGGCAACCTTGTCATGCAGTTCCTGGAACACGCGCGGCGCCGACTTGCCGTACTCGAGAATGACCGCGATGTTGACCGTGCAGGCGTCGTCTCCCGACATCTCAACGGAAACGCCCTTGGTCGTGTCGGAGCCACGAAGTCCAGGAAGGGAGTTGATCAGGTTGCCCTTCAGCTGCAGCACGCCGTCAACCTCGCGGGCAGTCATGGCGACAATCTTCTCGACCACGCCACCGTCGATGGAAAGCGTGCTCTCGTCGTTGATGTTGACCTCGGTGCATGCCTGCTCAATCGTGTCGCAGGTCGGGACGTCGCCCTCGGCGGCGTCCTGAATCAGCCCATCGTCAGCCTCGGGCTGTTCAAGAGCAGCCTCGACTTCGTCCTCGGCTTCAACTTCCGCGTGAATCTCAGCAATATCTTCGTCGCTTGCAGCCTGCTGCTCGTCATCGAGCTCAACAACCTCAACGGGCACGTCTTCAATCTCGCAGGACTTCTTGTTCCTATGCATCGTCTCAGCCTTTCTAGTCTTGAGAGGACAAATCCTCGAGCAGGGCCTTTGCCTTCGAGGCGGGACGCTTCACCGAGCTGGCCTTGGGCAGGACAAAATGAACGTTCACGTTGCGCACCTGGCTGTCGCAAAATGCCTCGACGCTCTTCTTCACGCACGTCTGAATCTGTGCGGCAGCCGAGCTCATCCTGGGCTCGGAAAGCACGCTCACGTCGACCTTGAAGTCGACAAATGACGTGTCACCCTTGCGCACGACCTTGGGAACGATCTTGAGCACCTGTATGCCCTCAAGGTTCTTGAGAGAATACGCGGCAACAGAGCGCAGCGCGGTGTATTCAATGGCAATGCGGCCATCGGGACCCGCGGCAAGCACGCCTGCCTGATGACGAAGCGAGTACACATAGACGGCAGAGAACAACAGGATGCCCAATGCCTGCACGATGCCGAGCGCGAAAAGCAAGCTCTTGACGACGCTGGCAAGCTCGGAGCTGCAAACAAGCAAGAAGAAACCTACAAGCACGAGCACGGAGCAAATCAGGAACACCGACGTGACGGTCTTTTTCCATCTCTTCATAGGGACCATCCTCTCTTACCTACGAGCAGGTTGCACGAGACGTCACAGGCTATATTAAGCGAAAAGGCCCCAGGCAGATGCCCGGGGCCTTCAAGATTCACCATGCTTGCGCGTGGAAGCTTACTCTTCCTCGAGAGCCGCGGCGATCTCGTCGGTCATCTCCATGGTGTGGTAGACGTTCTGAACGTCGTCGAGCTCCTCAAGACGGTCGATGAGGCGCTGGACCTTCTTGGCGTCAGACACGGAGACAGCGGTCGGGGTGGTGGGAACCATGGTGAGCTCGCTACCCTTGACCTCGATGCCCTGGGCCTCAAGAGCCTTGTGGACATCCTGCATCTTATCGTAAGCGGTCCAAACGATCCACTCGTCACCGTTGTCGTCGTAGTCCTCGCCCTCGGCCTCGGCGACGGCCATCATGAACTCGTCCTCATCGACGGCATTCTCGCGGTCAGCAACCTTCTTGTCGTCGGAGTGAATGACCTTCTCGACGGCGATGGAGCCCTTGCGCTCGAACTGGAAGGCAACCGAACCAGTGGTGCCCAGGGAGCCGCCAGCATGGCTGAAGGCAGAACGGACATCGGCAGCGGTGCGGTTCTTGTTGTCGGTCAGGCAGTCAACGTACACGGCGACACCAGCGGGGCCATAGCCCTCATAGGTGATCTCGGAGTAGTTGGCTGCATCAGAACCAGAACCAAAGGCCTTCTTGATAGCAGCGTCAATCTTGTCCTTGGGCATGGAGTTCATGCGGGCCTTCTCGATGGCCGCAGCAAGGGCGAAGTTGTTTTCGGGGTTGGGGTCGCCACCCGTACGAGCGGCAACAGTGATGATGCGCGAGAACTTAGAGAAAAGCGCCGAGCGCTTTGCATCCTGCGCAAACTTACGATGCTTGGTGGTGGCCCACTTGGAGTGTCCGGACATGCATGCTCCTTCTAACCTGACTCAATTGACCAAGGCGTGTTCCGTCGCCATGAGAACAGCAAAACACACCAGACATAACGTTCCTATGCTACAAAATCTTGCAAGCATCTGGAATAGAAAATCTCATCTTTTTAGCAAATCACTAGAGAGATCATGGCTCAACATGAAGTCTCTGGGCTGAGTTGCGCTTATGCGCCACTATGACCAGGGCTATGCCCAGTATCACCAGTGGCAAAGAGAGCATCTGCCCCATGGTGATGGGTCCAAAAAGATACCCAAGCTGAGCGTCGGGCACACGCACGAACTCAATGAGAAAGCGGAACACCCCATAGCACGCCATGAACATGCCGATAAACGTGCCTTGGGGAAACGCAGGACGACGCCGTGACATGGCAAAGAGGATGCAAAAGAGAACAACCCCCTCGAGCAATGCCTCATACAACTGCGACGGATGGCGAGGAACTCCCCCACCCGACTCAAACGTCACAGCCCAAGGAAGATCGCAGGGCTTACCCCACAGCTCGCCATTGATGAAGTTCGCACAACGGCCGAAGAACAAACCAATGGGAGCTGCAATTGCCCCGAGGTCGCACATGGTCACAAATGACAGCTTAAGATACTTGCATGCACACAGGCCGCCAAGAACCGCGCCGACAAACCCGCCATGGAAGGACATGCCACCTTCGTTGAACATCAAAATGTGCGCCGGATTGCTCAGATAGTAATCCAGGTTATAGAACAGCACATAGGCCGCACGCGCGCCGATAATGACGCCAAAGGCAATAAAAACGATGAGCACGAACACATCGTCGATGCTCATCGGCAGCTTCCAACGCCGGGCAACACGATACATAACCAGGGCGGCAAAAAAGAAACCGGCAAGATATGCCAGACCATACCAGCGAACATCTACGGGACCGATTGAAAACGCAATGGGGCTGATTGCGTGATAGATCTGATCAAGCAACGAGCCTCCAAATTAGAAGCAGTGAATAGAGACGCTGGATTCGGAATCACTCTGCGCAGCCTCAGGCACAACCACACACGTACGATCTACTTGTCCAACACGAGGGGCATGCTTGAGAAAGAATTCGCATGTATAACAGGCCTGTTTGATAGCTGCATACCGATCAACGGTGGCATCAAGAAGCAAATTGATGTCGGTTGCAACCTTATGCGTGGGCCTGCTGCAAGCGGTGTAGTGGCACTCGCTCGGACAAGGGTTATAGCAGTCGTTGCGACAGTGCGGGCACTCCTCCGTCATCGGGGCAGTCAAGCCCATAAGGCCATCACACCCGCGAAGTTCCCAGCAACGAGGCTCAGCCATGATTAATCATCCTCGAGAGCGACGACCTTCGTGACGCCAGGCACGCGCTCCTTCAGCACGCGCTCAACACCCATCGAAAGATCGTAGGAGGAAAGCGCGCAAGAAGCGCAGGCGCCATGCAGCTCAACCGTGACAACGCCGTCTTCAGAAATGTCGACCAGAGAGATATCGCCACCGTCAGCCTGAAGCGACTCACGCATAATCTCAATAATCTGAACTACCTTAACGCGATCAATAGCCATGTTAACCTCTCCATACTTGGTGGTAGGACACAGGTATTATACGCATATTGAACGGGAAAGCCCCTGTAGGGGGTGAAAAACCAGGCCGGCGTCGCAGCGGCAGGTCAAGAAACCGAGGAGTGGCAGATCTAAACGAAAATTCATTGAGAAAAGTCTCATAAACGCGAAAAGGCCCCGGAGGGCCTTTTGTTGGCGCAGGCGCCCTGGGGGCCGCACAGCGCTTGAGGAAGGACGTTCTTGAGAACGGTCGGGAGCGGAGGGGACCGAAAGTGGTCCCGAAGGGCTCGGCCGATTAGTGGCGCCCGGCTGAGGCGCTCGCGCGCCTTG
>UQBS01000018.1 GCA_900539345.1 uncultured Coriobacteriaceae bacterium | reverse complement strand
CTGACCCCTTGACTGCCAGTCAAGTGCTCTCCCAACTGAGCTACACCCCCGTGGGCTGCGGTGCGAGGAGTAATATTACGCACTCTCCTCTCCTAGCGCAAGCACTTTCTTCGAAAAGTGCCAGTTGTGGAGAACTCTCCACAAATACCGTCTTACTCCGCTTCAGGCGCGGTGTAGGGGTCGATGCCCTTGAACACGTCGAGGGCCTCCTGGGGATCGTAGTCGGAGAAGGTGACAGCGCTGATGGCGCGCGTCAGACGCACGGCTTCGTCAAGGCTGCGCTGGTGGATGTTGCGGCCCGTGGCGTTGCCGGCAGCACCGCCCACATGGATCTGCTCCCAAAGCTGCGTAAGGAACGTCTCAGCGTCAACGGTAGAACCGCCGGCGCACACAAGGCCGGTGCGACCAGCAGCCTTGCTGGCCTGCTTGAGGAGCTCGGCAGACTTCTTGCCCTCCTCCTTGGGCGGGTTGACCTTCACGAAGTCGGCGCCCAGGCAGGCGGCGACACCGGCAGCGCCTGCAATGAGGTCGGCGGCCTTCTCGTTGGTCACAGCCTTGCCGCGCGGGTAGATCCAAAGAACCACGAGCAGGCCGTAGGCATGGGCGTCGGCAATGAGCTGGCCGGCCTCCTCGACCATCTGGGCCTCAAACTCGCTGCCCAGGTAGATGGTGTAACCCACGCCCACGATGTTGGCGCCCATCTCGCGCATGTTGAGCACGGCGTCGAGGTCGGAAAGCATCGGCGAGTAGGGATCGGCCTGGGAAGTCTTAACCAGGTTGGTCTTGGAGTTCATCTTGACCAGATAGTTGATGTCGGGATAGTCGGCACCGTAGCGGGCGATGAGGCCACGCTGGGCAGCGAGCACGCCGATGCAACCCTTGGCGCCGATCTTGAAGAGATGCTCGGGATCGGCGTCGCTCTCGTCAATGCCCTCGCCATAAAAATCGGCATTGAGGTGCTCGAACTTCTGGTCGCAGGCGTACAGCATGAGCCTGCCGGTGCCGCGGGTGGCGGCCAGGAAGTTCTCGCGATAGGTGTCCTTGTACTCGGGCATGACGTCGAGCGGGACGCGCACATCTTCAAACGTGATCTTCTTCATGGTTTCCCTTTCATATGTCTGTCGTCTGGCCGCAACAACCCAACGACAACGCGTCGGGAGCGGCGACCCCTATAGAAGCGGCGCGCCTGCGGGCACAAACCCGCAGGCGCGATGTACCCACCTAAGAGGACTTCTTCCTGGACGACTCGCCGGGCAAGGCGCGCCGTGCGTCAAAGACACCCTCGTAGCTCGCCAGACGGTGCAGAAGCGGGTCGAGGGCCTTGACGTTGGACAGCTCAACCAGGAAACGCAGGTTGGAAATGCCGTTCTTGTCGGTTTTTGTGCCGCACGACACGATGTTGCCGCCGGCGTCGGAGATGGCGGTGGAGACGTCCACAAGCAGGCGCGTGCGGTCCATTGCCTCAACCACGATCTCGACCTGGAACGTCGAGGAAAGGCCCGTGTCCCACGACACGCCGATCATGCGGCCCTCCGACTTGCGCAGGTCGGTGACGTTGGGGCAGTCGGCACGGTGCACGCTCACGCCGCGCCCGCGCGTGACAAAGCCCACGATGTCGTCGCCCATGACGGGGTTGCAGCAATGAGCCAGGCGCACGAGCATGCCGTCGGCGCCGTCGACGAGCACACCGTTGGAGGCAAGCGCGCGCTTCTTGCGCTCAGTGGAGTTCTGCGCACGACGCGACAGGCGCGGCGTGCAGGCGGGGTTCTGCAGGCTCTCAAGAGCGCGCTTCTCGGCCTCTGCCTGGGTGTCCACCGCATCGTCGAGGATCGCCTTCACCTTGGTGGCGACAGTACGGGCCGAAACCTTGCCATTGCAGATGAAGACGAACAGGTCCTCGGGGCCCGACACGCCGAACTCCACGGCCACGCTGCGCAGGGCACGCACGGTGCGGGGCGTGGAGATGCCCAGGCCGACCTTGCGCAGCTCGCGGGCAAGCTGGTCGCGACCGGTGGCCGAGTCGTCGGCCTTGGTCATACGGCTGAAGTACGAGCGGATCTTCTGGCGCGCGCCCGGCGTCTTCACGATGTTGAGCCAGTCGCGGCTGGGCTTTGCGTTGTTCTGCGTGATAATCTCCACACGGTCGCCCATCTGGAGCTCGTAGGAAAGCGGCACGACCGTGCCGTTCACCTTGGCGCCGATGCAGTGATGGCCGACCTCGGTGTGCACCGCATAGGCAAAGTCGATGGGCGTGGAGCCCGCGCGGAGCACCTGCACCTCGCCGGCCGGCGTGAAGACGAAGACCTCGCTGTCGTACAGGTCGATCTTCACGGCCTCGAGAAACTCCTGGGGGTCGGACAGGTCGTCCTGCTGGGTCCAGTCAAGCGTGCGGCCCAGCCATGCAAGCTGGTCGTCGAGACGCTGCGCCGAACTCTGCTTGTCACCGTCGGAGTTGCCCGCCTGTTTGTAGAGCCAGTGGGCGGCGATGCCGTACTCGGCGTGCTCGTTCATCTCCTCGGTGCGGATCTGCACCTCGAGGGGGCGGCCCGCAGGACCGATGACCGTGGTGTGCAGCGACTGGTACATGTTGAACTTGGGCATTGCGATGTAGTCTTTGAAGCGCCCGGGCATGGGCGTCCACAGGGCGTGGACGGCTCCGAGGACGCCGTAGCACTCACGCACGTCATCGGTGATGACGCGCAGCGCAATGAGGTCGTAGATCTCGCTGAAGTCCTTGCCCTTGTTCTTCATCTTCATATAGATGGAGTAGAGGTGCTTGGGCCTGCCCATGATGCGGAAATGCTCGATCTTGGCCTTCGTGAGCTCGTCGCGCAGGATGGTCTTGACCGTCTCCAGGTACGCCTCGCGCTCGGCGCGCGACTCGGCCACCATGCGCGCGACCTGGCGGTACTTCGCAGGATCCAGGTAGAAGAACGACAGGTCCTCGAGCTCCCACTTAATAGAGCTGATGCCCAGGCGGTTTGCCAGGGGCGCATAGATGCTCATCGTCTCGTTGGCTTTGAAGATGCGGCGGTCCTCAGGGATGGCCATGAGCGTGCGCATGTTGTGCAGGCGGTCGGCCAGCTTGATGATGATGACGCGGATGTCCTTGGCCATGGCGAGGAACATCTTGCGCAGGTTGAGCGCCTGCTGCTCGGACAGGCTCGACACCGAGATGTTCGTGAGCTTCGTCACGCCGTCAACCAGCTCGGAGACCTGGGGCCCAAAGAGCTCGGAGAGCTCGTCGAGCGTGGCGTCGGTGTCTTCGACAGTGTCATGGAGAAGACCTGCGCACAGCATGTCGACGTCGGAGTGGAGGTTCTTCGCCAAGATGATGGCGACTTCCACCGGGTGGTTGATGTAAGGCTCGCCCGACTTGCGCTTCTGGTCGCGATGGTGGGCGCGCGCAAACTCATAGGCGCGCTCAATCTTCTCCACCTCGGCGGGGCTCAGGTAGGAAGCGGCGCATTCGCGCAGCACGGGGAAGTTGTCCAGCTGCCCTTGAGGCGGGAGGGCCGGCGCGGTGGGGTCGTACTTTGTGTGGATGACGGAGTCAGCCATGGCAATGCGCCTCCTGGAGTACCTCGGTTCTAGTCAGTAGGAAGTATAGGCCTGTTGATGCGCGCGAGCACAGAAGGCGCGTCGCTTTCGAGCGCCCAACGGCGAAATGCGTCAAATTCTTGCAGCGCGTTGAGCCCCTCGAGGTACCGGATGGAGCGCGTCAGGTCCATACGCTCGGGCGAAGGCACCATGGAGATACGCCTGCCCACGCCATATCCGCTCGTCTGGGTGAAGCCGAGCTCGCGGAAGATGGAGATGCCGCAGGAAACGCCCTTGGCCCCGAACGTGGGGGTGCAGCCCAGGCTCGCACAGTCCGCGGCAAGCTCGGCGTTGGTGAGTGCAAAACCGTCCTCGCCACCCAGGCGCGCCTCGCGGTCGCGACGGCAGAGCACGCGGTAGAGCGACACCAGGTCCTCGCGGCACGGGGCGTCAGAAGAGAGGACGCGCTCGTTGATGCGGGCGTCGGAGCCACCGTAGGCAAGGTGAATCCAAGAATCGCTGCCATCGCGGCCCGCGCGACCCGACATCTGGTTGAACTCGACCTCGTCAAACGGCAGGTGATAGAGCACGACATGACGGACGTCGGGCAGGTTGACGCCCTCGCCGAAAGCGCTGGTCGACACAACGAGACGGACCTCGCCGCTGCGGAAGGCGTCTTCCACGGCAGCACGGTCGGAACGGGAAAGTCCGGCGTTGTAGAAGGCGACGCGGTACCCGAAATCACGCACGCGGCGGCGCAGCGTGCGGGCCAGGTTCACGGTCTGCTCGCGGGAGTTGACATACACGAGCGTCTTTTGACCGCTCGCAAGCAGGCTCACCAGGCGCTCGTCGCGATCGGCGCGACCGCGCTCGTCACTCACATGCAGGTTCTCGCGCACCGAGGGGTCAAGCACGACGCCGTCCGGACGAATGTCAAGCAGGTGGCAGATCTCCTGGCCGACCTTGGCAGAGGCCGTCGCAGTGACGGCAAGCACGCAAGGGTGGCCCAACTCGTCGAGCACGCGAGGCATGTCGAGATAGGAGCTGCGGTTGCCCGAGGCGGCCAGACCCGCATGATGGGCCTCATCCACCACGACAAAGCCGACGCGGCCCGAGCTTGCGAACTTGGCCGAGTGGATGGCGAGGAACTCGGGCGTGGTGAGGACGATGTCGACGGCGCCCGAGGCAAGACCCTCGAACACGCTGGCGCGGTCCTCGAGCGGGGTCTCGCCCGTGAGCACGCGCGTCGTCATGCCGAGGCTGTCAAAGACGCGGCCCAAATGGTAGGCCTGGTCGCTCACAAGCGCGCGCAGGGGGTACACGAACACGCTCGCCTTGTTGTGCAGCAGTGCGCAGCGCGCGGCATGCACATGGAAGATGAGCGACTTGCCGCGACCCGTGGCCATGACGCACAGCGACGAGACACCGGCCTCGAGGTTTTCAAGGGCGCGCGCCTGGGCAGGCAAAAGCTCGTGCTCGCCAATGAGGAGCCTGCGCAGCTCGTCGGTCACGTCTTTGGAGGACATGGCCGCCAGGCGCGCCCTCTCGGCGGCGCGGGCGTTGGCTTGCTCGAGCTCATCGGCACACGCAGCACCGGTCTCGATGCTGACCAAGACGTTGACGCCGATGGGTCTGCCGTCGACGCCGCCCGTGATGTTCTCGACAACGGCACGGTAGGCCGCGCCGCGATCGATGCGCGGCGCGATTGCGGCAGCTATGAAACGCTTGAGGTAACCCACGCGGTCGCCGTTGGGGTCGATAAGGGCGACTGCCTTGGGATCGTTGGGATTGGAAGGCTCGCGTTCGAGGCGCAGGGCGTCACCGGGCTGCAAACGCGCCACAATGCTCTGCCTGCCGTCGAACGTGACACCGACGACCTTCGTATGGAACTGTGAGGCGTTGGCGAGGCTCTCGAGCTCGCTTTCGGAAATGTACTGGTCGGCGTTTTCGAAAAGGGCCTCGACGAGATGTACAGTGGCGGGGTCGGGCGCCTCGGCGTCGCGCGCGTCGCGCAGAAGCACGTCCTTGACGTGCATCTTGCAGCTCACGCGATTCTGCCACGTCTCAACCTTGGGCTCAAAGACAATGTCGACCGCCTCGTCGCACTCGACGAGGGTCTCGACATTCTCGGCGTTGAACATGATGGCCTGGCAGGAACCGCTCGCGTCGTTTGCGAGGAAGGAGAGGTGCTTGCCCTCCTCACCGCGCCGGCGGCGATCCGTCATCGTGGCGCCGGTGACCGCAAGCACCGGCGTCTCGTTGCCCTGGCCAAAGGGCTGAAGCACCGAAAGGGAGGAGATGGTGTCGACGGTGACTTCGGCAAGGTCAACCACGGCCGAGACGCTCAGACGGTCTTCGAAGTCCTCGGGGGGCAGTGCCGCGAGGTACTCCTCCATGCGGTCGCGGAAGGCGTCGAGGTTGCCGGCATCGAGCGTGATGCCCACGGCACCGGCATGGCCGCCGAAGCGGATGAGCAGGTCCGAGCAGCTCTCGACGGCCTCGAAGAGGTTGACGTCGCCGATGCTTCGGCCCGAGCCGCGCGCCACGCCGTCGGAGATGGTGAAGAGGATGACAGGCACATGGTAGAGGTTCACGATACGGCTCGCGACGATGCCCTTGACGCCTTCGTGCCACCCCTCCCCGCCCACGACGATGACGCGCCCGCCCTCGTAGGTTGCTTCGACAAGCGAGTTTGCGTCATCGAAAAGCTGGCGCTCGATGGCGCGGCGCTCGCGGTTGATGTCCTCAAGGCGCATGGCGATGCGCTCGGCCTCTTGAGGGTCGCGCTCCATAAGAAGGTTAAGTGCGATGGCCGGGTCGTCCATCCTACCTGCGGCGTTCATGCGCGGGATGAGGGAGAAGGCCAAATCGTCGGCAGACATCTGGGTGAGGTCGCGACGGGCCTGCACCGCAAGCGCAGCCAGACCGGGGTTTTCAACCCGACGCAGGCGCGCGATGCCCTCGGCCACGAGCGAGCGGTTCTCACCGGTGAGCAACATCATGTCGCTCACCGTGCCCAGCGTGGCGATGTCGGTGTACTCACGCCACAGGTCGGGCTGGCCCATACGGTGGCCGAGCTCGTCGATGACCTTGAGGGCAACGCCGACACCAGCAAGCTCGCGAGAAGGACACTCGGGGTCGAGCTTGGGGTCACACACCGGCACGCCCTGCGGCACGAGGTCGCCGGGCTCATGGTGGTCGGTCACGGCGACGTCGATGCCGCGCTCGAACAGCTCAGCACACTCCTTGGCAGAGGCGATGCCGGTGTCGACGGTGACGATGAGGTCGGGAGCGCACATCTCCAGCAGACGCTCGACGGCGATCTGCGACAGGCCGTAGCCTTCGCCGAAGCGCTTGGGGATGAACGGGGTGACGTTGCCGCCGAGGTCGCGCAGGCCGCTCGTCAGAAGGCAGGTGGCGCTGATGCCGTCGACGTCGAAGTCACCGAAGACTGCGATGTGCTCCCCTGCCTCAAGGGCATGCTGCAGGCGGGCGACGACGGCATCCAGGCCTGGGATGAGAAGCGGGTCGGCCCAGTCACGGTCGAGCGACGGCGAGAGAAAGTCCCTGGCCTGCTGCGCATCGCAGATACCCCTGCCAGCCATGATGCGCGCGGCAAGCGACGACACCCCGCAGGAGTCCTCGATGAGCTGAGCGGCGCCGGCGTCGAAGGGAACGACCTCCCAGCGCCTGTTGCGGGCCAGGGACGCCATTAGCGGCCCTGCTTGGTGTCGGAAGAAGCGTCGGCAGCCTTGTCGCCGTAACGCTTCTCAGCTTCACGCCACTGCGGCTCGCGGCCCTTCCACAGCGCATAGGCAGGCGCGGCAAGGACAAGCGAGGAGTAGGTGCTCAGCACGAGGCCGCACACCATGGCGAAGGCGAAGCCCTTGAGGGTGTCGCCGCCAAAAAGCAGGAGGATGAACACGGGCACCACAGAGGTGATGGAGGTGTTGAGCGAACGCACGATGACCTGGTTCTCAGACCAGTTGGTAATCTGCATGGCCGTGCGGTGCACGCCGTCGCGAAGGCCGCGGATGTTCTCGTTGACACGGTTGAACACCACGACGGTGTCGTAGAGGCAATAGCCCATGATGGTAAGCAGAGCCGCCACGACGTTGGGCGTGATCTCCATCTGCGTCCAGGAGTAGATGCCCATGACGATCACGAGCACCTGAGCCAGGGACAGGACGCCCATGAGAGCCATCTTGAACTCATAGCGCACCGAGACGTACAGGATGATGAGCGCGATGACGACCACGAAGGCGATCGCCATGGAGCGCGTGATGTCGCCACCCCAGTTGGGGCCGATGGTGGTGACGGAGAACGTGTTGTCCGCGATGCCGACCTGCTGCGCCACGGCAGAAGCCACGGCGTTTGCCTCGACGGGGTCGGTCTCGCCGGTGCGCACCATGAAGCCGTCGACGTCATTGACCGAGGTGGTCTGAACGACGGCGTCAGGCTGGCCCTGGTCGGAGAAGGCGTCGCGCAGCTGAGACTGCGTCACGCCGGCAGCGTCGTTGAACGTGACCTGCGAGCCACCGAGGAACTCGATGCCGAAGTTAAGGCCGCGGAACAGAAGGCCCGCGATGGAAAGCACGACAAGTACGAGCGAAATAGTAAAGAACAGGTTGCGATGCTTGACGAATTGAATCTCATGCTTGAAATGGCTACGCATCCTGCTCACCCCCCTTCACGGCAGAGGCAGCGGGCTTCTTTGCCTCTTCCATGTCGGCTTTGACGCCCCAGAAGCCGGGGTTCTTCTCCACGGCGCCGCGGCCAAGCAGGCGAATGGCGGGAGTGGTGAACATGAGCAGCGTAAAGAACGAGCAGAGGACGCCCAGGGCAAGCGTGAGGCCGAAGCCGCGCGCCGAACCCGTGGTGAGGAAGAACAGGCCCAGAGCGGAGATGAGCGACACCACACCGGCATCGAGGGCGGTCATGATGCCGTGCTTGGAACCTGAGATGGAGGCAGTGCGAACGGACTTGCCCGCACGCAGCTCCTCACGGAAACGCTCAAGCACGAGAATGGTGGAGTCGGCCGCCATACCGATGGTCAGCACGACGCCGGCAAGGCCGGACAGCGAGAGCGCAAAGAGGCCCATCGAGGAAAGCGCGGCAAAGATGCCCAGGTAGACGATGCCGAAGGTGAGCAGTGCGCCGGCGGTGATAAGACCCATGCCCTGGTAGAACACGAACAGGTACACAAGGATGAGGATGAAGCCGACAACGACGGCCACGAGGCCCTGCATGAGGGAGTCCTGTCCGAGCGTGGGGCCGACGTAGCTGGACTCGGAGTACTCAAGCGTCACGGGAAGGGCGCCGGACTCCAGGACGGTCTTGAACGACTTGGCCTCCTCGAGCGAGTAGTTGCCCGTGATGGAGACGTCGCCGTTAGTAATGGCGGTCTGCACGGCAGGGGCGCTCTGGACCACACCGTCAAGCAGGATGGCGATGCGGCTCTTCGTGTCGGCCAGAACCCTCGTCACGTCGCCGAAGGCCTTGGTGCCTTGGGCGTCGAGGTGCAGGTTGACGGCGTAATAGGCGCTGCCCGAGCTCTGCATGCCGATGGTGACGCTCTCGATCTGGTCGCCGGTCATGAAGGCCTCGTAGGTGCCGGGCTCAAGCTTCACGCCCGTGGCGCCGGCGTTGATCTTGGCCAGGGCATCCTGGTCGGCGATGTCGTTGAGGTCGACGAACTCAAGGGTGCCGGTGGTGCCCATGGTGTCGATGACCTCCTGGGCGTTGGTGGCGCCAGGAATCTGAATGAGAATCTGGTTGGTGCCCTGACGCTGAACAGTGGCCTCGCTGGCACCCAGGGAGTTCACGCGGTTCGTGACGATTGCCACGGCCGACTCCATGTCGGTGTCGGTGACATCCGACCCATCGGGCTTTTCGGCGGTCATGATGACCGAGACGCCGCCCTTGATGTCGAGACCCTGCGTGATCTTCTGGTCAAGCGGCCAGAAGCCCACGAAGCACACGGCAAGCAGCACGACAAGCACCACGAGCACACTCACATAGCGACGCACATCGGGCTTCATCGCCTTCTTGTGCGGCTTCTTCTTGGATTTCTTCGGTGCGGGTCGCGCCGTGCCCGAGGCTTCCGCCCAGGCTTGAGCCACGCTGTGCGGCTCAGCGTTCTTATCCGACATATCAGCTCCCTTGTTTGCTGGGCACGCGGCAACACGCGCCTCAGCACTGACAGATTACGACAGTATAAGCCTAATTAGTAATCGTTTGCGGCAGGGCTTGACATCCACGCGTCCAGGAACTGCTTGTATGTGCCGGCCATGATGGCCTCACGGGCCAAATCCATGAGGTGCACGAGGAAATAGACGTTGTGGATGGAAAGCAGGATGCCCGCGAGCATCTCCTTTTGCGTCACGAGGTGACGGATGTACCCGCGGGTGTAGCCGCCCGTGCACACAGGGCACGTGCACTCGGGGTCGATGGGACCATGATCATGGGCGTACTTGGCGTTCTTCATGTTCATGCGGCCAAAATGAGAGAACGCCGTCCCCGAGCGGGCAGTGCGAGTGGGCAGCACGCAGTCGAACATGTCGATGCCGCAGGCAACGCCGCGCACAAGCGTCGTGGGATTGCCCACGCCCATGAGGTAGCGGGGCTTGTTGCGGGGCATGTACTGGGAGGCAAGCGGGGCAAGCGTCTCGAACATGAGCTCGTGAGGCTCTCCCACGCTGTAGCCGCCGATGCCGTAACCCGGGAAGTTGCCGCAGTTCTCAAGGTGCTCAAGGGAGCGCACGCGCAGGTCAAGGTGCATGCCACCCTGAACGATGCCGAAGAGGGCCTGGTCGGGGCGCGTGTGAGCCGCAAAGCAGCGGTCAGCCCAACGGCTGGAAAGCTCCACGGCGCGCTCCACCTGCGAGCGGTCGGCCGGGTAGCCCACGCACTGGTCGAGCTGCATGCAGATGTCTGAGCCCAGGCGCTGCGCAATGGCCATGTTGTCCTCGGGCGACCAGAAGACGTGCTTGCCGTCGTAGTCGTCAGCGCGGAACTCAACACCGCCGTCGGAAAGCTTGACGAGGTCGCCGTGGGAAAAGACCTGGAAGCCGCCCGAATCGGTGAGGATGGGCTTGTCCCAGTTCATGAACTTGTGCACGCCGCCGAACTCGGCGACGGTCTCAGAGCCGGGCCTCATCTCCAGGTGGTAGGTGTTGTTGAGCACAATCTGGGCGCCCAGGGAGGCAACCGTGTCGGGAAGCAGGCCCTTGACGGTGCCCTTGGTGCCAACGGGCATGAAGACGGGCGTGTGGATGTCGCCATGGGCGGTGTGGAAGACACCGGCCCTGGCATGCGTGCCGGGGTCCTCGGCGAGAACCTCGTAGGTAAACAGCTTCGAATCGCTCAAGAGCTCTCCTTGTCATGAGTTGCGTAATGCCCGCGTCCATCGTGCAGACAGGGGGCGTAAGGCGGTTTCTGCGGTATAGAATAAGCTATTCTACTGTACTTCCAGCAAACACGCACGGATTACCACGACCGAGCGCTCAACCACGAAAGAACGAGAACATGGACGCAACGCAGATGCAGCGCACGCACAAGGCCCCCGAGCTCTTGAGCCCGGCCGGAACACAGGACGCGTTCAAGGCGGCGCTCGCTGCAGGGGCCGACGCCATCTACTGCGGTCTGGGCAGCTTCAATGCGCGACGCAACGCCGACAACCTGGACCTCGACCAGCTCCGCGAGTGCTGTGAGCTGGCCCATCTGGCAGGCGCGCGCGTCTACATCACGGTGAACATCCTCATCGCCCAGGAGGAGATGCCCCGGGCGCTCGCCCTCGTGCACGACTGCCACCTCGCCGGTGCCGACGCCTTCATTATGGCCGACTGGGGCCTCATCTCGCTGACGCGCACCCTGTGGCCGCAGATCGAGATCCACCTCTCCACCCAGGGCAACGTCAACGATGCCGCAGGCGTTCGCTTCGCTAAAGAGGTCGGCTGCTCGCGCGTGACGCTGTCGCGCGAGATGACGCTTCCCGAAATTGAGTCGTGCTCGCATGAGGATGTCGAACTCGAGGTGTTCGCACACGGCGCCATCTGCGTGTGCTACTCGGGGCTGTGCCTGCTCAGCAGCATGCAGCGTGGAAAGTCGGCCAACCGCGGCCTGTGCCGCCAGCCTTGCCGCCTGCCCTACCGCCTCGTCGACGAAAAGGGCACGCAGCGCGACCGCATGAACGGCACGCGCCTCATGTCGCCGCGCGACAACTGCACCATCGCCGACATCGACGCGCTCGTCGAAGCGGGGTGCGCGAGTATGAAACTCGAGGGCAGGATGAAGGCCCCCGACTACGTGGGCACCGTCACGAAGGCTTACCGCGCCGCGCTCGACGAGTGGGAGCAGGGCGAAGACCCTCGTGTGGACGCCGCGGTCATGCGCGACCTGGCACGCGCCTTCAACCGCAACTTCACCGACGGCTACCTGCACGGTAAGCACGACAACGACTTCATGAGCTACGAACGCGGCAACAACCGCGGTCAATATGCAGGCAGCATCATCCAGGCAAAGGGCAAGAAAGCCATCGCCGACCTCACCGAACCCGTAGGAGTTGGCGACCTTCTCGAGATTCGCAACCCTGACAACTTCGACGACTATGTGACGGCGCCCTGCCCGCGCACGACCGACGGACCCACCCAGCTCGCACTCGACCTGCCGCGCGCCATGGGCGCCGGCTGCGACGTGCGCGTCATCCGCAGCGAGCACGGCATGACGCAGGCCCGCGAGTTCGCCGCTCGCGCCTGGCCCCGCAAGCGCGCGGTGCATGTGCATGTTGTCGCGCGCCTCGGCGAGCCTTTCACCGTCGAGCTTGAGACGCGCGCCGGAGACGCCCATCCCGACATGGGACGCGACGTCGTGCGCGCACGTGCTGCAGGGTTCTGCGTGGAGGCGGCCCGCAGCCGAGCCGTGAGCGAAGAGGACCTGCGCGAACACGTGGGACGCTTTGGCACCAGCCCCTTTGAAGCAGCTAGCTGGGATATTGAGATGGACGAGGGCGTCGGCATGTCGTTTTCGGCCGTGCACGCCGTGCGCGCCGAGGCTGTTGAGGCGCTCAAAGATGAGATTTTGAAGCCCTGGACGGACGAGCGGCTCTCGACGGCGCCCGCCCCCTTAAGCCTCAGCGCACGCAAAAGGCGCGGCTCCTGCGACCCCTCGCAGGCCAAGCTCTGCGCCCATGTGACCACTCCCGAGGATGCTCAGGCGGCACTTGAGGCCGGAGCTGACCTCGTCTATGTCTCGGCCATCGACCTGGCTCTTGGCCCTGCAAGCAGCGCCCGCAGGCGCACGGATGCCCCCGGTCAGACCGACGCGGCGTGGCCCGAGGGCGTCGTCTGCATCCTGCCTGCCGTCGCACGCACGGCCGACCACGCAGCAGTGGACGCCCTCGACCTGACGGGCACCCATGAGATTGCCGTCTCAAACGTCTCATGGCTCGAGGAGGCCCGCAAGGGCAAGGCCGACATCTGGCTTACCGACGAGATGGAGCTGCACAATGCCCCCGCCTTCGAGTTCATGGCAGCGCACGGCGTCACGGGCGCCTGGCTTTCCTGTGAGCTCGACCTGCTCGAGATTTCCCAGCTCGCCGCGACGAGCGAGCTTGAACTCGGCATGAAGGTCTGGGGACACATCCGCACCATGACCTGCGAGCACTGCATGCTGCAGAGCATGGGCGACTGCTCCAAGACCTGCGCGACGTGCGCGCGTCGCTCGCTCAAGCTCGAGATGCGCGACGAGTTCGACCGCCCGAGCATCGTGACCTCCGACGCCCTGGGTCGCGCCGGCGTATGGCAGGCTGAGGTTCTCGACGCCACGCCGCAGATGGCGGAGCTCATGCGCTGCGGCGTGAGCCGCTTCGGCGTGGACTGCCGCTTGTGCGATAGCCCCCAAGAGACGGCCGAGGCGGTACGCCACGTGAAGACCGCACTCGATGCCGTCCGAAACGGCAAGATGGCCGCCCCTCGCGCTGCAAGCGCGACAAGCGGCCATCTCTTCGAACGCATCGGGTAACCCCAAAGAGCTCCGCGGCTCTTTTACACAAGAAGGGGCGACTTAGCCCTCTTCGTCAGCAAGCACCTCGTCGAGGACCTCGAGCACCATGGGCTTGAGGTCCTCTTCTATATCGACCAAGTCGACGACGGGGGGCTTCTTCGGCGTCATGCCGTGCTCCACGGCGTACTGGGCTGCCCTCACCTGCTCGGGGTCGACAACGACCGAGGCGTACATCGCCTCCTCGCCCGCCTCGTCGCTCACGAGGTCGGTGTACACGAGGTAGATGGGACCTGCCTCCTCAAGGGAGAAAGACAGGAGGGCGTCGTAGCGACACATGACACCCTCCTCGTCCAGGCAGCGAAACGCGAAGTCGTACGTCTCAAAGGTTGCAAAGTCGCGCACGTCGCTCCCCTATCCCCTTAAGCGTGGTTCTCGCGGTCAACAAGCTGCTCGGCCCCGTAGCGCTGACGCAGTGCGGGCTTTTCGATCTTACCCGTAGGGTTGCGCGGAACGTCGGCGAAGATAATCTTGCGCGGACGCTTGTAACGAGGCAGGTCGAGGCAGTACTCGTTGATGTCCTCGACGGTGGTGTCGGTGTACTCGGGCTTGAGCTCGATGATGGCGGCGCAGATCTCGCCCAGACGCTCGTCGGGCAGGCCGATGACCGCGACATCTTTCACTGCAGGGTTGGCCGAGAGGAAGTCCTCGATCTGCACGGGGTAGATGTTCTCGCCGCCCGAGATGACGACGTCCTTCTTGCGGTCGACAAGCCAGTAGAAGCCGTCCTCGTCCTGACGCGCCATGTCGCCGGTGAGCAACCAGCCGTTCTGCAGCGACTCGGCGGTGGCCTTGGGGTTGTTGTAGTAGCAGGTCATGACGCCCGGGCCCTTGACGCACAGCTCGCCGACCTCGCCCTTTGCCACCGGCTCGCCGTGCGAGTCGATGATCTTGACGTCCCAGTTGTAGCCGGGCACGCCGATGGCGCCCACGTGGTCGATGTTCTCCACGCCCAGGTGCACGCAGCCCGGGCCCGTGGACTCGGACAGGCCGTAGTTGGTGTCGTACTGGTGATGCGGGAAGATGGACTTCCACTTCTTGATGAGGCTCTTGGGAACCGGCTGGGCGCCGATGTGCATGAGGCGCCACTGGTCGAGCTTGTAATCCTCAAGCTTGATGGTGCCCTCCTCGATGGCAAGGAGGATGTCCTGGGCCCACGGCACAAGCAGCCACACGATGGTGCAGTGCTCCGAGCTGATGGCGTCGAAGATGGCCTTGGGGGTCACGCCACGCAGGAGCACGCCCTTGCCGCCGCAGATGAGGCTACCCAGCCAGTGCATGGCGGCACCGGTGTGATAGAGCGGCGGGATGCACAAAAACACGTCGTCGTGGGTCTGCCCGTGGTGCTTCTGCTCCATCTGCGCCGCCTGCGTGAGGCTCTCATGGTTGTGCAGGATGGCCTTGGGGAAGCCGGTGGTGCCGCTCGAGAAGTAGATGGCGGCATCCTCGTACTCCGTGACAGGCACAAAGGGGTCGGAGCTGGGCATGTTGGCAGTGAGCTCGTTGTAGCTCTCGGCAAACGTCGGGCAGTCGCTGCCGACATAGAAAAGCAGGCGGTTCTTGGAAACGCGCGGCTCGATCTGCTCGATGCGGCCGGTGAACTGCGGGCCGAAGACAAGGATGTCGACGTCGGCCAAATCGACGCAGTACTCAATCTCCTCGGCGGTATAGCGGAAGTTGAGCGGGACCACCGTTGCGCCGCTCTTGAGCACGCCGAAGAAAATGGGCAGGTACTCGAGGCAGTTCATGAGAAGGATTGCGACCTTGTCGCCCTTCTTCACGCCACGGCTCAGAAGCAGGTTGGCAAAGCGATTCGCCTTCTCGTCGAAGACGCTCCAGGTAATCTGCCTGCGGTACGGCTGCATGCAGGTGCTTTGGACGAGGCTGTAGTCGCGCCACGTCGCGTGGTCGAGCTCCTGAATCTCAGGGTTGATCTCGACAAGGGCGACCTCGTCTGCATAGTCATGGGCGTTGCGCCGCAGGAAGTCGGTAATCGGCATTGCGAACCTCACATAATTGAAGGGACTCGTTGTGCGTAATTGTACACATTACATAACGAAAGGAGCCGCCCAATCTGGACGGCTCCGCAACGTGCTGAGAAAAAGGTGCGACTAGCAGACCACGCAGACCCAACCTTCGGGCCCCTCGATGTCGCAGGCCTGAATGCCGGCGAGCTCGGCGCGGAGCTTCTTGAGCACAGGGCCGCAGCCGTCCTGCGAAGCGGGGAACTCGATGTCGCCCTCATGGCTGTGGACGCGAGCCACAGGCGAGATGACGGCAGCGGTACCGCACATGCCACACTCGACGAAGTCGCCGGCCTGAAGCTCGGAGAACTTGACGGGGCGCTCGATGACGTTGAGGCCCATGACGTCGCGGCCGAGAGCAACGAGCGAGCGGCGCGTGATGGAGGGCAGGATGGAGTCGGAGTGCGACTGGGGCACGACGAGGTTGCCCTCACGGTCGACGAGCAGGATGTTGGCGCCGCCGGTCTCCTCGACGTAGGTGCGCGAGGCGGGATCGAGGTAGAGGTTCTCGGCATAGCCCTCGGCATGGGCCTTCTCATGCGGATAGAGGCTCATGGCGTAGTTGAGGCCGGCCTTGATGTTGCCGGTGCCGTGAGGCGCAGCGCGGTCATAGTCGGAGACCGTGATGGCAACGGAGGTGTCGCCGCCCTTGAAGTAGGGGCCCACGGGGGTCACGAGAATGCGGAACTGGTACTCGGTGGCAGGCTTGACGCCGATGACCTCGCCGGAAGCGATCATGAAGGGACGCACGTACAGCGTGGCGCCCGAGCCGTACGGCGGGACCCAAGCGGCGTTGGCGGCCACGACCTGCTTGACGGCCTCCACGAACTTGTCCTCGGGGAAGGCGGGCATGCAGAGGCGCTCAGCGGAATCGTGCATACGCTTGGCGTTCATGTCGGGGCGGAAGCAGACGATGCGGCCATCCTTGGTGGTGTAGGCCTTGAGGCCCTCGAAGACTTCCTGGCAGTAATGGAAGATGCCCGCGCACTCGCTCAGCGTGATGGAGTGGTCGCGCGTGAGGCCACCCTCCTCCCACTGGCCGTCCTTGTAGTTGCAGACGTAGCTGTAGTCGGTGGGCATATAGGCAAAGGACAGGTTTGCCCAGTCCAGGTCCTTCTTCTCGATCTCGCTCATGAAAGAACTCCTCTTCGTGTAACTGCCGCACCCGGCAAGAAGTCGTGCGCGCACCGTTGGTGATGGGACATCATAGACCTATATGCGTACGGCGACCGCAAAACGGCCGCCGTACGCGGGGATTTAACAATACATGCCGCCAAGCGACAAAATCATGCCGCTGCGGGCTTCAGGCGAGGGCGATAAACCTTACGCCATCCAGGACTCGTCGGAGGGGTTGGCGCGGAAGGCAAGCAGGCGCTCCTCATCCTCAGGCTTGATGTAGCCCTCGGCCACGGCGACCTTCACGAGCGTGTCGAAATCGCACAGGGACACGTTCTTGACGTTGGCCTCAGCAAGGCGGTCAAGGCCCTTCTGCATGCCATACGTGAAGATGGAGGCGACACCGAGGACGTCGGCGCCGGCGGCACGCAGCGGCTCGACGCAATCGAGCACGGAGCCGGCGGTGGAGATGAGGTCCTCGATCACGACGACCTTCGTGCCGAGCTCGCAGCGGCCCTCGATCTGGTTCTTGCGGCCGTGGTCCTTGGCAGAGCCGCGCACATAACCCATCGGAAGCTCGAGCTTGTAGGCGGCGATGGCGGCATGGGCGATACCGGCGGTGGAGGTGCCCATGAGCGCCTGGGCCTCGGGATAGACGGAGCGCACCGTCTCGGCCAGGCCCTCCTCGATCGCCTCGCGGGCCTCAGGGAAAGAGAGCGTCAGGCGGTTGTCGCAATAGATGGGGCTCTTGATGCCCGAAGCCCACGTGAACGGCTCGTCGGGACGAAGGAAAACGGCCTTGATACCCAGCAGGTGCTTTGCGATGGCAACCTTATCGACCATGTCATGCTCTCCAATCGAACGTGCGCCCGAGGCGCAGGGCAGATGTGGCTCCTATTGTAAACGAAGAGCGCCCGTTGCACGACACAACGAGCGCCCACGATACCAACAACGAACAAAGGCGAGAAAAGGGCCGCCGGCCTTCCCGGGGACGGGCCTATTCGGCCGTGTCGGCGCGCAGCTTGTCGGCAAGCAGGGACAAGGCGTGGCGGTAGCCTTCGATGCCCTCGCCGGCCACCGTGGCAAAACAGGCCTGACGCACGAAGGAAACCTGGCGAAAGTCCTCGCGCGAGGCCACGTCGGAGATGTGGACCTCCACGCACGGAAGGCTCACGGCCTTGAGCGCGTCAAGGATAGCGACGCTCGTGTGCGTGTAGGCCGCAGGGTTCATGACGATGCCGTCGTAGACGCCCAAGGCCCGCTGGATGACGTCGACGATGGCGCCCTCGTGATTGGACTGGAAGTGGTCGCACGCCTCAAACCCCAGCTCACGGCCGGCAGACTCGATGAGGACGCACAGGGCGGCGTAGTTCTGGCTGCCGTAGATGGCAGGCTCGCGAATGCCGAGCATGTTGATGTTGGGACCGTCGATAACAAGTGCTTTCATGAGAAACTCCTGGTATATGGCGCTAGATGCGCTTCACAAGCCTGCAGATGCGACGCGCGGTGCCAAGCGGAGAGCCGCCGGAGGGCGCGACCTCGATGTCGGCCCACGCATGGTACAGGTCGGCTCGCTCGGCGCGCAGGCGCTCGAGACCTTTGGCCTGGCTGAGCGGGCGCCCCTCCACGGCGAGGTTATCAGACGGGTCGTCGACAAGACCGCGCGTTAGAAGCACCACCGGGCCGTTTTGCTCGAGGAAGAACCTGTTCTCAGGACGCGTGACGACACCGCCGCCCGTGGCGACCACGCGACCCGGGCAAGACGTTGCCTGCGCGACGCAGCGCGTCTCAATGGCGCGGAAACCTTCCTCCCCCAGCTCCTCGAAAATCTGCGGGATGGGCATGCCGGCCTCTACCTGCACCATCTCGTCGGTGTCGACAAACTCAAAGCCGAGCATCTCGGCCAAGAGCATGCCCGTGCGCGTCTTGCCCGAGCCCGGCATACCGATAAGGCTCACGACGGCCAGCTCGGCACGCATCTGCGCAAGGACGCCCTCCTCGATGTCGTCGGGACGATCGACACCCAAAAAGAGATCACTTGAACGCTTGGCCTGGGCCACAAGCATGGAAAGGCCGCCTGCGCACGCAAGACCACGGGCGCGACCCTCCTGGATGAGGCGGGTCCTCAGCGGGTTGTAGACGAGGTCGCACACATAGCGCAGCGCCGGAAAACGGTCGAGGCCAACAAGCATGTCGTCATCGGCATGGGGATACATGCCCACCGGGGTCGCGTTGACGATGAGGACAACCTCGGTGCGCAAGGCATCGGCCTGGGCAATCTGAGCGGGACTGGCAGCAGAGGCGTCTCCAGCAAGGGCCGCAAACGTAAGCTCGCCTTTGCGGGAGGCACTCACCACAAGGGAGGCGCCCCGGTCGGCGAGCACGGCGCGAACCGTCGCGGCTGCCCCGCCGTCGCCCAGGACAAGGCAGGCCTGCCCGGCAACGTTGGCGTGGATGAGATCGAGCTGGCGAGAAAACCCGTGGTAGTCGGTGTTGTCGGCAAACAGCGTGCCGTCTTCGCGCACGACGAGAGTGTTTGCGTTGCCAAGCCTCTCGACGGCCTTAGAACGCACGTCTGCCGCACGGGCGGCATCGCACTTGTAAGGAATCGTCACGTTGAGGCCGCGGTAGCGACGCGCGGCGAAAAAAGCTCCCACCTCGTCGCGCGGCACCTCCACGCGCTCATAGGGCACGGACCCCAAAAGCTCGTGGATACGCGGGGAGTGGCTGTGACCGAGCCGCTCCCCCACCAGGCCGAACGTGAGGTTCGCAGAACCCGCAAGCACACGGCGAAAAAGCGGTTCAATTGAGGCGGCACCTATGGGGGCCGTATCGGGTGCGATCATCGTTACACCAGCTCCGAATAAGTGCCGAGATACTTGAAGTCATCGCAGAAATCCTCGAGCTCGCACACGAGGCTTGCGAACTCGGGAGAATACACCGAGGCATCCAGGTCGAAATAGAACATGAACTCGAAGTCCTGCCCCAGGATGGGTCGGCTCTGCAGCTTCGTGAGGTTGATGTCGAGCGCATAGAAGCGCGCGAGCACCTTGTAAAGCGCGCCAGGCTCGTGAGGCGCCACCATCATGAGCGAAGTGCGGTCGGCACCGGGGAAGACTTGGAGGTCCTTCGTGATGCAGGCGAAGCGCGTGTAGTTGTTGTCCGAGTCGTTCACCTGACGCGCAAGCACGGACAGGCCATAGAGCGAGGCGCAGGCACGGCTCGAAAGCGCCGCCACGTCGGTGCGGCCCGACTCGGCGACCATGCGCGCGGCCTCGGCGGTGTTCGTGACGGGGGTGACCTTAACGTAGGGCATCCCCTCGAGATAACGGGCGCATTGGTTGATGGCCTGCTGGTGGCTGTAGATCTCGGTGATGCCCTCAAGTGTGGCGCCCTCGTTGGCCAGCACGTTGTGGTCGACCTTGAGACGGTAGGTCCTCACGATGTGGAAGTCATGCTCCATCATGAGGTCGTACACGGCGTTGACGGTGCCGGCCGAGGAGTTCTCGATGGGCAGCACGCCGTACTCGCACGTGCCCGACTCAACGGCCTGGAACACGCCCTCGAAATTGCGATAGAACGTGATGTTGGGACGCTTGAATATCTTCTCGGCGGCAAGCTGGGAGTATGCGCCGTCGACGCCCTGGCATGCCACGCTCGCAAACTGCGGGAAAAGCTTAGGCGTCGTCTCAAGAGCCTGCTCGATACGCTCACGCAGCGGACTCGTGGGACGCATGCGATGCTCCTGATAAGCGCTCGACACCTCCATGAGCAGGGAGAACAGCACTGTGGCGTAGCTTTTGAACTCGGGTGAGGCCTGGTCGGCAATAGCGGAGAGAATCTGACGCTCACGACGCGGGTCGGTGACGCGCAGGCCCAGCGAGCGCTTGACGTCGCCGATGCGCGAGGCGATGTCCATGCGGTGTTCAAATGCCTCGAGAATCTGCTTGTTGCAGGCGTCCATCTCAAGGCGCAGGGCGTTGATGTCAGGCTGGTCGATGGTGTTCGTTGGCAACGTTGAATCCAATCAAACGAAAGCGGCGAGAAGATGCGCGGCTAACCGAAAAGAGTGTGGGTCCGCTCGAGGACCCGGGGGTCTACGGCCGAGTCGCTCACGGGCCCAAGGACACCGTCCGAGGCAAGGCAGTCGATGATCGCCAACGCCATAGCCGCCTCGACGACAGGCACAGCGCGCACGACAACGCACGGGTCGTGACGGCCGGGAACGTTCAGGCGGGTCTCGCAACCATCCACGATGTCGATCGTGGACTGCTCTTCGGCAATAGAGGGCGTAGGCTTGAAGGCTGCGCGCACGATGACAGGCATGCCCGTGGAGATACCGCCCAGGATGCCGCCTGCGTTGTTCGTGCGACACGTGGCATGGCCCGCCTCGTCGAGCACGATGGGATCGTTGTTCTGAGAGCCGTACATGTCAGCGACGGCGAAGCCCGCTCCGAACTCGACACCCTTCACAGCGGGAATGCCAAAGAGCAGTTTGGCAACCACGTTCTCGATGCCGTCAAACATGGGGGCTCCCACGCCTGCCGGGAGGCCGACGCAGGCGCATTCGATAACGCCGCCCACCGAGTCTTGCGCTGCCCGGGCACCGCCGATGGCGGCCTGCATGGCAAGACCCGCCTCGTCATCGAGCACGGGAAAACCCTTGCCCACAAGGGCGGCGAACTGGTCGAAGCCGCAGCAAACGGGATCGAAAGGCACGTCTTGGATACCGGCGATAGAGCGAATATGGGCAGCGACGCGAATGCCTCGGCGAGCGAGAATCTGCAGGGCGACACCGCCGGCCGCGCACAGGCAAGCCGTGAGGCGCCCGGAAAAGTGGCCGCCACCCGCCACGTCCTGCTGTCCGTGCCAGCGAGCCTGGGCCGTAAGGTCGGCGTGGCCCGGCCGGGGGTTGCGCGCAATTTGGGCATAGTCAGACGAGCGTATGTTGGTGTTCTCGATGACCATGGCAAGCGGCGCCCCGCATGTGCGTCCCTCGGGGTTGAGGCCACTCAGCACAGAGGGCGCGTCGGCCTCCTTGCGTGGGGTCGACCAGGCGTTCTTTCCGGGAGCGCGTCGCGCCATGAAAGACGCGAGCTCTTCGAGGTCGACGGCCTCACCGGCCGGCAGACCATCGACGACGACGCCGATGGCAGCCGAATGCGACTGGCCAAAAACCTGCACCTTGACGCTTGATCCAAAAGACGAAGACATGCCTAATCCTCCCTCCCCTCAACGCTGACCTGGCCACCCAGGCGGGCAAAGTCAGCAAAGAAGCCGGGGTAGGATTTGTTCACAGCCTGAGCCGCCTCCACGCACACTGAGCCCGACGCCTGCACGCTCGCCACAGCCGCCGACATGGCAAGGCGGTGGTCGTTGTGCGACCGCACGCGTCCGGAGTGGAAGGCATGCGAGCCAAAGCCGCCGCGGCCGTGGATAACAAGGCCGTCGGGGAACTCCTCGAGGTCGATACCAAGGCGCTCGAGCATCTCGGAAGTGGTCTGAAGCCTGTCGGATTCCTTGATGCGCAGGCGCGCGGCACCCGTGATGCGCGTCGTACCCACCGCGCAGGCAGCCACAACAGACACGACAGGAACAAGGTCGGGGACGTCTGACGCATCGAGCTCGATTGCCTGCAAGGCGCAGGCGCCGGGGCGCACGGTGGCGACACCGGCGGAGCTGTCGCGTTCGACGTCGGCACCGAAGCGCTCGAGGATGTCGACAATCGCCTTGTCACCCTGGGCGGAGTCAAAGTCGAGCCCTGAGACACTCACGCCCTCGCCGCCCAAGGCCCCTGCGCACAACCAGAAAGCAGAGTTGGACCAGTCACCCTCAACCTTAAGGTGAGATTGGCTGTGGTACGCCTGCTCTGGAGCAACGGCAAACTCCGTAATCGGTGACATGCAGCCATCAATATCAAGTTCATAGTGAGACTCTTGAACCTCAATACCGAATATTGCCAGTGTACGGAGGGTCATATCGATATATGGACGGGATTCGACCGTGCCATACAGGCGTACGGACCCCCCTTCCTCAAGCAGGGGCAGTGCCATCAGCAGACCAGTCACAAACTGCGACGAGACATTGCCAGCGATGAGGAAGGTGCCGCCCTTAAGCTGACCTTGAACTTCAAGGGGCCACGTACCCACGGGAGAGATCCGCACGCCGTGCGCCTCAAGCTCCTCGCGAAGGGGCGACAGGGGTCGCTCGGGCAGGCGGCCTTGACCGTCGATGCGCGCATGGGCCCCCAGGGCGCACGTCACAGGAAGCATGAAACGCAAGGTACTTCCCGACTCGCAGCAATCGAGCACACGAACGTCTTCGGCCATCTCGGCACGATGGATAGGGTCAACATGAAGGACCTCGCCTCGACGCACGATTCGAGCTCCGAGAGCCTGAAGGCAGGCCTGCGTCGCCTCGATGTCCTTGCTCGTCGTGGAGCACACGATGTCGCACGGCTCATCGGCCAGGGCGGCGCAGATGAGCATGCGGTGCGCGGCGCTCTTGGAGGCGATGGCTGCAACTTGGCCGCCCAGAACACCGGGGCCCACCGTTGCCGTAAGCTCATGGCCGCCTCCGGCCACCTGCGCCTTGGTTGTTCCCTCGGCACAGCGCGCGTCGCGCTTGGCACAACCCAGCTCCATGAGCTCGGAGAACTCCTCCATGCCCACACGACGCACCTCGCACGAACCAATGCCGCGCACAGCGACGATGTCGATGTGGTCGCCCGCACGCTTCTTGTCGCGATATGCCGCCTGCGCAATCTCGCAGGCAGGCTGCGTTGTGCCGCTCGGCAGCCCATGGACCGCCAGCATCTCTTCGATTTGAACGGCATCTTCTGGGGTGCAGATGCCCCTTGCGGCGCACGCCCGAGCCATGATGGCAAGGCCTGCAGCCACGGCATGGCCATGCGTAACCGTAAAGTCACTCAACAGCTCGATGGAATGGGCAGCAGTATGGCCCAGGTTGAGCAGCTTGCGCTGGCCTGCCTCACGCTCGTCGGCCTGCACCACGTCGCGCTTGATGGACACGCAGCGTTCCACAATGCGACGTTCCTGGCCCGCAAAGGGGCTCTTCAGCCACTCAAAGAGCTCGGGGTCACACATGACGCCGTACTTCACGACCTCGCCCATGCCGTCGCTTACAAACTCGCCCGGCAGGGTCTTGAGGCAACCCAGGTCGCAGACGACAAGGCCGGGCTGGTAGAACGCGCCGACGAGGTTCTTTCCCTCGGGCAGGTCAACGGCGGTCTTTCCGCCCACGCTGGAGTCAACCATGGCAAGCAGCGAGGTGGCCACCTGGACGAGGTTGCAGCCGCGCATATAGCTGGCCGCAGTGAAGCCCGCAAGGTCGCCGACAACGCCGCCGCCCAGGGCGACGACGGTACTCTGGCGAGAGAGCCCCAGCGCGGCGCAACGGCGCACAAGGCGCGAAAAGCTCTCGAGCGACTTGGTCTTCTCCCCTGCCGGCAGCACCTCAAGGTGCACGTCGAAACCAGCCGCACCCAGCGACACGCTCACGCGCTCGGCATAGAGTGGGGCGACGTTGGAGTCGCTCACAAGCAGCACTTGCTTGTCGGCCGAGGGCAGTGCCTCGCGCACAAGGCTTCCGAACCTGTCAAGCAGCCCCTCGCCTATCAGCACGTCATAGCTGCCCGAAGCGCTCACATGCACCGTGCCGTATGCCTCAGATTGCAGCGTCATTGCCCGCTCCTTTCGTTTTTGCCGCGGCGCTCGGCATTCTCCTTGGCACGACGGCCATCGGCAAGCAGGCGACGCATCGTGTCGGAGTCGCGTGCAGCGAGCGCATCGCGGTATTCCCCAAGGCTCGCAATGATGGTGTCGAGCTCAAAAAGCAGGTTGTCGGCATCGTCGAAGAACAGCTCCGTCCACATGTTCTCGTTGAGCCATGCGACGCGCGTGAGGTCCTTGTAGCTGCCGGCGGAAAAGCCCTTGTGACCCTGCGCCGTGGGGCTTTTGATAAAGGCGTTGCTCACCACATGCGCCAACTGTGAAGTGAAGGCGATGCGCTTGTCATGCTCCTCGGGCGTGCTTACGCAGATGCTGCCGAAGCCGGCCGGCGCGAGCAGGTCCTTGATACGCTCGAACAGGGCCATGTCGTCGACACGAGGAGGGCAGATGACCATGGGGGCGTTGTGAAAGAGATTCTCGCGCGTGTACTTGTAGCCCGAGTACTGGGTGCCCGCCATGGGGTGGCCGCCCACGAACGTGAAGCCGTGTTCAGCGGCAATGGGCATGCAGCCCGCACAGACCTCACGCTTCACGCCCGCAGTGTCAATGACCAGGCAGTCCTTGCGCACGCGCTCGGCGTTCTCCTTGAACCAGGCAATACAGCCGGCAGGATAGAGGGCCAGCAGGATGAGGTCGCACTCCCCCACGTTGTCGGGCCCCAGCGTGGCCTGAATCGTCTCGTCGATGCTTGCCACAGCCATGGTGTCGGCATCGATGTCGAAGGCAAGCACGCGCCATCCCGCGGCATGATAGGCCTTGGCGAACGAGCCGCCGATAAGTCCCAAGCCTACGATGCCAACGGTATGGACCTCTTGGGTGTCTTCCATGCAGGCCTCCTTGGACTAGTCGGTCGCGACGACGTCGCGGATGGCGCGGACCTTGGGCATAAGCGAGGCGAACTGCTCAGGCAAAAGGGCCTGCGCGCCGTCGGACCATGCAACCTGGGGGTTGTTGTGCACCTCGATCTCAAGGCCGTCGGCACCGCATGCCGTGGCCGCCAGCGACATCGGCCCCACATAGCGCGCGTATCCCGTGGAATGGCTCGGGTCGGCGACGACGGGCAGGTGGCTCAGGTAATGCAGCACCGGCACGGCGTTGAGGTCGAACGTGTTGCGCGTGCGCGTCTCATACGTGCGGATGCCGCGCTCGCACAGGATGACGTTGGGGTTGCCCTCGCTCATGATGTACTCGGCGCTCATGAGCAGCTCGTCAATGGTGCCAGCCAGGCCGCGCTTGAGAAGCACGGGCTTGCCGGCACGGCCGACCTCCTTGAGCAGGTTGAAGTTCTGGGTGTTGCGGGCACCGATCTGCCACAGGTCGATGTCGTACTTGAGGAAGAGCGGCACCTGGCGCACGTCCATAATCTCGGTCACGATGGGCATCCCAAGCTCGGCGCGCGCCTGACAGAGCAGGTCGAGGCCCGCCTCGCCCATGCCCTGGTTGGCATAGGGGCTCGTACGAGGCTTGAACGCGCCTCCTCGCAGGACCGTGGCGCCGGCTGCCTTCACTGCGCGGGCGATCTCAAAGAGGTTCTGCCCCTCAACCGAACACGGGCCCGCCATGACCTGGAACTCGCCGGCACCGATGGCCACACCGGGGGCAATCTCGACCTTCGTGTCCATGGGGTGGAACTTGCGGTTGGCGGCCTTGAACGGCTCGGTCACACGCGTGACCGACTCGATGATCCCCATGGACTCGAGCAGCGACACGTCGACGCGCGAGGTGTCGCCGATGAGGCCGACGATGGTGGCCTCCGAGCCCTTGGAGATGTTGACTTCGAGTCCTTTGCCCTCGAGCCAGCTCACCAGATTCTCAAGCTGGTGCTCAGTGGTTCCCGGTTTGATGACAGCGATCATGTGAAAACCCTTCCCGTTCCTCGAGAGCAGCTGTCGGAAGACACCTGCGGCCCCACAGAACACGGCCACAGCGTTTTCAAAGATTAAATAATGAGCATGGCGTCGCCGAAGGAAAGCATGCGGTACTTGCTCTCAATGGCATGGCCATAGGCCTCCATGATGCGCTCGCGGCCGGCAAAGGCGCTCACGAGCATCATGAGGGTCGAACGAGGCACATGGAAGTTCGTGACCATGGCATCCACCACGTGGAACTGGCTTCCCGGCATGAGGAACAGCGAAGTTGTGGCGTTCTCCCGCGCAACGACGTCGCCCTTCTCGGGAATGTCGAAGAAGCGCGCGGCGCAACCGGCATAGGGCTCCTCGGCGCTCCAGGAGCTCTCGAGCGAACGGACCGACGTCGTGCCCACGGCGATGACGCGCTTGCCGGCGGCCTTAGTGGCATGGATCTGGTCGATCACCGACTGGGGCACGTGGTAGCGCTCAGTGTGCATCTCGTGCTCGGTGGGGTCGTCCTCCTCCACGATGCGGAAGGTGTCGATGCCGACCTCAAGCTCGACGGTCGCCCAGCCCACGCCCTTCTCGCGGCACTTCTCGATGAGCGCAGGCGTGAAATGCAGGCCCGCGGTAGGCGCCGCGGCGGAGTGCTCCTCCTGCATGGCGTACACCGTCTGGTACTTTTCAGAATCGCCCTCGTACTGGGTGATGTAGGGAGGCAGCGGCACGTGGCCGGCCTTGTGCATGGCCTCGTCAAGCGTGAGGCCCTCAGCCGCCTCGAAGCTCACAAGACGAAGTCCGCGCTGCGGCAAAATCTCGCCCACATGCGCGGTGAGGATCACGGGGGCCGTCATGGGAGCAAGGAGGCCGCCTTCGCGAAACTCCACCACGGCGCCCGGCTTGAGGCGCTTGCCGGGCTTCACGAGGCACTCCCACACGCCTCCCGCCGCATCGAGGTCCTCGCGGCGGTTGGTGAGGAAGACCTCGCAGGCACCGCCCGTCACCGGCTTGTGGCCGATGAGACGCGCGGGCAGCACGCGAGTCTGGTTGACGACGAGCAGGTCGCCCTCGTTGAGGAAGTCCACGATGTCGGTGAACACATGGTCTTCCAGCGTGCCCTTCTCGCGGTCGAGCACAAGCAGGCGGCAAGAGTCGCGGGGCTCGGCCGGATACTGGGCGATGAGCTCGCGGGGAAGGTCGTAATCAAAATCGTCGGTACGCATATACACAGCTCCCATGCAGGTAGAAGAGATAGGGGAAGTCTAGCGCCCACCCCTTGGCGGCATGGGCAGAAACGCACGCAAGTGGAGAATCTACGTGCATGCACGTCCGAGGTCTCGCTGCAGCGTGCGCGCCTCGCGGGCCTGGCAGCGCTCAAGGGCAGCCTCGGCAGCGGAAAAACGGCATCCACAGTAGTTCTGCCGATACAATCCCAGTTCCTTGGCGCGCGTCGTGGCCTGGGGGTACAGCGGACGGAAATCCTGCCAGACGGCCACGAGGCCCGCACGTGCACAAATCCGCCCAAGCTCGGTTCCGCAGGCGTCGAAAAGCTGGTAGGGAGAGACCGCAAGCGTCGTGGACATATGGGCGCACCCGAGCTCGGCGGCCAGGGTTGCCGCCCCCTCCAGGCGCAGGCGATAACATGCCTGACAGCGCGCCAGACGGTTTGTGCCGTACCGCGCGACCTCGCGCTCCCAACGCTCAGCTTCATAGGGTCCCTCGACAACCGCGACGTTCTCCCCTGCCGCCCAGGCACGCAGCGTCTCAAGGCGGCGCACGTACTCGTCGCGGGGCTGAATGTTAGGATTGACATACACTATTGTGGGCAAAAAGCCCTGCTCGCGCAGAACCCGCAGGGGTTCGAGCGAGCAGGGCCCACAACAGGCATGCAGCAAAAGCGGCGTGCCAGACATGCGTACTAGTTCGCAGCCTCGATGAGCGGGGCAGCAACCTGCTTCTTGCGGGAAAGCACGCCGGGCATCCAGACGCCCTCGGGCACGACGGTGATGTTGAGGCCGCGCTCGACAACCTCGGGCTCGCCCACGACGAAGACCTGGGAGCCTTCCTCGATGATGTCGGTCACGCACAGCACGAGGGTGTCGCCGCCGTTGGCAGTGCGGTACTCCTCCATCGCGGCGCGCAGCTCGTCGGCCTGGGCAAGGACGGGCTCCTTGTTCACGGTCTCGTACTGGCCGATGAAGACGGCCTTGCCGCCGATCTCAAACTTCTTGATGTCGCGGGCGACCATCTGAGCGGGCGTGAAGCCGTCGGCGCCACGGCTCTTGAACACCTGCGCGCCGTAGGCGACGGGGTCAACGCCGATCTGGGCACCGAGCTTAGCGGCGATGGCGCGGTCGGCGTCGGTGGTGGTGGGAGACTTGAGCATGACGGTGTCGGTCATCATGGCAGCAAGCAGCATGGCGGCCTGGGCGTCGCTCATGGGCGTGCCCGTGACCTCGAAGAGCTTGGCGATGATGCAGCACGTGGAGCCCCAGGGGACGTTGATGAAGAGCGTAGGCTGGGCGGTGGTGAGGTCGGCGATGCGGTGGTGGTCGATAACGCCCACGACCTCGGCGTTCTCGATGCCCTCGACGGTCTGGCCGAGCTCGTTGTGGTCGGTCAGGACAACCTTGACCTTCTCGTCGGCAGGCTCGATCTTCTCGAGGAACTGAGGAGCGGCGACGCCGTGCTTCTCAAGCAGGGCAGCGCTCTCGCCGGGAAGCTCGCCCAGGCGGCAGGCAACGTACTCGTTGGCCGGGTCGAGAACACTGGCGAGCTGGGAATACACGACGGCGGACATGATGGCGTCGTTGTCAGGGTTCTTGTGGCCGAAGACCAGAATCTTGCTCATGGGTTCTCTCCTCTTCAAAAGGTTCATGCTGGCCCATCGGGGCCAGTCCATACAAACATGCAAAGTTTACCGCACGCAAGCCTCAGCAAAGCCCAGGACGCGCGACCAATACGCATTAGGCGCAACTAGACTCGCCTGGCAGTGGCCGGCCCCCTCGACAAGGAGCACGTCGCGCTTGCCCGGACCGCCCGCCTCGTAGATCCTGCGCGTGCAGGCGGGAGCCACCGATGAGTCGAGCGTCCCGTGCACAAGCAGCACCCCCACCTTGGCGCGCGCCACGCTTTGAGCCGCGTCGTCGGGGACGATGTCGTAGCCGCCGGGGATGAGGCGCAGGTGGCGGCGCACAATCTCAAGCGTGGGATGCACGGGCAGCCCCGCCGAGTCGAGCATGTGCGCGAAGGACGCCCATGCGCGGTCGAAGGGGCAGTCCGCAACAACGGCGCGCACGCAGGAGGGAAGCCCCTCGTCGCCGGCCGCGACAAGGACGGCGTGACCTCCCATGCTGTGACCCATGAGCACGACATCGCGGGCCGCAGGCATGCCAGGCAGGCCCGCCTCCAGGCGGCGCGCCCATGCAACAACGTCGGGGCCGTCGAGCACACCCATGCCGATGAGCTTGCCCGCGCTTGCGCCGTGGCAGCGCATCTCGACGACGAGAAGGTTGTAACCGGCCTGCGCCCAATGGCGGGCGTACTGCAGCATCGAGTCCCACGTGCCGGCGTACCCGTGGCACAGCACGGCCCATCGCGTAGATGCGGCATCGCAAACCCAAACGTGGCCCACAAGGTCCACGCCGTCAGGAGCGGCGGTGTGGACCTCGACCCAACCGGGGCCCTCTTGGAGCCATGCGTAGGTGGCGGCGCGCTCCTCGAGCACGTTGGCCCGCCGGGCCTGCACAAGGTCGGGATCCATGCCTGCGCAGAAGAAGCCGCCCTCGGCCGCCGCACGCGTGAGTCCGAAGCCAACGGCAGCGTCAACCTGCGCCTCATGGTCATTGGCAGTCGCGCCGGCGTTCGCAGCCGGGCCCGCGCCGCGATGCGCCACATCGGGCTGCATGAGCACCGCAAGAAGGCGGAACACGTTGGCGCCCTTGCGCAGCACGTACTTCACGAAGAGGGCGCCCAGCACAAGTTGAAAGACGAGCATTCCCACGCCGAGCACGAGCAGCACGATACCCGCCACCAGCCAGCCCTTGACGAGCGCCGCGATGCCCACCGCCAAGAACACGAGGGGCATGAGCAGCGTGCGCACCTCCTCTGAGCGCTTGGGGCCCTCGTCGCCGCCGCCGGCCTCAACACCCAGCCAGTCCACGGCTGCATGCGACACAGCCTGGCCTGCCACAGGCCTCTCGTCCTTCTCTTCCACTTGATCCACCTTGCACACGCCCCTTTCGCTAGCCGATCTTCACGATGGGCGCATAGCCCTTGAGCAGCGTCTTGGTGGCACCGCTGTCCAACTGCACCGTTATCTGGTCGCCCTTGGAGGCAATGACCGTGCCTGGGCCGAACTTCTTGTGGTTCACGCGGTCGCCCACGTTCCACACGGCGTTTGCCGCCGCGTTGGAATAGCTGGGCGTGGCCACGTGGGGAGCCGGCAGCTCGGAGGCCGAAACGCCGCCGCCCGAGGAACGGGTACGGTTGCCGAAGACGCTGCCGCCGTACACCTCGGTGCTGTGGCCTGCGCCGAGAATGCCGTGGCGCGACCCTCGCCTGTCGTAGCCGAAGCCCTCGAAGCTCTCGCTGCCCACACCGACGCTCACCGTGTGCTCTGCCGGAATCTCGTCGATGAAGCGAGAGCGGCGGTTGTGCTGCTGGTTGCCGTAGAGGCGGCGCATCTGCGCGTAGCAGAGCCACAGGCACTTGCGGGCGCGCGTGATGGCGACGTAGGCAAGCCGGCGCTCCTCCTCGAGCTTGGACTCGTCGGCGCTGAAGTCGTTCACATGGGGGAAGACGCCCTCCTCCATGCCGGCGACGAACACGTTGTCGAACTCCAGGCCCTTGGCGGCATGGACGGTCATAAGCGTGACGCAGGCCTCGCCCTCGCCCACCGCGTCGAGGTCGGTGCGCAGGGCAAGCCATTCCATGAAGCCCGGCAGGCTCAACTCGCCGGCGACAGGACCCTCCTCCTCGGCGGCCTCCCACAGCGTATCGGAAGACTGGGCGGCCGCAGCGGAGTCACCCGCAGCCTCGGCTAGCGCCTCGGCATTGCTCAGGAGCTCCTCCTGGGTGTCCTGGTGCGTGTCGACGTACTCCTTGGCGACGCCCACGAACTCCTGGATGTTCTCCATACGGTCGCGCGCCTCGTCGGTGTTCTCGGCACGCAGGGCGTCTACCAGGCCGGACTTGGCCGCAATGGCCTCAACGATTTGGTCGACGTCACCCTGGAAGGTCTGCGACTCCTCGATGATCTGCAAAAAGTGCAGGATGGAGTTGCGGATGCGGGACGTGGCGCCGTAGTCGCCCAGCGCAAACTCGCCGCAGGCCTGCACAAAGGTGCAGCCGCGCTCTCGGGCAATCTGGGCGATGCGGTCCTGGGAGGTGGCACCGATGCCGCGGGCAGGTTTGTTGATGACACGGCGGGCCGACACGTCGTCGGAGGGATTCACAGCAAGCTTGAGGTAAGCCGTGAGGTCGCGAATCTCCATGCGGTCGAAGAAGCGCGTGCCACCCACGATGGTGTACGGGATGCCGGCCTTCACCAGGCCGTCTTCCAAAACGCGCGACTGGGCGTTCGTGCGATAGAAAAGGGCGATGTCGCTGTAGGAGACGCCTTTGTCGTGCAATCCCTTGATTTGGCCGGAAATGTAGTTTGACTCGGCGATCTCATCGCGATTGAGGCAGACCTTCACCTTCTCGCCGTCGCCTGCGGCCGTGAACAGGCGCTTCTCCTTGCGCTCGGTGTTGTGGGCCACAACGGCGTTGGCTGCGTCGAGGATGTGGCCGGTCGAGCGGTAGTTCTGCTCGAGCTTCACCACCGCAGCGCCGGGGTAGTCCTTCTCAAAGTCGAGGATGTTGCGGATGTCGGCGCCGCGCCACGAGTAAATTGACTGGTCGTCGTCGCCCACCACCATGAGGTTCTGGTACTTGCCGGCCAAAAGGCTCGTAATCTGATACTGGGCGCGGTTCGTGTCCTGATACTCGTCGACGCTGATGTAGCGGAAGCGCTCCTGGTACTGCTCGAGAATGTCGGGGTTGTCGCGCAGGAGGCGGTAGGCGTTGACGAGCAGGTCGTCGAAGTCCATGGCGTTGGCGCGGGCCAGGCGGCGCTGAAGCTCCTCGTACACGCTCGCGGCGACCTTCTCAGGCGGGGTGTTGGCGCGGGCGGCGAAGTCCGCCGGGTCGAGAAGCTCGTTTTTCGCCGAGGAGATCTGGGAGCGCACGGCATTCAAAGGAAAGCGCTTCTCGTCGATGCGCAGGTCGGCCATGATGGACTTGACGAGACGCTTGGAATCGTCGTCGTCGTAAATGGCAAACGAGTCGCCGTAGCCCAGGCGGGCGCAGTCGATGCGCAGCATGCGCACACACATGGCATGGAACGTGCACACCCACATGCCGCGCATGCTCCTGCCCTCAAGGAGGCGCTCCAGGCGCTCCTTCATCTCACGGGCGGCCTTGTTGGTAAAGGTAATGGCAAGGATCTGCCAAGGCATGATGCCCAGATCCTCCAGCATGTGGGCGATGCGGTACGTCAGCACGCGCGTCTTGCCCGAGCCGGCACCTGCCAGCACGAGCAGCGGGCCCTCTACCTTGAGCACGGCGCTTTTTTGCGCGGGGTTGAGCGAGTCGATATCTATCGTCATGAAACAGCCTTCCTGCGTCGCAGACGGCAATGTGGGGCGAACGTCGTTTTGGAGGGTCAGTCTACCATCGCCCCGGACAGCCTTTCAGCCGAGCGCCCCATGCGCTCACGACCCATACACGTTTGACGTGCATTGCATCCCTGAGTGCAAATGGCTGAAAAGAGCGCTAGAATTGACCGACTGGCACGAACGACCCCAAAGGAGGATCATTGAGCTGGGATTCAATGGTTATGGATGCATGCGGCCGTCAGACGTTCACGCGCGGAGAGAGGCTCGTCGCACGCGGCGGGGCAAACAACGTCTCCCCGTCGAAGTCCGCTGACGCCAGCCGTCTCACAGTTGAAGGAGACGTCGCCGACGGCGCACAGACGTATCATGCAAGCGCGCAGATCGACCTGGCGCGAAACGAGATAGTGTCTCACACCTGCACATGCGGCGGCGCGACCGACGAGCTGTGCAAGCACGGCGTGTGCCTCTTGCTGTGCTACCAGGACATGAAGCCCGCCACGCCGGCGGCACCCAAAGTGCAGGCTGCCGCCCCTGCCGCGGCCCCCAAGCCCGCCGCGGCGAGCGCTGCGGCCGGCAAAACGAGCTCGCTTGCGGCGCAGACCGACAAGGTCCTCGACCAGATGCGCTCCAACCAGCCCGGCAGGCTCGCCGCCCTGGGCGCAGGCACCCAAGTGCGCGAGAGCCAGACCTCCCCACAGATCAGCAACATCATCTTCGCCTACTCCAACGTGGGCTCGACGCTGCCCGACATGGCCGGCTCGGCCCTCGCGCACCACGGGGCGTCGAAGGAGATCGCCGACGTCGAGGTCACCATCATCCCCAAGACCTGCCGCAGCGCCGCCAGCGACGCCGCCAAGACGAGCGCCTGGGAGGCGACCCTCAAGGTTCGCGCGGGCAAGGTGTCCTATGCCGTGCGCAGGCTTGACGAGGCAGTGAGCGCCTGGGAGCGCGAGTCGCTCTACGCCTACGGCAAGGAGCTCGAGTTCGTGCACAGCCATGACGCCTTCACGCGCCGCGCCAACGACGCCATGGCCGTGTTCGCCCGCGTGCTGCACACCCAGCAGGCCTCTCGCATGCGTCAGGCGGGCTACTGGGCCAGCGGTTACGACGCCGTGTCGCGCACCGTGGGCCTGGCCGACGCCGACGTGGCCGACCTGCTCGACGCCTACATGGGCGCGAAAGTCTTCTACGAGCCCACCAACGGCGAGCCGAACAAGCCCGTTCAGCTCGACGTGCTCGAAGGCGACCCCGAGCTGCCCGTGTCGCTTGAAAAGGGCGCACGCGGCGGCTTCGACCTCGTCATGCCCTCGGGCGCCAACTGCGTCATGGACGACAAACGCATGTACCTGCTCATCGACGGTCGCGCCTGGAAGTGCAGCGACGACTTCCGCTCCCAGATGGGCGGCCTGTGCAAGTCGCTGCTGCCCTGTGAGTCGCCCTACCACATCCGCGTGAAGGACATGCCGGGCTTCTGCGCCGCCGTGCTGCCCGCCATCCGCGCCTACGCGAGCTTTGAGACGGACGAGAGCGTCGACGACCTCACGCCCCCGCCTGCCGAGATCGGCTTCAAGATGTCGATTCGCGCCGGCCAGGTGTGCTGCGAGGCCACCGTGTCCTACGCGCACGACGAGCTCAACCTCTTCGCCGCCCCCGCACCCAAGCAGCCCCTGCGCGACATGGCGCGCGAGGGGGCAGCCCGACAGGCTGTTCTTTCCTACTTCCCCATGGAAGAAGGCCAGCTGCGCTTCCCCGAGACGGACACCGAGGCCCTGCAGCGCCTGCTGAGCGAGGGTTTGCCGGAGCTCAACGAGCTGGGCAACGTCCTTGTGAGCAGCGAGCTCAAATCAATTCACGTGCGTCGCGTGCCCAACGTGCGCGTGAAGGCCTCGCTGCGCTCGGGCCTGCTCGACATCTCGGTCGACTCCACCGACCTCACCCCCCGCGAGCTGCAGGACTACCTCAACGCCTACCAGCGCCGCGAGCGTTACGTGCGCCTGGCCGACGGCGACATCGTGCAGCTTGGAGGCGGTCTTCAGGCCCTTGTCGAGCTGGCAGGCGGCCTGGGCATCGGCGCCGAGGAGCTCGCCCAGGGCACCACGGGCATCCCGCTCAACCGCGCGCTGTTCGTCGACTCCATCCTCAAGCGCTCCGACGGTGTGCGCTTCGATCGCGACGAGGGCTTCCGCTCCATCATCCGCCAGTTCGACTCGATTGCCGACGCCGACTTCGTCGAGCCCGAGAGCCTGCGCGGGGTACTGCGCCCCTATCAGCGCGAGGGTTTCAAGTGGCTCTCCACGCTGGCGAACCTTGGCTTCGGCGCAATCCTGGCCGACGACATGGGCCTGGGCAAGACGCTTCAGATGATCGCATTCTTGCTCTCGCGTCACGAGGCCGGCTTTGAGCTGCCCAACCTCGTGGTGTGCCCCGCCTCGCTTGTGTACAACTGGATGAGCGAGCTTTCGCGCTTCGCCCCCAACCTGCACTGCTGCGCCGTGGTGGGCCCGCAGAATCAGCGTCGCCAGATCATCGCGTGCTCGCGCGGCTACGACGTGCTCGTGACGTCTTACGAGCTGCTCAAGCGCGACATCGACGCCTATGCGACCCAGAAGTTCTCCTGCCAGGTGCTCGACGAGGCGCAGTACATCAAGAACGCCTCCACGCAAGCGGCGCGCTGCACCAAGCTCGTCGACGCCCAGGTGCGCTTCGCCCTCACCGGCACCCCCATCGAGAACAGGCTCACCGAGCTGTGGAGCATCTTCGACTACCTGATGCCCGGCCTTCTGGGTTCGGTGGAGGACTTCCACGAGCGCTTCGAGGAACCCATCAGCCTCGCCGACGAAGACGCAGCCCATCGTCTGCAGTGCATGGTCGGCCCCTTCATCCTGCGACGCCTCAAGGGCGACGTGCTCAAGGACCTTCCCGAGAAGAACGAGTCCGTCGTGTACACGGGCATGGACGACGAGCAGCGCAAGCTCTACGACGCCGTGGCCTCCAACCTCGTGAAGACCCTGCGCCATCAGATGCCGCAGGAATTCGCCACGCAGCGCTTCGCCATCCTGGCCGAGCTCACCAAGCTGCGCCAGATCTGCTGCGACCCGGCCATCCTCTACGACAACTACGAGGGCGTCTCGGGCAAGCTCGAGGCAGCGCTCGACCTCATCCGCACCGCCGTCGAGGGTGGGCACAAGGTGCTGCTCTTCTCGCAGTTCACCAGCATGCTCTCCGTCATCGGCAAGCGCCTTGAGGAAGACGGCCTGGCCTACCACACGCTCGTGGGCTCGACGCCCAAGGAGCAGCGCGCACGCCTGGTCAACTCGTTCCAGACCGACGACGTGCCGGTGTTCCTCATCTCGCTCAAGGCAGGCGGTGTGGGCCTCAACCTCACGGCGGCAGACGTCGTCATCCACTACGACCCGTGGTGGAACCTGGCCGCGCAGAACCAGGCAACCGACCGTGCGCACCGCATCGGCCAGAAGCGCAGCGTCTCGGTCATGCGCCTCATCGCACAGGGCACCATCGAGGAAAAGATCGTGGCCCTGCAGGAATCCAAGCGCGAGCTGGCGGAATCCATCCTGGGCGGACAGGCAACGGCGTCGACGTCGCTATCCAAGGAAGACATCCTGGCACTGCTCGACTAAGTGGAAGGCGCCGAGCCGGGCGCCTTCCATCCCATCTTCTTGCGCACCAAAAAAGCCTCTCGACGGAAACCCGCCGAGAGGCTTTTTCATCCAGTCGATATAGGGAAGCGCCGCTTAGAGCACGAACGACTTTACGCCAAAGTATGCAAGGACCACAACGCCCAGGCAGATGCGGTACCAGCCGAAGGGCTTGAAATCGTGCTTGCGCACAAAGCCCGTGAGCCAGTTGATGGCCGCCAGGGACACGGCGAAGGCGACGACGAGGCCCACGCCCATGATGGCCCACTCGTCGGCGACCATGGTGTTGCCGGCAAGCACGAACTTCACGATCTTGAGCAGGCTCGCTCCGAACATGACGGGGATTGCCAGGAAGAACGTGAAGCGCGTGGCCACCGAACGCGACGTGCCGAGAAGCAGGCCGCCGATGATGGTGGAGCCGGAGCGCGAGGTGCCGGGGACAAGCGAAAGCACCTGGAAGCAGCCGATGCCCAGCGCCGTCTTCCACGACAGGTCGTCGACGTCGGTGATGCGGCCGAAGTCGGCGTCTGCCTGCGGGGCAGCAGGAGCGGCGAAGTGGGCGCCGTCCGAGGTCGTTGCAAGGCCTGCAGCCTCGGAGCGCTTCTTGGCGCGCCAGTTCTCAATGAGAATGAAGGCGACGCCGTACAGGATGAGCATTGCAGCGACCACATAGGAGTTGTAGAGGTGCTCCTCCATGAAGTCGTTGAGCGGAAGACCGATGAGGGCGGCGGGAACACATCCCAAGATGACCTTGCCCCACAGGCCCCACGTGGCGGCGCGCCCCTGCGCTCCCTTGCTCGGCGAGAACGGGTTGAGGTCGTGGAAGTACATCACGATGACGGCCAGAATGGCACCCAGCTGAATGACAACGAGGAACATGTTCCAGAACTGCTCGGTGACATTGAGCTTGATGAACTCGTCGACGAGAATCATGTGGCCCGTCGAAGACACCGGCAACCACTCGGTGATGCCCTCGACGAGGCCGAGGAACGCAGATTTTAAGAGTTCGACAACCAGATCCACGGACACCCCTACTTAACGATCAGGACGTCGCACTCACAGCTGCGCACGAGGAACGTGGAGATGGAGCCGAGAATCGCGTACTTGATGTTCGAAAGGCCGCGGGCGCCGCAGATGACCAGGTCGGGCTTGATCTCGTTCACGAAATCGTCCATGAGGGTCTCGCGAACGCGGCCGGCCTTGGCCTCGACGGTGATGGACTTGATGGTGCCGAGCTTGCGGGCACTCTCCACATCGGCCTCGATGGAGTCCTTCCAAGCCTTCTCGAGGCTGGGGATGAGCGTGGCAGGATAGGTGCCGGCAGCCTGCATGGGCGTGGAGTCGATGACGTGGCCCACATAGAGCTCAGCGCCGCTGGCAGCGGCAATCTCGCAGGCGCGGGCGAAAACCTCGGACTGCATCTCGGTACCGTCAAGCGATACGAAGATCTTCTTGTAGGAATCGGTCATGGTAAACCTCGATTCAACGAACGGACAAAGACGTGCAGCCCGATTTTATACCATCAGGAACATCATGATGATGATAAGAGCCATTCCCACCAGATCGAACCCAGAGAAGACAGTGCCCATCCACACGACGGACAGCACGCATGCCACGATGGGCTCGGTGCTCGCAAGAAGACCCGCCAGAAGGCTGCCGACGATCTTGACGCCGGTGACGTAGAGCAAAAACGACCCGAACGTGCCGATGGCCGCCACGCCGAACACGGCCAGCCAGCCCACGAGGTCAAGTGTGGGCATGTGGCTCCAGGGCTGGTACACGACGCAGGCGACTACCGCCGCAATGCAAATCGCCGTGCCCGTGACCGCCACCGAGCCATGGCGGGCAAGGGGCTTGGCAGGCAAGAGCGTATAGAGGGCGCAGGCCACCGCGTTGCATATGCCCCAAAAAAGTGCGGCCGCCGAAATGGACAGCGACGTAAATGACCCCTGCGTGGCAATGAGGAACGTGCCCACCAGCGCCAACACCACGCCGATGGCCTCCTTGCGCTTGGGCAGGCGGTGCATCTGCACGCATGAGACCACAAGGATGAGGAGCAGGTTGAGCGACTGCAGCACGGTGGCCGTGCCCGCGTCGCTCGCCTGAATCGACATGAGGTAGCTGCTTGAGCAGGCGAACAGGCCAAAAACGGCAAACACCAGCGTTATCAGGATGTTGGGCTTGTCACGTATCAGCTCGGCCTCTTCGCGGCGATGCGTGCCGAGGACGAGAGGGGCAAACATGAGTGCCGCGATGACCATGCGCGTGGCGACGAGCCATGTGGGCTCAACGTCGTAGTTGGCGAACAGGAACTGCGCACACGTGCCGGAAAAGCCCCAGCCCACGCCGCCCAACAAGGTGAAGGCGATTCCAAGACCCAGGTGCTCGCCCGTGACTTTGGACGCAGGGGACGCCTCAACACTCTGCACGCTATTTCGCCTCCGCCCAGTTCTGACCGATGGAGCAGGAAACGAGCAGGGGAACACGAAGCCGTGCGATGCCCTGCATCTGCTCGACCACCATTTCCTGCAATGCCTCGACCTCGCTGCGCGGGCAGTCGAAGTCAAGTTCGTCGTGCACCTGGACAATCATTTTTGCCCTAAACGCTCCTTCCAACAGTTTGCGCTGCACGCGCACCATAGCAAGCTTGATGATGTCGGCCGCAGAGCCCTGCATGGGATGGTTCATGGCCGTGCGCTCGGCAAACTGGCGCACGGCCGGCACGCGCGCCGCGATGTTGGGCACATGGCGCTTGCGTCCGAACATCGTCTGCACAAAGCCCTGCTTGCGCGCAAGCTCCACCTGGTCGTTGAGGTAGACGCGCACACCGGGATACGTCGCGTAATAACGGTCGATCATCTCCTGGGCCTCGGCGGCGGAGATTTTGAGCGTCTGGGACAGGCCCCAGGCCGTCTGGCCGTAGACGATGCCGAAGTTGACCGCCTTGGCACGGGAGCGCTGCGCAGGCGTCACCTCGGCCGCCGGCACGCCGAAGACCTTCGAGGCCGTCTCGCGGTGGAAGTCCTCCCCGCTCAAGAACGCCTCGACGAGGCCCTCGTCGCCCGACAGGTGCGCAAGCAGCCGCAACTCGATCTGCGAGTAGTCGCACGACAAGATGACGTTGTCGGGACCGGCGGGCACAAAGGCCGTCCTCACCATGCGGCCCAGGTCGCTGCGCACGGGGATGTTCTGCAGGTTGGGGTCCGAGGAGGAGAGCCTGCCGGTAGCCGTGACCGTCTGGTTGTAGGTGGTGTGCACCCTGCCGTCGCCGAGAATCTGGCGAGGCAACGCGTCGAGGTAGGTCGACTTGATCTTCACGCGCTCGCGATAGTCAAGGACATCGGCCACCACGGGGTAGTCGCAGGCAAAGCTCTCGAGAAGCTTGGCGTTCGTGGAGTAGAAGCCGGTCTTGGTCTTCTTGAGGGGGCGGCCCGTCTCGGGGTCGCGCGTCGGCAGGTCGAGCGTGTCGAAGAGCACACCGGAGAGCTGAGCGGGCGAGTCGATGTTGAACTCCTGGCCCGCAAGGTCGAAGATGCGCGAGCGAATCTCCTCGATCTGGCCCGTGAGCAGGCAAGACTGATGGGCGAGAACCTCAGGGTCCACCTTCATGCCGTTGCGCTCGAGCACCGCGAGCACCGCGACAAGCGGCATCTCGATGTCGGTCATGCACGCTTTGGTGCCGTCCTGTTCAAGAAGCTCGTCGAGCACCTCGCGCAACGCCAGAAGCGAAGCGGCCGCGCATGCCCCGCGCGCAGCGCTCGACTCCTCGGTGGGGGCGGGAGCAGGCGCTCCCCTGCCCTTCTTCGGTGCGGCCGGGAACTCCAATGCAGGAAGGCCCCAGGGCAAGAACGCCCCCACGAGCACGCTGGGCTCGAAGTCGGAGCGGTCCGAATCGAGCAGATAGGCAGCCACCCCGGCGTCGAACACCTCTGAGCTGCGGGTAGAGGCGAACTCCGCGGCATCAAGGCGTGCAGACTCGGAGGAGTCGAGCGGGTACAGGCGGCGCAGGTCGGCCTTGGTGTCGAACGAGACGACCTTGCAGCCCTCATATGCCATGAGCAGGGCGTCGAGGGCGTCATCGCCGTCGAAGCGCAGAAGGCGCGCAGGCTCCTGGGAGGGCGCGCCCTCAGCCATCTGCCACCCCGACGTGCAGGCAAGCCACAAGGTCTGCGCGCTGCCGAAAAGCGAGCCGGTGTCCTGGCCCTCGTCGAAGAAGGCGCCCACCCAGGCGTCGCAAGCGCAAGCCTGCTTCAGGCATTCCCAGGCAGTCTGTCCCTGCAGGGGCTCGGCAGGCAGGTTCGGTCCCTGCGCCTGCGCACAGGCACACGCCGCATCGTCGCTGCCCTGCTGGGCCTGCGCCCCGCACGAGCAGCGCAGCACGCGGCCCTTGAGGGTGCGCAGTGCCAACGCGTCAAAGACGCGCTCCACCTCGGCCGCGTCAAAGGAGGGCCACATGGCCGCCTGGGCGTCGAACATGACCGGCGCGTCGCGGCGGATGCGGGCCACCTCGCGCGACACCAAGGCGTCGTCTGCGTGGTTGCGGATGTTTTCGCCCATCTTGCCCTTGATGTTGTCGGCGTCGGCGAGCACGGCGTCAAGCGAGCCGTACTGCACGATGAGCGCAGCCGCCTTCTTGGGGCCGATGCCGGGCACGCCGGGGATGTTGTCGCTCGTGTCGCCCTTGAGGCCGTAGAAGTCGGGGATCTGCTCGGGCTTCACGCCCTCGTAGAGCGCACAAATCTCCTCCGGGCTCATGATGGCGACGTCGCTCATGCCCTTCCTGTTGGAGAGGATCGAGACGTTGCCATCGGAAAGCTGGTAGGCGTCGCGGTCGCCCGTGACGAGCAGCATCTTGTGGCCCTGCTCCTCGCCCTGCCTGGCAAGCGTGCCGAGCAGGTCGTCGCCTTCCCAGCCCTCAACGGCGTACACCGGCACGTGCATCGCCGCGAGCAGCTCGTGCATCATGGGGAACTGCTCGGAGAGCAGCGGGTCGCGTGGGGGGCGCTGCGCCTTGTACTGGGGAAGCATCTCCATGCGCACCGTAGGGCGGCCCTTGTCGAAGGCGACCATGATGCCGTCGGGGTGAAAGTCTTCCACCAGGCGCAAGAACATGCCCATGAAACCGAAGATGGCGTTGGTGGGTCGGCCGTCGGGGGCGTTCATGGGTGTCTGCACCGCATGAAATGCGCGATGCATGAGGGAGTTGCCGTCAATGACAGCAAACGTCAGAGGCCTTGCGGCCGCCACGTCGTGTTCTTGTTCCATGAAGCACCTTCCATTGCATGTGAAAGTGGGGTTGCCGGCCATATGGCCAGCCTTATAGTTTCCATCGGCGATATCATACGGTCACGAACGCTTCCCACGACCGTAAAGTGAGCGAAACATTCGACTCCTAGAGTTTGCGACATGCACCGAGCTTTGTGTCCAAGACGTCCGCGCGATGCGCGGCGTCATCGAGAGAAGGCGGTTTAAATGGCAGTCAACCCCAGCGAGTACTTCGGCTGCAAGGTCTTCAGCCAGAAGATCATGCAGGAGAAGCTTCCCAAGGTGACCTACAAGGCGCTCATGAGGACGCTTCAGCAGGGCGAGCCCCTCGACATCGAGGTGGCCAACGTCGTCGCCCATGCTATGAAGGAATGGGCCATTGAGCAGGGCGCCACGCACTACACCCACTGGTTCCAGCCCCTCACCGGCATCACGAGCGAGAAGCATGACTCGTTCCTGAACCCCGGCGGCGACGGCACGGCCATCATGACCTTCTCCGGCAAGGAGCTCGTACAGGGCGAGCCCGATGCCTCGAGCTTCCCCTCCGGCGGCCTGCGCTCCACGTTCGAGGCACGCGGCTACACCGCCTGGGACCCCACGAGCCCGGCCTTCATCAAGGACGACGTCCTGTGCATCCCCACGGCGTTCATCAGCTACAACGGTGAGTCGCTCGACAAGAAGACCCCGCTTCTGCGCTCCATGACCGCCGTAAGCGACCAGGCCAAGCGCGTCATGGCCCTCTTCGGCAAGCATCCCGACCGCGTCGTCAGCACCGTCGGCCCCGAGCAGGAGTACTTCCTCATCAAGGAGGAGGACTTCGCCAAGCGCCCCGACCTCATCCTGTGCGGCCGCACCCTCTTCGGCGCCGCCCCTGACAAGGGCCAGGAGCTCCAGGAGCACTACTTCGGCTCCATCCGCCCCACCGTCAGCCGCTTCATGAAGGAGCTTGACTCCGAGCTGTGGAAGCTCGCCGTGCCTGCAAAGACCAAGCACAACGAGGTCGCTCCCTGCCAGCACGAGCTTGCCCCCGTGTTCGAGGAGGCCAACGTCGCAATCGACCACAACCTGCTCGTCATGGAGCTCATGAAGATCATCGCCAGCCACCACGGCCTGGTGTGCCTGGAGCACGAGAAGCCCTTCGAGGGTATCAACGGCTCGGGCAAGCACGACAACTGGTCGCTGTCGGCCGATGGCCAGAACCTGCTCGATCCCGGCGACACCCCCGAGCAGAACCTGCAGTTCCTCGTCTTCCTCACCTGCGTCATCGCCGCTGTGGACGATTACCAGGAGATGCTGCGCGTCAGCGTTGCCTCGGCCGGCAACGACCACCGTCTGGGCGCCAACGAGGCACCGCCGGCAATCATCTCCATCTTCCTGGGCGACCAGCTCAACGGCATCGTCGAGGCCATCATCGAGGGCAAGACCTACGAGAGCCACGACAAGGAGAGCATGTACCTGGGCGTGCCGGTGCTGCCCAACCTCACCAAGGACACCACCGACCGCAACCGCACCTCTCCCTTCGCCTTCACGGGCAACAAGTTCGAGTTCCGCGCCGCTGGCTCGCGTCAGAACCTGTCCGACCCCAACATGGTGCTCAACACGGCCGTTGCCAAGGAGCTCAAGGAGTTCGCCAACGCCATGGAGAGCAGCGCGAGCTTTGAGACCGACGCCATGGCCTGGATCAAGCAGGCCCTGACCGACCACCAGCACATCATCTTCAACGGTGACGGCTACAGCGCCGAGTGGGCTGAGGAGGCTGCCAAGCGCGGCCTGTCCAACCTGCGCACCCTGCCCGATGCTGCCCCCGCGATGATGAAGGAGAAGAACATCGCCCTGCTCGAGGAATTCGGCGTCATGAGCCGCGTCGAGACCAAGAGCCACTACGAGATTAAGCTCGAGCAGTATGCGAACCTCATCAACATCGAGGCTCTCACGATGATCGACATGGCCAACAAGCAGATTCTGCCGGCCGTGAACGCCTATGCCGCCGACGTCGCCTCCAACCTGGCCATCAAGCAGGACATGGGCGTGGCGTGCAAGGCCGAGACCAAGCTGCTCAAGAAGCTCTCTGACGGCGCAGACGCAATCAGCGACGACATCGACGCGCTGGTTGAGGCCCACGACGCCATGATTGCCACCGACGACGTTCAGGCACGCGGCGAGGCCTGCCGCGACAAGGTGCTCCCCACCATGGAGAAGCTGCGTGAAGATGCCGACGCCATGGAGACCATCTGCAGCAAGGAGTACTGGCCCCTCCCGTCCTACAACGACATCCTCTTCTACCTGTAAGGATGTTGCGAAACCCCTGCAGCTGCGTTCTACGGGGCCTCACGTACGGCCAGTACGCTACGGCCCCATACGCCTTGCTGCAGGGGTTTCTGCTTTTTGTTAGGGTTGCGGTGGCGCTGCAGCCGCGTTCCACGAAGGTTCGAGTACGTCCAGTACGCCAGAGGCGCGCACCGCGCACATCACCTTCGTGCGCTTTGCTGCAGCGCCTCCTGCTTTTTATGGCACAACCCCTGTCGCGCGATGCGTTCTAAGTACGCTACGGCCCCATACATCTTGCTGCAGGGGTTTCTGCTTTTTGAGGGCTGCGGTGCCTCTTGGTTTTGCTGGTTCAGCGTCCTTAAATTGACTTCAGGTATGCGACGGCCCATCGCCTTGAGGCGGTGGGCCGTTCTTGTTGCAAGGCTCCCCCATATAAATGAGGTAAAATAGCGCCAGTCATGCCGAAGTACTTCCAATCCAGTGCGAAGCATCCGTCTTACGCACTATAAGGAGATGACCGATATGGCACGTACCAACACTTCCGGCTGGTTGGCCGGTCGCGTCACGCTTGCCGCCGCCGCATTGATTGCCGGTGGCGCTTTTGTGGCTTCCACCAGCGCTTTTACCCCTGCTGTGGCATGGGCCGACGAAGCAGCTCAGGCTGAGGGCCAGGCTAACGCACCCGTCGCCACGCAGATCAGCGGCTCCTACTACCTGGCCTCGGCACAGTCTGTCGTCGACAGCATGAACGCCGCCCGCGGAGAGGCCGCCCCCCTGGAATCCACACAGGCTCTTGAGGCTCAGGCCCAGGCACGCGCGGCTCAGTGCGCTGAAAACGCCATACATTCTGCACAGAACGGCCAAGAGTGTGTAGCATTTCTGCCCGCTGCCAACGTCAACACCGCGGACATCGCTGCAACCGTTGAGCAGATGACTGCTTCGTGGTTCAACGACGCGAGCCCGTTCGCCAACCCCGAGAACGCCTATTGCGGCGTGGCCCTCTTCCAGACCCAGACCGGCGACATGTACCTCGTGGCCGTGTTCTCCAGCGAGGCCGGCAACCTGAGCGAGGGCGGCGCCTACGTGCGCGCGACCGAGGGTTCGGGCCTGAAGGAAGATGGCACCGAGGCCCCCGTCCCCGCCACCATGAAGGTGACCGTTGACTCGTCGGCCCTCACGGTCGCCGTCTTTGCCACCCAGCCTGACGGCACGCAGAGCGAGACCGGCACCTATGAGCCGGGCACCCAGCTTGTCCTGAGCTATGTGGCCACCGACAACGGCACGCCCGTGACGCTGCCCGGCGCAACCTATGGTTCCGACAACCCCGAGGTTGCCCAGGTTGAGGGCGAGACCCTCACCACGCTCGGCGAGGGCATTGCAACCGTGAGCGTCTATGCCGACGGCCAGTGGCTCGCCAGCACGAGCCTTACCGTCGCAGGCCAAGCACCCGCTGTGGACGGCGACGCGACGCCCGGCGACGAGAACGGCGCCGGCGAGGGAAACACCCAGCCTGACGGCGGTGTCATTGAGGGCGACGGCGGCGAGGGCGAAGGCGACTCCGAACCTCCCGCAGTCACCCAGTTCACCGTGAGCTTCGACGCCAACGGCGGCGAAGGCGCGATGGACCCCGTGACCGTTAACGCCGACGCAGAGTACACCGCACCCGAGT
>UQBS01000017.1 GCA_900539345.1 uncultured Coriobacteriaceae bacterium | reverse complement strand
CGGGTTCGGTATGGGACCGGGTGTACCCCCACAGCAAGAATCGCCAGCTCACGAGAAGTACTGAAGAAGTTCGTGAGGCGCTCGGCTCGTGGTTGCCGTTGCGCAGGGAGTTATGATGCACTAGTTCTGAGGCGAGCGCAAGAGGCAATTTTGTTTTCTGAGGTTTCTCCACACTTCCATCATATAAGATTATGTACGTCAATCACGTAAACATACCGAGAAATGCCCTTTTACCAGGCAAAAGGGTACTACGTTGGTTCTCGCTCGTTGAAATCACAACAACAAGCTCGACCCCGCTTCGTCTAGAATGGCTCAATGTCAGTGGTTTGAGACGGGCCATGCCGCTCAAGATGGGAGCATCGTGAAAGAAGATCGCAAGACATATGAGAAGCGCGTCGTGCGCCTGATGATCACCCTGTATTGCAATGACACGCACGGCACGCCCAAGGGCTCCCTGTGTCCGGAGTGCTCCGAGCTCGCCGACTATGCCGACCACCGCGTGGACGCATGCCGCCGCGGTGCCGAGAAGACGTTCTGCTCCAACTGCCCCACCCCCTGCTACAAGCCAGCCATGCGCGAAAAGATCCGCATCGCCATGCGCCACTCCGGCCCCCGCATGATCTTCCACTGCCCCGTGCTCGCCATCAAGCACGTCATCATGGATATGCAGGAGAAGAAGCGCATGAAGAAGGCCAACAGGCCCGAATAACCTTGGCGTGAGAGATTCCACATTGCCAGACACACGAAGAGGGGCGCCCGGTGCCTTGCGGCCCGGGCGCCCCTCTTGCTCACATGGATGACGTATCTCGAGGCTTTGAGAATGCCTTACTCAAGGCCGGCCATCTGCTTGATATAGCCTTGATACCCTGCACCATAGCCGATCCGCACCTCGTGCCCGGCAAGACGCATGCAACAGAAGGTGTTTAGGCCTTCTTGTGGTAGGCCACCCAGTACAGGACGCCCACAAAGACGGCTCCGCCGATGATGTTGCCGAGAGTCGCGGCAGATATGTTTGAAAGAATGCCAGAGGCGCTAAGCGCTTCGGCCGCACCGGCAACCGAGGAGCCGTATCCGTTGGCATAGGCCAGCGTGCCTATCGGCAGGAAGAACATGTTGGCAATGCAGTGCTCAAAACCGCAAGCCACGAATGCCATGACCGGGAAGATGCAGGTAAAGATCTTATCGATGACGCTCTTACCTGCAAAGCCCATCCACACGCCCAGACACACGAGTATGTTGCACATGATGGCACGGAAAAAGGCCGTGAGCCAAGGAAGCCCCGCCTTAGAGGCGGCCACGGAAACCATGGTGTCGCCCACGGCGCCCGAATTCATGGCCCAGGTACCGCACGCAAAAATGATGCCAACCAGGACGAGAGAGCCCGCAAGGTTGCCGAGCCACACGATGACCCAGTTCTTGGCCAGGGCACCCCAGGTAAGACGCTTGGAAAGCGCGCCCATCACCATAAGGCTGTTGCCGGTGAAAAGCTCCGCCCCGGCCACAACCACGCAAATGAGGCCCAGGGAGAAAGCAATGCCGCCGAGCAGCTGCGACAAACCGAAAGAAAGGGCGACGTCACTTTTGACAATCGTCATGAGCAGTGCGCCCATGCCGATCTGCATACCAGCCATAATGGCAAGCATGAAAACGCGGCCCGGATCATTCGTGGCCTTGCCCACACCCACAGTCTCCGCCTTCTGCTCCATGGCGGTGGCAGACAGGCAATTGGGGTCCGGTATGACAAGGTCTTTGGCGTCGAGCATTGCGTGGCTCCTTACCATCTCGGCCGCCATACGGCGACTGGGCCGAATAAAAACTGAAGCCCCGATAGAGTAGCGTATGGCGTTTCTGGACAAGCATGTGCACCGCCCGTCTTCGGCCGAACGGCATCCCAGTCGCGAAACACACACGCATGCTGCCGCAGATCAGGCCCCTGTCACCAGGCAAAGGCGCCCTTCCAGGTATCGCCGAGCAACGGCGACGGTGTCTTTCGCCCATTCATGCGAGAAACCCTCGACCGGGTCGGAATCATGCCTGGTGGCAAGCCATGCGGTGAGCTGAAGGCGGCGCAACATAATGAGCGAGGGAATAACAGCGAAGTCGGCCGGAGCGAGAGGCTGCGAGTCAGGAGCCGCGCCGTATCCCTCAACCCAACAAGCGACAAGGTCCGCCACATCTGGACGCGCCTCGATGAAGCTGAGGGATGCGGCGAGGTCAAAGAGATGCCAGCTGAAGGCGCAGTCGTCAAAGTCAAGAAGCTTGAGGGTATCCCCCTCCAAGAGGAGATTCGCCAGGCGCATGTCGGCGTGAATGAGGCCAAAGCGCCCCTGAGGCCGGCCATACGCAGCCATGGACGCACAAGCCCGTGATTCTGCCCGTTCAAGAAGGGACCTCTCGTGAGAGGCAAAGCAAGAAAGCATGTGCCAATCGCCCCAGGGCGCATCGGGCCCCACCATGGTCGCACAGTCCCAGACGGGACGACACGCATCCGGCACATCGCGCGAGTGACCATGCAGCGTCGCGGCAAGAGTGCCAAGGCGCCGAAAGAGGCCGCACATCGCCGCCCCATCTCGCTCGTCAGGAGCGAAGCCACTCATATACGCAAAGGCAACGCCGTGCAGAACCGCTCCGGAGGGCAGCGCCACAACTTGCACGCACGAACCGTCAAGCGCGGGAAGAGGCTTGATAATCTCAAAACCATTAAGCTTAACTACATGGTTAATTGTAGACAGCCAATCGATTTCCACCTGCAGCTCCTTAAGACTGCGGTATCCTGGGCGACAAATGCGCAACGTTGCGACCGGCTCTTCGTTTTGCCTGCTAACGCGATATGTATGATTCTCCGAATAACAGATTTGCTCAATGGTGCAATCACTAAAACCATAACGTTTAAGCAGAGCGTTAGCTGCTATATCGTATTCACTAACAATAGAAAGAGACCCCGGTTTAAGCATGTCGCCTGACTGCAAACCAGAGTCTCTTGTCATGTTTTTCCCTTTCGCGCGCACGCCTACCGACTGCGCTTGACGAGTCGCAGCATCACTAGCGCCAACGCCAGGCCAATGAGTGAAAGACCTGACCCCACGAGACCCGCGCAATGCATGCCGGGCCCCTCGACCACAAGGCCGCCCACGGCAGTGCCGAAGGCGATGCCGACATTGAACGACACGGGCTCCAGCGAGCTGGCAAGGGTGAGCGCCTTGGGGCACTTGGAGTTCGCGGTGTGCATGAACATGGAAATGCACGGCACCGACTGCACATACATAAGCAAGCCGATGACAAAGATCAGAAGGAGGCTTTCCGGCATCTTGGGAGTCGCGAAATACAGGCCCAGCAGCACCGCCGCATCAACGATAAAGAGCGGGATGAGCGCCTTGACGCCAAACTTGGAATCGACCCAGCCCGACAACAGATTCGAGAAGAACGTGACGGCACCATAGGCCATGAGTGCCATGCTCGCCTCAACATTGCCCATGCCAAGGACATCGATGAAATAGGGCGTCACATAGCCGTAAAAGACGTAGATTGCGCCCACAGCGAACATGAAAACGGCCATGCCCACAAGCACGCACGGCTGCTTGAGCAGGACAGCCTGCTCACGGAACGTTGCGGGAACGTCGGTGGCGCCTTCCCGGGGCATCAAGGCAATCATCACCGCGCACACCACGACGCACAGCACCGAAACGATTGCCATGTCAACGTGCCAGTTCCAAGTGTCGGCAATCATCTTGCCCGCCGAGGTCGCAATGACCATGGCAACCGAGAACGCCGCGTAGATGACCGAGATGGCCATGGAGACCTTGCTGGGCCCCAAAAGCTCAGGGATGAACGTCACGCCAACAGCAAGAAGCGCCCCCGACACCGAGCCGATCAGGATACGCGAGATAAGCAGGACCTCAAAGTTGGGGGCGATGAGCGACAGAAGGTTGCCCAGGCAAAAGACGATGCAGTATGCAATGAGCAGATGAAACCGCTTGAAGCGCCCGGTGGTGAGGGCCAACGTGGGCGTTACAAACGCATACGTGACGGCGAAGACGCTGATGAGCATGCCAACCTGAGACAAGCCCACGCCATAATCGGCGGCAATCTGCGGGGTAATGCCGATGATGATGAATTCGGAACATCCCAAGGTGAAGCCCAGGACAACAAGCAGGGCAACGCACACACGCGTGCGGGCAACAGACAGGGATTGTGCGCCAGACACCGAAAACCTCGACTTTCGCGCCCCTCACTCAAGCGACGACATGGGGCAAGGGGGCGACACCCACACCGAAGGGCTCAGCCGCGCACCAACGCGCCGAAGCCTTTTATGACCGAAAGGATTGTATAAAACAAAAGCCGACCGCCGCGCCACTCCATGAGAAGGACGCAGACGGTCGGCCCTATCAGGCAAAGAACTGCGACGACGCGCTAGATTGCCGGGCTGTCCAGACGGACACCGGCGGTAGAGTTAACGTCGCACATGGGCTCAGAGCTGACTATGTCAGCCTCCTTGACGTCGTCCGAGAGAGGCTTGGGGCCAGCCTGACGCACTGCCTCAGGCGCATGGGGGTAACGCGCGGCGAAGTTCTTCTGGAACATGTCGGCGAGATGATCGGCAGCAAGGTCGTACTGCGCACCATCGGCCCACGTGCCGCGGGCGTCGAGAAGCGCGGCGTCCACACCCGGGCAGCTCAGGGGCACGTCGACGCCGAAACGCTCGTCATGGCTGAAGGGCTGCTCATCAAGCTCGCCAGAAAGGGCGGCACGCACCATGGCGCGGGTGGCGGAGAGCTTCATGCGATGGCCCACGCCGTAACCGCCGCCGGTCCAGCCGGTGTTGACCAGGTAAACGCGAGCGTGGTCGCGCTCGATACGCTCCTTGAGCATCTCAGCGTACTCAAGCGGGTCAAGCGGCATGAAGGGCTCGCCGAAGAGAGCGGAGAACGTAGGAACCGGCTCTTTGATGCCCTGCTCGGTGCCAGCGACCTTGGAGGTAAAGCCCGTCATGAAGTGATACATGGCGGCTTCCTCAGAGAGACGCGAGATGGGAGGCAGCACGCCAAAGGCGTCAGCCGTGAGGAAGACGACGACGCTAGGCGTGGTGCCAATGCCCTCGAGCACGGCGTTGTCGATATGCTCGACGGGGTAGGCAACGCGCGTGTTCTCCGTGATGCGCGTGTCAGAGTAATCGGGCTCGCAGGTCCTGGCCGAGATGATGACGTTCTCAGTGACCGAACCAAAACGAATGGCGTGGTAGATGTCCGGCTCGCCCTCTTCGGTGAGGTCGATGCACTTGGCGTAGCAGCCGCCCTCGATGTTGAAGACGTGCTCGTCAGACCAGCCGTGCTCGTCGTCGCCGATGAGCCTGCGGGTGGGGTCGGCCGAAAGGGTGGTCTTGCCGGTGCCCGACAGGCCGAAGAAGACCGCCGTGCGGCCCGTCTGCGGGTCGACGTTGGAGGAGCAGTGCATGGACAGCACGTTGTCCTCAACGGGGAGCAGGTAGTTCATCGTGGAGAAGATGGACTTCTTGATCTCGCCAGAGTAGCCGGTACCTGCGACGATGATGATGCGACGCTCGAAGTTGATGGCCACGACCGACTCAGTGGCAGTGCCGTCGGTCTCGGGGTTGCAGCGGTAGTCGGGGGCGGCAAGCACCACGAAATCGGGCTCGTAGGACTCAAGCTCCTCGGCGGCGGGCCTCACGAGCATCTGGCGGGCGAAGAGGGCCTGGTGGGGCTTCTCGCACACCACGGCGAAGTTGCGCGAATGGGCGCGGTCGGCGCCGGCCATGCCACGCACGACATACGTGTCACGCTCGGCAAGATAGGCGCGAACGCCCTCGTAGATGCGGTCGAAGTTCTCGGTTGCCATGGGGGCGTTGACCTTGCCCCATGCGATGCGGTCGTGCACGTTGGGCGTGTCGACGATGAAGCGGTTCTGCGGGGCACGGCCCGTGTACTCGCCCGTGGTCACCGCAAGCGAACCGGTACTCGTAAGGGTGCCCTCGTGGCGCTCGACGGATGCCTCGATGAGGTTGGCGGGAGCCATGTCCACATGCACGAGCGCAGGTTCCGCCCCCTCAAGGCCAAGCTTGGTGATGAAAGCCGTGTCGGCGCAAGCGGTCTTGGGTGCGCTTGCCGTGCCGGTCGTCTGGGACATCGCAGGTATCGCCTTTCCTTTTGGCAGAACATTCCCTTGGAATTTCATACGCTATGGAGCGCAGTTAAGCGAAAAGATTACCGCATCTTGACTCTCTGGTTACAGAAATGTTTCCAAACTCACGCCATCGGTTCAAAACGAACAGCAAACGTACTCACCGCGAGCGGCGAGCGGCATAGCGTGCCCCGCATACGGCCTTGGGACATGCCGCGCACGCACTACTTTATTGAAGCCTTACGCTGGTCGAGAAGGCCCAGCAGCTCTTCCCTGCCCGCAGTGCCAGTCTTTTGATAGATATGGTTGAGGTGAGTCTTCACCGTGTTGCGCGAAATGCCCAGGTTTTGCTCGATATAAGCCGCGTTATGGCCCGTCGACCACGCTTGAAGCACCTCGACCTCGCGGGGCGTGAGGCTGCACTCTTGTGCAAGGTCGCACACGGCGCGCTCAAGCTGGTCGCCCAGCGGAGCCGAGAACATCTCCTCACTCACCGTGACTTTGCCGTTGAAGCCCGCAAAAAGCAGCGCAGCCGCACCCAGGCAGGCAAGCATGACAATGGAGCCCCGCACGACGTCAAAGCCCAAGGCGCCCACCGCAAGCTGTCCCAGCACGACGCCCAGAAAGCACGACGTGTGCAAGAAGGCCACAAGGCCCAGAGTTGCCAGGCGCTTGCTCTGGGCGACACTCACCATAAGCGCCCACACCAGGCAATATGCAAGCGACACACCAGCCGCACCCGCCATGAGCTCAACCGCGCCCATCCCCGTGAAACCCCAGCCAAGCAGCGCCGCGTCGACCATAAGGAGCGGCAAGGCGACGTAGAAGAGGCGCATGAGGCGCTGGGGGGTCGTGAGAAGCACCGCCGCGCAGCATGCACACATGGCAAGACCCACAAGGGCGATGAACAGTGCGCCGCCCGGCCCCGCAAGAATCGCCAGGTCAGGCGAGGTCAGCGAGCAACCGCAGCTAAAAGCCAGCGTCACGAGAACGCATAGCACATACATCCTTGGCGAATAGTCGCGCAGCATGTTGGAAAACAATTGGCGGGTGCTTATCGGCTCGCCCGTCGTGGAAAAGAAGCGCGTGCCGGCAGGTGGGCGGCGGGTCAACTCCCCCAGGATCGGCAGGGACACGAACAGCACAGCGCCGAAGGGCTGAGGCAGGAACTCACAGACAAGGAAGAGGGCGGCACCCATGCCGGATGAGACGGCCATGCCCGTGATGGCGCAACGCGCACCCTGGGTCGAGAAAAACTCCTGCCATGCCAAAACCTGCACACCAACCGCGGCTCCCGCAAAAAAGGCAGCGGGAGCAAAGGTGCCGACCGGCAATATGCCATACGAGGAACAGGCCATGGCCGCCGAGCACAGGCAGCATGCCAAGGCGGCAAGCATGCACGCGACGCGTTTGCGGCAAAGGGGGACGATGCGCAACGTGCAGGCAAGCACCACGGCCGAGGAGGCGGCAAGACCGGCGCATGTGGGAAAGGCGGCATCGGTCATCAACGCCACCAAGGGCACAGGCGTAGGGCACACAGCCCTACCCAGACAGGCCCCCACGAGCCATGCCTGAACGAAGGCGAACCCCACAAAACGATAGAACGGCCTTGGAAGCAAGGCGGGGCGAGGCTTTCCCTCGCATATGGAATTGCCAGCCACAGGACCCCCTTTTCCTCAATCAGGATAAGGATAGCGCAAATGTTCGCAGGAGACGCCCTTTCGCACAAAGCATGAGGCTGCCCCCTTCAGCAAGCACAAAACGCTGCTACGAAAAGGGCCGGCCTGCGCGCCTCTGCACAGGCCGGCCCAAGCGGGTCAGTTGTTGGTTGGAGCGAGGATGCCCTTGTTTAGGCGATGGAGCCGTCGGCCAGGCCCTCGGCGAGCAGGCGACCCTCGGTGAGGCAGAAGCCCAGGCTCATGCCCGCAAGCGGCGTTGCATACTGCACGCAGAAACGGTTACCGGCGTTGTTGCCCGCAGCAAAAAGACCGGGGATGGGGCGCAGGTCGAAGTCGAGGACATGGTGCTCGTCGTCGATGTCCAGGCCGCAGGTCTGGCACAGGCCGGGGTTCATGGCCGTGGTGGAGCCCACGACGGCATAGAAGGGAGGCGTGTCGAGCTTCGAGACGGCAAGGATGCGCGGATCCTTGGCGAAGTCGTCGTCCTGGCCTGCCGCGGCCATCTCCTGATAGCGCTTGAGCTCGGCGAGAGCCGCAGCCTGCTCGTCCTCGTTCCAGCAGCCGACGACGCGCACGAGGTCCTCGAGCGTCTCGGCGCAGTACACGTCGGGCTGGCTGGAGTAGGCAATGGCGGTAGTGGGCTCGTCGCCGGGCTTCACGGCCTCCATGCTCTCAACGGTGGTAGGCCAGCCCTTGGAGCGGGCGTAGTCCACTGCCTCATGGCAGGGAGGCATGGAGTACACGAGGTCCTGCCAGTTGGCGTCGGCGATGGCCACAACCGAACCCTTGGGCTGGCGGGGGACCATATAGGCCGAACCCTCGGCGCCACCGGCGCACTCGTCGCAGAAGCGCTTGCCGAGCTGGTTGAGCATGACGTAGCCGGGGCCCCAAGGAGCCTCGGGGCCGGCCTGGCCGGTGTTCATGCCAGCGTGCGGGCCGACCTCGATGTGGCCGCCAGCCCAGACGCCCATGGCGATGGCGGAGCCGTCACGCTCAAGGAACATGGGGATTGCGGCGGCAAGCTCAATGTCGCCCAGGCTCTCGGCCAGGTGACGGTACTCGTCGTTGATGTCGCGCATCATGTCGACGTTGCCGGCGAAGTCGCCGCCAGTGAGGACGACGCCCCTGGTTGCCGTGAGGCGGCTGTAGGTACCGTCAGCGCGGTTGAGGACGACAACGGAAACAACGCGGCCGTCCGCATCCTTCTCGAGGTACTCGGCATGGCTATTGAACAGCCACTTTGCGCCGTCCTCCTGAGAGTCGGTCTTCATCTTCGTCATAAGCTCGTTCCAACGCCACTCGGAAAGCGCCATGTCGGGGTCGCGGAAGATGACGGTGCCCAGGTAGTACTTGTAGCCGGAGGGGTCCATGACGATGCGGTCGTCGGGCGGGCAGCTCGTGACGTGCAGCTCGTGCTCGTCCATCCAATCCTCGCCCATCTCCTCGATGGCATCCTGCAGGAACTGGCCGGAATGATCGACGTAGGCCTTGATGATGCGCTGGTTGGAACGACCCTGGTTGCGGCGATAAACCTCGCGCATGAAGTCCTGGGGGTCGATCTCGGTTGCGCCGTGGGCAAGGGCCCAGGGGTTGTTGATGGTGCCGACCTCGCCGCCGACGTACATGTGGGACTCTTCCTCCTGAGACTCCACGACAGCAGCGGTCAAACCGTTCTTGGCGGCGTACTTGGCAGTCCAGGTACCGGCCTGGCCACCGCCGACGATGACGACATCGAAGGTGCCGCCGTCAGTGATCTGGTCCTCCGCAACGGGCTCGGGAGCGGTCTGCCAGGCAGCGGCAGCCTCGGACTGCCAACGGTTGGCAGGCGTTGCGGCGGGAGCCTCCTCAGTGGCCTCCTCAGCAAGGGCGGCTACGGGTGCGACGCTGGCCAGGGCGGCCGTGGCGGCGGAGCCGGCAACAAAGGAGCGGCGGGTGCATGCAGTGGTGTTCGTGCGAGACATTGCTACTTCCCTTCAGCTATGACGTGCTTTCAGCCCGGGCGGCCTCGTGCCGCTTGGCTGTGAACGATTTCGATAATGCACACCACGCCACGAGTCCGCATCAAACCCGTGGGGCGAAAGCCCTGTTCAGACGACAATACAACCTCAGGGGTGATGCGCTTTTTACAGCTCTGTGCACCCTGCGGCACACAAAAACGGCCCCGCGGGCGCAAGGCTCGCGGGGCCGTGTAGGTCCTGGGTTGCAAGACCGGCCGGGGTATGAGGAGTTGCAGGGCGGCCGACCTTATCTCCAGAGCCTACTGCATCGAGACGTCGCCGCCCTGCCAGGCCATGCGGCGCAGGATGTAGACGCCCTGGGGGGCGTTGCCCTCGTCGTCCAGGCGGTAGAGGTCGTCCTCGGAGAACTCCTCGACGAAGTCGCCCAGGGTCTCGCCGCGCGGGCCCTTGAAGGACTCGATGCCCTCGTCCAGGTCGCCGTACCAGCGGGCCATGCCGCCGCACTGCGTGACGCACTGGGGAAGCCCGCCCTCGGAGGTGATGGAGGCGCACAGGTCGCACTTCTCTGCCACCGAGGTGTCCACGTCGATGTAGCGGCAGCCGTAGGGGCAGGCCGTCAGGCACGCGCCGCAGCCGATGCACTGGTCCTTATCGATCTGGACGGTGCCGTCCTCCTCGTTGATGTGCGAAGCGCCGGTGGGGCACACCGTGACGCACTCGGGGCTCGCGCAGTGCTGGCAGGAGACGGGCAGGAAGTACATGTCGACGTCGGGCCAGTTGCCGCCCTCCTCGCGCGGGAAGGGGCCCTGGCGCAGCACCTTGTTGCGGAAGGAGCCGACGCGCACGTCGTTGACCGTCTTGCAGGCGACGATGCAGCCCAGGCAGCCGACGCAGCGGTTCAGGTCGGTGACGATAGTCTTGTGTGCCATCGCTTACGCCTCGTTTCGAATCTCGTAGTTGGGCATCCAGTCAAGCAGGCGCGCATCGGAGGCATCGCAGATGATGGGCGTGCCGTCCTCGCCGCAGGGCACGGGGTTGCCGAAGGGGGAGTTGTCGGCCGTGGCCTTGTAGACCTTGACGTTGTAGGCGCGCAGGTAGGACGCGCCGCAGATCGGGTCCTGCATGTCACCGGTCACCAGGCAGTTGATGGTGGACAGCTCGAAGCCGCCGCCGGCCTGGTCGAGCTCGGGGTACCACCACTGGTGCTCGCAGTTGATGACGCCGGGCTCCACGCCGTAGTACAGGTCCACGGTCTGGCGCACCTTGCCCTCGGGCGACTCGATCCACACCCAGTCGCCCTGGGTGACGCCCAGCTTCTCAGCGTCGACGGGGTTGATCTCGCACTTGGGCACGGGCCACAGCTCGCGGCACCAGGGCAGCTGCCTGTGCTCGGAGTGGAAGTACACCGGGATGCGGCGGCCGGTGGTCATGAGGAACGGCCACTCCTCGACGATGGAGGGGTCGGCGAGCTCGGTGCGGGGCGCGGGCTCCCAGGTAGGAAGGTTGAACTTGCCCGAGGGCTCGTAGGTCTCCATGACGGTGGACCAGAGCTCCTGCTTGCGGGTGGGCGTGGAGAAGCCCTTCATGGGGTTGCCCGCGGGGGTCTCGCCGACAGCACTCATCCTGCCCGTCTCGTAGCGACGGTAGGTGCCCCAAACCTCGGGATTGATGGCGCGGCAGTCCCACCAACCATGCTTCTGGAAGGCCTCTTTGTACTCTTGCCAGGTAAGCCCCGTCGTTGAGATGGTGCGATCGTAAAGTTGCTCGGTGGTAGGCCATTGGACACCCTCGGGAAGACCGTACGAAACGGGGTCATCAGCCCACGGAATGCCCATCCTCTTATAGACTTCGAGAATGATGTCGACATCGAAGTGGCAGTCCGCAGGGGGCTCGATGCAGCGGCAGTTTGCGCCCTGGGCGCCGGTGGCACCCTGGGACAGGCGCGGGCAATCAACCTCGAGCCAATGCAGGACGGGCAGCACGATGTCGGCCGCGCCCACCGTGGGGGTCTTCCACAGGTCCTGGACCACGAAGAAGTCGAGCGAGTTGAGGGCGTCCCAGTACTTGAGGGAGTTGCCCTGGTTCATGAAGCCGGAAGCCTCGCACAGGCCGCCGCGCACGGGGTAGGGGTCGCCCGTAAGCATTGCGTCGGCGATGGCGTTGGCGTCGGCCCACTGCTGCCACCAGCCAAGCGTCGGAATCTTGTCAATGCCAACGATCTTCTCAGTCCACAGGCTCCAGTCAACGCCATCATAGTGGCCAGAGGTAATCGTCGGCTGAGCGTCATCGACGCCTGCATACAGACCCAGCGAAGGACCACGCATGCCGGCAGGCGTGTCGAAGTTGCCGGTGATGCCGCAGAGGTTGTCGAAGATGCGGTTGTTCTGGATGGCGTTGCAGGCGTGCTCGGCTGCGAGCATGTATTGCAGGCCGCCGTTGCCGTAGCCCGTGGAAGGGTCAATGGGCGTGGCCCACGTCAGGCAGGCGTTCTCAATCTCATCAGCAGGAATGCCGGTGATTTGCGAGGCAGTTTCGAGGTCATACTTGGCGGCCTCAGCGGCATAAAGCTCCCAGACGGGCTGCATGGAGTAGGTCTTACCGTCCTTGAGCGTGACCTCGAACTCGCCGTAGATGGCGGGGTCGATCTCGGGGTCGAACGGGCTCTCCTCAGCGATGCGACCAGGAACAACACCCTTGGGCAGGTTGGGCTGGGGGCTGTCGTAGAACTTGTCCCACACGACGTCGGGCTCGTTCTCCCACAGGCCCGTCTGGGCGTCGAAGTAGGTGAGGTGGCCGGAAGGGTCGTTCTCATGTAGCGGGTGGTCAGCGTCGGTGCCGGCGAGCTCGTCCCACACCATGAAGCGCAGAGGGCTGCCGTCCTCTTTGATGTCGCACTCCTTGAGCAGGCGTGTAGCCATGGGCTTTCCGCTCGCCCACTCAATCTTATGATCAATAGGAACGCCGCCGGAAGGCTCCATACCGTCGACCACGAGGAAGGGGGCGTCGGTCCAGCGCTTGACGTACAGGTCCTTATAAAGCTTGTTCTGAATAATAAGATTGGTCCACGCGAGACCAAGGGCACCGTCGGTGCCGGGCTTGAGGTACATGTGAATGTCGGCCTCGTGCCCCAGGTTGGTCATGCGCGGGTCAACAGATACATAAGCGTCGGCGCTCGTAGCAATATCAACCGTGGTACGACAGCTCTCGTCGTAGTTGGAGATTTCGGAGGCGCCGCCCCATGCGACAAAGACGCGGGGACGGTCGGTGGTGGCCATCCAGGAGTAGGCGAACTCAGAGACCATCTCGGTGGCCATGTGGCGCGGGCCCTTGCAAATCTGCCAGGCGGTCACCGCGTTGGGCGTGCCAACAAGCTGAAGCCATGAACCATAAGCGTGCTGGGTCCAGATGCGGGAGGTACCGCCCATGAAGAACATGGATTCGCCGCCGTACTTGTCCTTAAGCTCCTGAAACTTCTCGGCGATAGTGTCATATGCCTCATCCCAGGAGATGCGCACCCAGCCCGGGTCGGTGGAGCCCTTGGGGTTCGTGCGCTTCATGGGGTGGTAGACGCGGTTGGGGTGATAGGCAGCCTGGATGGACGCCTGGCTCTTGGTGCAGCAGTTGCCCATCGAGTGGAACGCCGTCTCGGCGTCGCCCTCGACCTTGACCGCACGGCCGTCCTTCACGGTGACGATGACGCCGCACTCGTTCTTGCCGCAGGCACGGCAGCAGGTGCGGACGAGCTTCACGCCGTCGCCCTGGTCGCCCATCTCGGTCTCGACAAGCTCGTTGTCAAGCGGCAACCCCGACTCGGCAAGAGCCGCAAGGGGCGCACCGGCGAAGGCCGCTGCCGCGCCGGCGATGGCCGCCACTTTGGCGAACGTGCGACGCGTCATGCTTTTCTGCATGTCCATGTTCCTCCCTTTCAAATCACGTGCATCGATATGCGCCGGGACCAAAACCCCGGTGCGAGGACGAAACACATGATTGCGCTACTGCTGTACCCGCTTAAACTCATACCTCTATGGTTTGCCATATGGTTTGGTGTATCATTCAGGTCTCGTACATGCCCATAAACATTGAGAGAATCTTTATGGGTTGACTAATGTACCTGCTATTTTGCTTAAAGGGGATGCCAAGGAATGACACAGACGCAACCGGGCGCTTCACGTGCCCCTGAAGGAAAGGCCAACGCGAGGCTCACTCCAGCATCGCTTGTGCAACCGGATCTTCTCGGCTTTGCCTTTCATCTCGCCTGGCTTTGCCTCTTCATGTACGACGTTATTCCCGGGTTCGCCGGCAATGAGGATGCAGGTTTCAACGCGCTCAATCCTGTGTATCTTTTCTCTGCCATCAGCCTGATGGCGGTTCTGTGCTTCGGTATAGCCAGAACGCGTGCTTTCATGCAGATTGTCCGTTCAAAAACCGGGTGCTATGCAGCGCCAATTGTCTGCTCAATTGGCACACTCTTCTACGCGCTTTGCGCCATGGGCGTCATTCCCGAACCTGCGGTAATGCCGCTTTTGCTGCTCGGCGGCATTATGACCGGTGCAAGCTCGGCCATGATTGCGGCCCATTGGGCCAGTGTGTTTGGACGTGCGAAGGCGCGGGCAGTCATCATGAACTTCACCATCATACTCGTCGCCGTTCTCATAGCCTGTCTAGCCATCTCGTATCTGTTCCCAACCATGGCGCTCATCGTGGCGACGCTGTTGCCACTCGCCTCGGGCGCATCTCTTATATATGCCGACAATCGCGCCACTGAATGCAATGCATCAAAACACGCCCAAGACAAGCAGTGCCACAACCGGAAGGCGTATATTGTCCTTGTCGTTGCAGTGGCCCTGTTGGGCCTGTCCACGGGGTGCCTGCCGCAATTCAGCTGCAATGGAAGCAACTTTGACCAGCTGTTTTATTTCATAACGTCAGTCATCGTTCTTGGAGCAGTCGGGTGGCTTGTTGCCAAAGAAGAAGGCTCCGCATTACCTGCCCTGTATATTGCGCCCCTTGTCATACTTGGCGTTTTCGCATTGCCCTACATCCGATTTACGGCAAATGACACTGCGGGGCTCTTTTACGCCATGGGAAATGCGTCGCTGGAGCTCATGCTTCTTTTTGAAGCTGTGCTGTTCGCGCTGCTTTTTGATTTCTCCTGCGCGCGAACGTTCATGATTGCCCGCCTTACCATGGCCGTCTCCGATTTGGGCGGCTGGTTCCTGTCGTCGGCAATCATCCGGACATGGGGCGCGGGAGCGGCGATGCAAGCCGCTGGGACAGCCATCCTGGTTGGCTCGGAAGTTGTCGTAGCTGCGCTCATAGTGACATACCTGCTCTTGCGCCGCAAATCTCTCGCTGCGCCCGAGCTCAACACGCTTGCGGCCGGCGTGGAGCGTCCCGACCCGCAAGCACAAACCGAAAGCGCGGTCATTGATGGGCGGATGAGCCGGGATGAGGTCGCCCCTTCGACTCTTGAAAATACGTCGGCCCAGCAAGACAAGACCGTTGCAGACCTCACCGCCGAGCGGTTCGGCCTCTCCCCTCGCGAGGCCGACGTGCTGAGGCTACTTGTCGCCGGAGAGTCCACCGCGCGAATCCAAGACACGCTCTGCATCGCCCCGGGCACGTTCAACTACCACATGCGCAACATCTACTCCAAGCTCGGCGTACACTCCCGCCAGGAGCTGCTCGCTTTCATCTACAACCAGCAAGAACAGCAAAAACAATAACCCAACCATACGCCCGTATGGGTGACTCATCCCCCAGTTCAAACCTAGGATTGCAGCATCGCAACCACATGAGGAGCTGATGAGGATGAGCCAGATGGAAAACGACGAGATCGAGTGCGGCGACCCTGATTGCGGAGCGCAGGCAGCATGGCAGCCCGGCCCAACGCTGCAGGAGTCGATTGCCCAAGCCGCGGGGCATCGCGATGCAGGCGATCCTAAAGCGCTGGAAAAACTGATGCAGCGCATGGCCACGCGACGCAACTCTTTGCTGGGCATCTTGGACTTCTGCCGCGAGCCCCATGCGGTCGCCGAGGTCGACGAGCATGTCGCCGAGCTGCAGTCGCACAACGCAAGCGTGTATGACGGCGCCGCGCTTTGCGCCATGCTGCAACAGGCAGGAGCGCTGGAGGTCGAAACCGACGCCGACGAGGAAAACGAGAGCGACAAGCCCCAGATCGAGGTTGTCGACGGAGTCGAGTATCTGCGCCCGGCCAAGCCCGCTCAGAAGCTCTGGCGGACAACTGAGATCGGCCTTGCATACCTCGACAGCTTCGACCCCAGGGCCGACCTTGCCCGCCTGCTGGCGGACGACGCCGCGTACATAGGCATCTACCTGCGCGTGCTCGACATGTGCGCCGACAACGGCGGCACCACGACGCCCGCACTTTCGGCTGCCATCGACAAGGATCCCCTCGTGCAGTCGCCGCGCTTCTTTGCCCAGCATTTCACCGAGCGCCTTGAGAAAGCCGGCGCAGTGGAATGGGACGGTGCTTGGAAAATCACCGACTTGGGGCGCTCCTACCTTGAGGACGCATCGCGCTAATCCCTCGAAAAGCCGCCAAGGCGAACAGGGCCACATGCATTCGAAAGTCGGCGTCGCAACCGCCGCAACGCCGACGCACAACAAGACAAGGACGACACCATGAACCGCGAGGAATGCACCAAAAACCGCGTTATCAACCCCAATTTCGACGCCACCCCCAAGCCTGAGGCAGTGGCCCAGCTCACGCCCACCCCCGAGCTCATCGCCTCCCTCGCCGCCGCAGAGAAGGCGCCCCATGCAGCAAGGACGCTGAGCGACATCGACCTGGGGAAGATGGAGGCAGAGGAGCTTGCAGAGCTCGCCGGCGCATGCGAGTCGCGCGCAAACATGTATGCGCTGCTCAGCCGCGTTTATCGCGTTGAGGCTGACCAAGCCCTTCTTGACCAGCTGCAGGCAGCGAACTATGCGGCGAACACGGGCAACAAGGACGTCGACGAGGGGTATCGCCTGCTCGTGAAGTGGCTGGGACAGACCTGGGAGCACAGTCTGCTCGACCTTGCGAAGGACTATGTGCGCGCGTTCATCGGCTACACCGGCGACCACGCAAGCGCCGCCTACCCCTTCGAGAGCGTGTACCGCTCCGAAAAGCACCTGCTTATGCAGGAATCCCGCGACGAGGTGCTGGCCTGCTACCGCGCCGCCGGCCTTGAGAAGGACGCGAGCTGGCGCGAGGGTGAGGACCATGTGGCACTGGAGTTCGAGTATATGAGCACCATGGCAACCCGCGCCGCCGATGCCTTGCGCTCGGCGGACACGAAGCTTGCCCAGGACTTGCTCAACGACCAGTCGCATTTCCTGCAGGACCACCTCAACGCATGGGTGCCCAACTTCACGAAGGATGTGGAGCGCTGCGCAACCACGAAGTTCTACCGCGGCTTTGCACTCATCACGCGCGGGTACCTCGAGTGCGAGATGGAACTCTTCGGCGACCTGGCCGCGCAGGCAGAGAAGGCCGCGTAGTACACGCTCAAAAGGTCGGGCCGCATCACTCGACAAACACGCGACTCCAAGGGGTCGCCGCATCCCGGTCTGAACTGTGAACCGCGGGCGCGGCGGCCCCTTTTGCCTACGTTTTCAGTGTGATGACCCGTGAACTTGCGTTTCGGCAGGCAGGGCGCAGGCATTTGGAGTATCGTCCTTGCGTCAAACTCTTATCACAACGGGGGTAACGCAATGTACGACAACATGCCCGAACTCGGCCGCAACGACGCCTGCTGGTGCGGAAGCGGCAAGAAGTACAAGAAGTGCCACGAGGCCATCGACACCCGACTGCAGGAGCTCTACATGCAGGGCGAGGAGGTGCCGAGCAGGGTTCTGCTCAAGACCCCGACCGACATCGAGGGCATCAAGGCGTCCGCCGAGGTTAACGTGGGCGTGCTCGATTACGTGGGCGAGCACATCAAGGCCGGCGTCACCACCGCCGACATCAACCGCTGGGTCGAGGAATACCTGGCCGCGCATGACGCCGTGAGCGCCGACCTCAACTACGAGGGCTATCCCTTCAGCGTGTGCACCTCGGTGAACGACGTCATCTGCCATGGTTTTCCCGATGAGAACGAGATACTGCACGACGGCGACATCATCAACGTCGACATGTCCACCATCAAGGGCGGCTACTTCTCCGACTCCTCGCGCATGTACTGCATCGGCGAGGTAAGCGAGGAGCGCAAGCGCCTCGTGGAGACCTGCAAGGCCGCAGTCGAGGCCGGCCTTGCCGCCGTGAAGCCTTGGGCGCATCTGGGCGATGTGAGCGCCGCCGTGAACAAGGTGGCCACCGACGCCGGCTTCTCGGTGGTGGCCGAGTACGGCGGCCACGGCATCGGCAAGGAGTTCCACGAGGACCCCTTCGTGAGCTTTGTGGAAGAGGCTGGCACCGGCCCCATTATGGCGCCAGGCATGTGCTTCACCATCGAGCCCATGGTGAACGCCGGCGAGCCCACCATCACCACCGACGAGGACAACGGCTGGATCGTGCGCACCGCCGACGGCAGCGACTCCGCCCAGTGGGAGGTCCAGCTCGTCGTCACCGAGACGGGATATGAGCTGCTGAGCTGGTAGTTCTACTGACCGGCAGACACCAACCCAATGCACTCACAAGCCCACTTTCCGCAAAGGAAGGCGGGTTTTTTTCGGTCAAGCGAATCAACGCTTCGATTTCTCCCTCTTTGAGGGCGGCACCCTTCTGTTTGGCCCCCCTCGAGGGCAAATACGCGGATAGTCGGCCTGAAAAAGCTCGCATGTTTGCGTTTTAATTCTCACTAGTAATGTAGCCATAAACAGCACAAGCCATCTACCTGCGACGATATTGCGGGGTAACAGTCGGATAGTCAGTGCCACCGATTTAAAACGCAAACATACGCCGTTTTTCACTGACTTGCTTCGGCAATCACCCAGATCGAAGGGTCCAATCCGGCAAAAACGGCGGTTCTGACCCATTGGGGCGGCATAAGCGCCTACCATATCGCTAGCGAAAAGAAACCGGCGGCACATAAGGAGGGTTCCCATGGCATCAGAGGGCTTGTTTCGGGAGTTCTATCGGGTGGTGAAGGCCATTCCCCGCGGCAAGGTGGCCAACTACGGGCAGGTTGCGCTGTTGGCTGGACACCCTCGCGCAGCACGCTTTGTGGGATACGCTTTGCACTCCAATCCCGAACCCGGCGTCATCCCCTGCCACCGCGTGGTATTCAAAGACGGCAGCCTCGCGAGCGGCTTTGCCTTCGGTGGCCCCGACGTGCAGCGCCGCCTACTTGAAAACGAAGGCGTCACTTTTTTGCCTGACGGCCGCGTTGACCTGCAAGAATGTCAATGGGAGTGCTTCAATCAGGCCGAACTGGAGATAAAGAGGCAGGATTAGCAATCAGAGCCCAATTCCCGGCTTCTTCGGAAGCCCACAAGACAATCTTCCAACACCTTACTCATGCACAACTCGTTTATAGTTCCGATTTCCGCCAGAGTTCATTCCAGCAACTCAACTAACCCAGACGCCAATCAATGCCGGAAACTGCTCCCATTGATTCCGATCCGGTCCTTTATCTCGCCTGCATTTGTCCACTGCAACCCCAGCGGGACCTAAAACGATTCGCCACAGCAAGTCTCAGCATTGTCCCGTCGCCTTCGGTAACAAAAAGCGCCGCCTACCTGGTATTTTCCAAGCAGGCGGCGCTTCGTTTAGAACAGTAGGCCATCAAGCGCAGGTAGTCCGAGACCAGACCCGGGCATCTCGTCACATCAGCCGCAACAACGTAGCCGTCATCAGCATCAGAATCGTTGCAGCGCCTCCGTAGCAGCAAAGACACCGCCAGCGCACAGCAAGCGCCAGCGGCTCTTACTCCACCCGCTCAACCTCTGCAGGCGCAGCGCCCTTGGCCTCGTGACGCTTGAGGTAAAGAGCCAGGTAGACCAGGCCAATCACAGCGGCGGTGAAGGTACCCAGCAGGATGCCCACCTTGGCGTTCATGATATAGGTGGGATCGGTGAAGGCCAGGCCGCCCACGAGGATTGCCATGGTGAAGCCGATACCAGCAAGCATGCCGATGCCAAGCATGTGGCCCCACGTAGCGTTCTTGGGAAGCGAGAAGCCGCAGAACTTGACCATGACGAACGTCGTGAGCAGGATGCCGATCGGCTTGCCCAGGACAAGGCCCACCCACACGCCAAGGGTCACCGGCGAGGTGAGCACGGTAAGCATGTCAGCATCAGCCACAAAGACCTGTGCGTTCACAAAGGCAAAGAGCGGCAGGATGAGGTAGTTCACCGGGAACGTGATAGCGTGCTCCAGGCGCTGCAGCGGCGGGGTCACGATGTGGGACACGCGCTCGACCTCGTGCGTGAGCTCGGTCACCTCATGCTGGCCAAGAATGCGCAGGTCAGAGTCGTAGGTACGGTCAAACTCGGCGGACTTGCCAGCAATCCAGTGCGCATAGGCCTTGAGGTTCACGTTGGACTTCACGGGCAGGGTAAAGGCAAGCACCACGCCGGCCAACGTCGCGTGGATGCCGGCATTGAAGAAGCACACCCACAAAAACGCGCCGAGCAGCAGGTACGGCGTGAGCTTGAACACGTGCAGGCGGTTAAGCACAATCAGAACCACCACGGCGAGCGCGGCAAGGACCAGCCAAAGCGCAGCGATGTCCGTGCTGTAGAACAGGGCGATGACCACGATGGCCACCATGTCATCGGCAATGGCGAGCGTGGAGAAGAAGACCTTCACGCCCACGGGGATGCGATCGCCAAACAGGCTCATGACCGCCAGGGCAAACGCGATGTCGGTGGCAGTGGGAATTGCCCAACCCTGCACGGCGTCGCCGCCCATGTTGATAGCCAGGTAAATGAGGGCAGGGCCGCACACGCCGCCCAGCGCCGCCACCATAGGCAGAATCGCCTGCTTGGGCTTGGCAAGGGCGCCCACGGTCATCTCATACTTGAGCTCGCAGCCCACTAGCAAGAAAAAGAAGGCCATGAACAGGTCGTTTACAACCTGCTCGAAAGTGAGGCCCACAAAGGTCTCGCCCACGTAGAAGCCCAGCGGCGTCTCCATGGCATGGTGGAGGGGCTCATGGAAGCCCACATTGGTGAGGATGAGAGCCACAATTGCAGCAACAATCATCACAAGCGCCGATACGGTGCCCGTAAGTCGGCTCATGAGGCGGACGTGCTTCTCGGCACGCTTGGCGCTCACGTCGATGAGGATGTCAGTGCCACGTGTCATACGCGTTCCCTTTCGGTCGATATACTTTTCACGAAAACGCCCCAGGTACGCACGCAACGCACCCGGGGCGCAGACGTTTCTCGGCCATACGGCGGCTATTATGCAGAGTTATTCCCCGTCCGCATACCAGCGAATCGACGTTCACGAGGTGCCCATGACCTCACGGAACGCACTTTCCCTTCGACGGTCGAATAAGGGCAATCTCTGAGACAAAGGAACAGAGCTGTTCGTATCAGTATTCCCAGTGACAGAGGCAGCCCGTCCTGTCAAAAGACGACGGCACTCCTCAAGCCCAACTTGCTTACGCCTCAAGCGACGGAATCAGCTCGCTAGCAGCGTGCTCTGCAGCCCAGTAGCCACTAACTCGGCCCCAAAGTTGCGTAGAGCCAGGCGCGATTGACACGTCGTAATACGGGCCGAAAAGTCCGCCAGCATCAGAACCGCCAGCATATAGGCCCACAATCGGCTTATAGTCGGAGCCGATAACGCGAGCGAATTCATCTACGCGAAGACCGCCAACATTGTTGTAGAACGCAAGCTGTGAACGGAAGAGGTAGAACGGCGGGGTCTGAATCTTGCGCAGATACTGGGGGTCCTTCATGAAGTCTGCGTCAAAACCAGCGTCCACATAACCGTTGAACTTCTCAATTTCTGCGATAGTCGTCTCAACATCAATATCAACGTTGGCACAGAGTTCCTCGAGCGTGTCGGCCTTATACACGCGAGGATTCTCACGGACAAGCGCGGCATCAATCTCGTCCTGGAACTGAGGAACCGGCTCGCCAACCTCAAAATAGTTATGACGCTTGGTAACAACGCCTTCATCCATAATCTTCTGAACAAAGTCCTGGTCAACAATCATATAGATATGATGCTGCTGAGAACAGATATTGCCAGAGGTCGTCCAGTCGGAAATAACCTCCTCATCGCAGAAACGACGACCCGACTCGTTGAAGAAGCATGTGTCAGCCTGGTTGACACCGCAAATGGTAAGCGCACCCTTGTTGTAGTGACCAGGAAGAATGGGACTGCAGTAGTTAATAGCCTCAGGATGGAAAAGCAAGGCGCCAAGCTCCTCGCCCATCGTGATACCGTCGCCCATCTGAGTGCCCATGCCGCCACGATTGATGACGCGATCGTAAGAGACGTTGGTAAAACGCTCGAACATCTCCTTGTTGCAACTGTAGCCGCCCGTGCACAGGTCGACGGCCTTGGCATTAATCTGAATGACCTCGCCAACGCGGTTGCGGCACTTCACTCCCGTGACGCGTCCATCTTCGTTAACGATCAGCCTATAAGCGCGCTCGTCAAAGAGAAACTGAACGCCTAGCTCCATGGCATAGTTGTACATGGTGTAGATAGCCGTCTTGCCACCATTGGTGCCGTTTCCGTCCTCCTCATACTTAAGGCGGCCCTCTTTAAAAACAACGCCCTGGTTGTCGCGCGTCCAATCAATAACCTTCTGTGCGTCATCGGCAAATCGACGCGTCACAATGGCGTTGCTGGCAAAGCGATGGTAATCGACAAGATTGCGATACAGTTCATCAGCGCCGCCCTCAGGAACCTCGCCGCAATTCTCGACATAACGCGAGTTGCCACCAATGCCATTCTCAGTATTGACGTCAACTAGAATGGTCGACATGCCCAATTCAGCCGCTCGAATAGCGGCGCAAAGGCCCGCAGTGCCGGAACCTGCGACCACAAAGTCGCACTCGTAAGTCTCAACGGGATCCACGCCGGGCGCGGCAGCATCAAGCGGCTCTTCCTTAGCGTATGCCACATGTGCAGCACCGGCAGCGACGGCGCCCAAAGCCGCCGACCCAATCAACATGTCACGACGAGAGAGATCCATGCTCATATCAGTCCACCCCTTCAATGGTTGTTCGTCATCACTCAGTGTCAATTAGTAAAAGCCCGTCCAACCAGCGGGAAGCTCCATGTAGTGACAGCCAACGCAACTCAGAGTGGACGTCGTGCCATCGATTGAGTGACAGTCGGAGCAGTTCACGAGACCATTGTGATTATCGTGCACGTTATACAAACCCTGCTTGTTATACACAGTCACATCACCAGGAAGCATCGTGGAATCAACGATGGAGTCCCAGTCATGACAACCCAGGCAAAATTCACGGGTACCGAGCGTAGCAGCCGACTTCTCAACCGGCGCTGCGTCCTGTGCCAGGGCGGCCTGAGCATCAGCGGCAACTTTCTCCAAATCAAGACCGAGCCCCTGATGAAGCGCCAGAACGTTCTCCGTACCAGCCTTGTCCGAATCGCCGTCAGAGACGTCTGCCATCGCAAACGCCGCAAAACCGAGCGCTCCAACGAGCGCGGCCGCAGCCAGGGCACTTATAACCTGAGGCATATTTTGTCCAGAAGCCATGCAGTCTCTGTTCTTCCTCATAGTCTCTCCTCCTTGGTTTGCCATTACGATAAGACGCCGACGTTCATCCGCGCCCGTTAGCAACTATGGTCTTTACCGGATGGACCAGCGAGCCATAAACCATGGCGTTTCGACTCGACCCTTCCCTCATAAAGCATGGGGGTTGACTCTATTTATGCAGGTAAACCGGGTAAATATTAAAATTCCGCTCCGCAAGAATATCCTATCCCCTCGCCCGTTTGGGCATGGGATTCGTGCGATAATCATTGCGGTAAAAATAGGAGAGGCCATGGCGTTCAGTCAAATGAGGCGAGATTGATAATTCAAGCGGCTCAAGAACATCCAACTAGTACGTATAAAGCAAGCTCTACCGGCTCATTCCTTGCATTGGTATTAGGGCTGACTTTTTGGTGGCCGTTTTTCCGCAAGTACGAGTACTCTGCCCTCTTTGCTTTTTATCAACAACCAGTTGAAACGATGTGGTCCGCCTATACACCCACAATGATTGGGCTGGGCATCGCCTTGTTTGTCGGCACTGTCGCCCACAAACATCTCGAACGTTTCATCGAGAAACGCCGTCTCATTGCAGGCCTCACCTGCATAACAGGAAGCCTCGGATGGGCCCTGACGCTTGTAGCCCCATTTTTCGGCATCTTCGCCCAGTTTATTCTCGCCCTAGGCTGCCTTCTGAGCTCGCTCGGCTATGCCTGGTTAACACTGTGCTGGGGATTCAGCATCTGCTCTCTGTCCTCATCGCGCTCCGCCTTGGCACTCCTCCTCGCCTTTGCGGCAAGCTCTGTATTACAGCTCACAGCCTTCCTTCCCCTCCCCGTCGTGGTTACGGTTGCTGTCATTGCGCCTATTTTGTCTGGAATCGCCTGGTTTTGTTGCAACGTACAAACGCAGGACCGCGACACCCATGAGCGCCGCGACGCTTCTCCCTCCATGCCCCTTGGCATCATCGGGATACTTGGCTTCTTCCTTATCGCAGGCCGACTTGCCGTGGGATTGCTGGCGTACGTGACCGAGGCCGTGCCAGACAACGACAGACTTCTTACTATTGTTTGCTCATTGGTAATGTCGGCCCTTATTCTTGTCGCATCCCGGCACATACAGGACAAAGGAAGATTGCTTCAGATCACCTGGAGCGGGCTTGTCGTGATCTTCATGGCAGGAATGTTCTCCCTACTTGTCAGCAACACGATGATGGGGCACGTCGCCACCGCATCACTCTCCGCCGTACTAGGGTGCTTTGAAGTCGAACTATTTGCCATTGTTGCAATGTCAGCAAAAAACTGCGGCGTTTCAGAAGTTTCAGCGTTCGGGTCTACCGTGCTTTTATTCCGCGTGTTACCAAACTTCCTGGGTAAAAACCTCACGCCAATTCTTATTGGGACTGACCCTGCATGGGCCCAACAAGTGACAACGTTTGTTGTTCCATTTATGACGTTTCTAGCCGTGGTAGCGACCATAGTCTTTATGAATGCGCGCACGATGGGAAAGATTTCCTGGTTTGGCAACATGGATCCAGCTGACCCCGCACTTAATAACACAGCGAGTACTTTTTGCCCGAACATACAAGCAATGCAGGTCTACAATCAAGTACCCCCTACCGCAACCTGTAAGATGCTTGCGTCCCAATTCGGCCTTACAGCCAGAGAAACCGATGTATTGCTTCTTGTGAGCGAGGGGCGAAGCTATCAAAAGGTTGCCGACTCACTCGGCATTTCCCTTGGCACCGTGCAGGGACACGTCAAATGTCTATATCGCAAGCTTGGGGTCCACACCAAGCAAGAAGTCATCGAGCTGGTAAGAAACTCATAGCTCAATAGCCCTTCGCCCAAGCCCCTTCAAGGATAGGGCACGGTCAACTTATCGCTGTATATAAGAACTCAAAGGGCCACCCGGGCAGTTCAATCCCAGATGGCCCCACGCTCTTTAATCGTTCGCCACAGGTCTCTACTCCGCCGCCAGGCGGCCTTCGAGCCAGCAGAGCACGTCGGAAAAGACCTCGTCGCGGTTCGTTTCGTTGAGGAGCTCGTGGCGGGCGTCGGGGTAAATCTTCTCCTGCACGTCACGCACACCGCAGGCGCGCATGAGACGGGCAACCTTGGGGATGGCCTCGCCGTTGTTGCCAACAGGGTCCTGCGAGCCAGCGATGAGCAGCACCGGCACCTCAGGGCGCATGTACGCCACGCGGCTGCGCTTCTGGCTGCTCCCCACGAGAGAAAACAACTCGTGGTAGGCAGCCACGGAGAACACAAAGCCGCAGGCAGGGTCCTTGTCAAAAAGCTCGCGCTGCTCAGGGTCGCGCGTAAGCCAACCGAGCTTGCCGCCCTCTTCGGGACCAAAGGCGCGGCCATAGGCACCGTCGGCAAGGAAGTTGACGAATTTCGAGCGATGATCCCAGCCGCGCACGCCGCCCACGACGTCGCACACGAGCTTGCCAAAGGCGAGTGCGAAAGGCGGCTGCCAGCCCGTGGCACACACGACGGCGCCACTCAGACCCTTGCCGTACGCGCACAGGTAGTTGCGCACAACAAACGACCCCATCGAATGGCCGAAAACGAAATACGGGATGTACGGGTTGCGTACCTGCACGTAATTGCGCACGCGATGCACGTCCCCCACAAGGTGGTCGGCACCGACCTTTGGCTTCATGACGCCCCAGCTCGAAGGGTCGGAGACGCTCTCGCCATGACCGATGTGATCGTGGCCCACCACCAGAAAGCCGTAGGTGGCCAGATAGCGGGCAAACGGCTCGTAGCGCAGGATGTGTTCCGCCATGCCATGCACAAGCTGGACAATCGCGCGGGGCTTGACAGGGCCCGGGGCTTGCCACATATAACCAACCAGTGCAGACGTGCCATCGCTAGAGGAAAGGGAGATCTCTCGCCTTTCCACCTCGCCCGGCTCGCAAACGTAGTTGTCAGCCTGGATAGACGCAAAATCGCACGCCATGTCGGTCACCCCTGTTTCATTGCCATGTCCAGCCGCACGAAGGCGGTCGCGCCAGAGTCTCGAATGTTGTATACCCACTGCGGACACACCTGCTCCATAAAATTCGGGCATCGGCGCGATACACAGCGGCACATGAGATGACGAGCAGGCGAACAATGCCAAAACGAGCGGTACCCCATGTCAAGAGTCCCACCAAACAACAAACCCCCGTCTCTCGAAGCATGAGCGCATGCAATTCGAGAGACGGGGCAACCAAGCGAGTAAATCTATGCAACAGGAAAACTACCAGGCAAAAGACTCCAAGATGCCAGGCTTTTACGCGGTGGCGAGAGCGCTGTTCACGGCGTCGAAGATGGCCTTGGAGGTGACGGTGGCGCCGGAGACGGCGTCGACGCCCTCGGTGCCGTTGGCGGCAACGATGGCAGCGGGCAGCTGCTCGATGGCCTTGGAGCCGATGCCCTGGGTCTCGGAGTTCTCGCCGACCTCGACGGCGGAAATCTTGCCGCCCTCGACGGTCACCGTAACGGGCACGTCGCCGCCGATGCCCTTGGCAGAGCCCTCGTAGGTGCCGTCTGCGACGGTCGAGACATCGGTCTTGGTCGCAGCGGCCTCAGCCTGAGCGGCGGCCTCGGGGTCGACGTAGTTCACATCGCCCTTGGTGACGTTGGACAGGTCGTAGCCAGCGAGCTCAGCGAGGTGGCGGGCAACGTGACGGCCAAACGTCACAGTGCGGCCGCAGGCGCAGGCAACGATGTACTCGGGGTAGTTGTTGCCAAAGAGGCTGCCCGAGCAGTCGCCGGCAGCATAGAGACCATCAATGACCTGGTCGTTCACGTCGAGGACCTGCATCTCCTCGTTGATGCGCAGGCCGTCGACCGTGCCCAGGAAGCTGCCGCCGTACCAGCCGCCGAAGAACGGCGGGTTGCGCAGCTCGGAGAGGCGGTAGGCCTCCTTGCCGAACTCGTCGTCCTCCTGGGCGTCGAATATCTCGTTGTAGTGGTCGCACGTGGCCAGGAAGGTCTCCTTGGCCTCGCCCTCAAAGCCCAGCTTGTCGGCAAGCTCGTCGAGGGTGTCGGCCATCAAGATGGTGCCCTCCTCGATCTTGTCGGCGAAGAACTCCTCGAGGGTGATGTCGGGCTTGGCGGCCAGCTGCTGCTGAATCTGACGGGAGCAGCCGATGGTGTTGAAACGCTTGATGTCCTCGCGAGCGTTGTTGTCGAACACCTGGCAGAAGACGCCGCCCGGCTTCTCAGCAACGGTGTTGAGGTCGAAGTCGTACGGCGTAGACTCGTTGCCGTAGCGACGGCCGTCGCGGGCAACCTTGAGGAAGGGCTGGGAGCCGATGTTGTACTGCTTGCCCTGGCCGGCGAAAGCACCCGTGCCCTCGGTGGACACATAACCGGCATCCTCGCCGGGCTTCACAAGGCCGCGGTTGAAGAGCATGGGTGCGGGGTCCTCGTCCTTCTGGGCGCCAAGCCACATAGCAGCCTTGATGCCGTCGCCCGTGTCGTTGGTGTTGTAGTACACGAGCGTCACGACGCGGTCGATGATGGGGGCGAGTGCCTTGCACATGGCGGGGTTGGCCGGGTAGCCGCCCGTAGCCAGCAGCACGCCGGCGCTGGCGTTGATGCGCACATAGCCGTCGGCGGTCTGGAAGATGCCGCCCGTCACGCGGCCGGCCTCGTCCTGCTCGAGCTTGACGAGGGACGTCTCGTAGCTCACGTTGTAACCGAGGGAGTTAATGTAGCGCTCGAAAATCTCGTTACGAACGAGACGGTTGCCCTCGGCGTCCTTGCCGGAGTAATAGTGCTCGGTGTAGGGGATGTAGTAGCAGGTGCCGCCCGTGGGATCCTGGTTGTCAGTATCGAGAGCGCAGGTCATGCCGGCCTCGGTGAGCAGCTCGTCAAGCCAATCGATCATGCTGGCGCTCTCGTCGATCCAGACCTTCCAGACGCGAGGATCGCACTTGCCGGAGGCATAACGAACGAGCTCGTTGAGCAGCTTGCCCTTGTCGTCGGACACACCGGCGGCCTCGCAGTACTTGGAGTTGACGGCGCCGAGCCAGTGGCGCGTGGCGCCCACGACGGAGCCCTTCTCGGCGACGATGAAGTCCATGCCAAGCTCGGCAGCGGAAGCGGCTGCGGCCATACCGGCGTTGCCGGCGCCTACGATAAGCAGCTCGCACTCGCGGGTCTCGACGATGTCGGACTCGGCGATCTCGGGAGCGGCCCCAAGCCAGTCCTCGGAGCTGCGCTCGGGGGCCTTGGCCTGAGCCTGCTGGGGAGCGGCGGCAAGAGTGAGGCTGCCAGCAGCGGCAACGGCTGCGGATGCGGCGGCACCGGCGGTAAGAAGCGAACGGCGGGTCATTTCCATGGGTAATACTCCTTTGCTCGATACGTGTCTGTGTTACAAGGCGGTGCTTGCAACGCTTGTGCGACGAACTCTGTCGGCGGGCATGGGGCGCAGCGCCCCGCGTGCCCCTTGGACAACGCACACTTTGCTCCAGAATCGCCTAAATCACCTCACACCAGCAGGTCGAACTTATCTACCAGGTCTTTTGCTGTTTCTCAGCCTCGATTTCCCGCGCCTCATACCGTCCTCACCCTCGTGGGTCGATTTTACGCGACCTGGTGTTTTGTTGATTCGGGCTGTCAAGCGCTGATACACTTGCCGGTGTGTTTCAAAGAAGCGCACATTCGGACTTGGGGCAATTTCCAGCGTCAAGGTCAGCCAGTCTGCGACCGACTTGGATGGCGCACATTCGGGCGTGAGGGAACCGAGAAAGGCACGCAATGAGCGAGACGACATCGCAGGGCTGCTCGCCCGACAAAACTAGCACCCGCGCGTCTCGCACGGCCTGGCTTGCCGCAGCATGCGCCGTCGGCGTCTATCAGCTCGGCATCACGCTTCTCAACATGACGGTTTTTCCGCTCTTCAAGCCTGTGTTCTTGGAAGCCCGCGACGTGGGCACGCTATCCGCGGCCGCCTTGGCGCTTGCGCTGTACGTGCTGCTGAGCAAGCATCCCCAACTCTGCCGGCCGCGCACCTGGATGGGCATTGCAGCGGGCTGTTACCTTGTCGGAGTGCCATCAATCTTTTTGGGAATCTGGCTCGCAAACCCCGTGCTGCTCACCGTTGGCATACTGTTACGCTCAGTCGCCTCAACCTGGTTCGGCACAACCATTCTCCTGCAACTTACAAGCCTCGCCATAGAGCAGGGCACTCGTCGCACCTTCGGCGCCCTATGCACTGGCTGGGCTTTGAGCTATGCGCTCGAACTCCTGGTGACAGCCCTTCCCCTCGCGGTGCACTTGGCGGTTTTTTACGCGGCGGGCCTCATCGTCATGGCGCTCGCGTATCGCCCCTCTTCCATGCTTGTGGGCGACATGGCGCAGGCCGCCCCTATCGCAGAACTGCGCGTCACGAACCCGCGCTCGTTCTTGCCGGTCGGCAACGCCCTCTTTGTGACGCTCATCCTGCTCAAGGCCTCTTTCGGCTTTGCCATGACGTTCTCAAGCGTCAACGCCACGCCTCAAACCACCGTACTGGCATGCATTCCAGCGCTGGCGGTTGCCTGCGCCCTGCTCGCATGCAACCGCGTAGGGCTCGACGCGCTCTACAAGGCGGCAATGTTATGTGTGCTTGCGGGCTTCCTGCTGGTAAACCCGCTCATTGACTCCCTGACAAGCATGCCTGCGCTATCGAATGTGATGCTGCGCGCGGGGTCTGATCTCACGCGTATGCTCGTCTTTATGATCGTCGCCAACCTCGGCGCCCGAAACCCCATGGCTGCAACGGGCGTCGCCCTCTTTGTAGGCGGTGCCAACTCCCTTGGCAGCGTTGCAGGAGCCCAGCTCGGCCTGCTCGCCAACGACGTGCTCGCACACGATCCCGCACTCTTCGCGCTACTGCTTGCCATGATTGTGTTCGCATTCGTCGCCTTCAACGTTTTGGCGCCCGACGTCTTCAACTTTGACAAGACCGTGCGCGAGGTGGAAGCAGTGCGTCCCGTTAAGCAAACCGAGCAGGTAGATGTGCTTGCCCAGGCATGCAAAGCAGCGGCTGCCATATACACGCTGACCCCGCGCGAGGTCGAAGCGCTCGAGCTGCTCGCCCACGGGCGCAACACGGCGGCCATCCAGGAGCGCATGGTCGTATCGCGCTCCACCGCCAAGACGCACGTGCGCAACGTCTACGCCAAACTGGGCGTGCATTCTCAACAAGATTTGATTGACCTGGTAGAAGGGCTGAAATAACCGTGAGGGACCTGAACAACGTCAACCTGTGGCTCGACGGCGCACCGCAAGAGGTGCATGCGACGTGCGATCGCCTCATGGGCGAGATTGCGGCCATGCGCGGCACGCAAACCATCTACCCTGCTCAGGACGACATTCTCAACGCGCTTGCCTACACGGTGCCCGGCAACGTGCGCGCCGTCATCCTCGGGCAGGACCCCTATCATGAGCCCGGTCAAGCCATGGGGCTCTCGTTCTCCGTTCCGCAGGGCCAGAAGCTCCCGCCGAGCCTACGCAACATATATAAGGAGATGGCCGCCGACCTGGGATGCGAGACGCCGAAGTCCGGCGACCTTACCAGGTGGGCTGAGCAGGGCGTTTTGCTGCTCAACACGACACTCACCGTGACGGAGCACGCCGCCAACTCCCACAGCAAGCTGGGCTGGCAGGTATTGACGCATTACCTGATCGAGAAGTGCTTCACACTGCGGCAGCCGGTCGTGTTCCTGGCATGGGGGCGCTTCGCCGTGGGCCTGGTGGAAGAGGCTCGCCTGCATGCAGGAGCCGCGGGTGCGGATATGCTCGGCAGCAAGTTCGTGCTGGCCTCCACGCACCCCTCGCCTCTCTCGGCCAGCAGGTCGAGCGCAGGATTGCCGGCGTTTCTCGGGTCGCGCCCGTTCTCGCAGGCAAACGAGCTGCTCGAGGGCGCAGGCGCACAGGCGATTGACTGGGAGCACGTGGGCTAGCGAGTATGCGCTGCGGGGCAGCTCGGGTCCTCACCCCCGCTTGAACAGACGCCTAGTCTCTCGGCCAAAAAGGGCAGGCATATATCCCTCGGCCTTCAAAAGGCAATTGCAATCGTGATGGCACGCCGGCTGACGACACTCAGATTGGGCCAAACTTAAATCCAGCCCTCACCCCCGCTTGAGCTGCGCGGGCACGATGCAATCGTAACGCACGGCCTTGCCTTCGATGGAATGGCTCGGCTTGATGCCTGCCAGATGCGGCGCTTTGGGCGGGCGCTTGACAACCACCTTGCGCGGGCACACGCTCAGCGCAGCCGCCATGAGCTCTTCCTCGTTTGCGCAGGGGCACTCGAGATGGTGCAGGAGCTGAAACTTCTTTTTCACGGCAGCCGACTTCTGCCGCGCCGGGAACATGGGGTCGAGGTACACGACGTCCGGATGCGGCTCCGCGCTTTGCGCAATGCGCCCAAGCTCGGCCACACTGTCTACCTGGCGCAGATGCATGCGTGCCACAATGGGCGCAAGGCGATCGTCAAGGGCAGCGCGGGCAAGCGCGTCTTCAAGCAGCGCTGCAATCACAGGGTTCGCCTCGCAAAGGACGACGTTGAAGCCAGCTGCGGCAAGCAGGAAGGAATCCTCCCCCAGGCCAGCCGTCGCATCGAAGACGCGCGCCGCAGGCTCCCCTTTTATCCGTGCGACCTTCACGAGCAGCTCGCCCGACAACCTATCAGGCCTGATACGTGGCAGCATCGCGGCAAAATCGGCACACAGCTCCATGCCGTCGCCGACAAGCACAAGGCCGCACTCCTCGCGCCGCAACTCGAGCCCCGCAGCCCGCGCCATCTCTTCTGCCTGGGTCATGGAGCGACTCCCATTCTATGAGTCATCAGGGCAAAGCCAACCGACCGCAATGCCTTGCCCGATGCGAAACCGCGACTTCAAATGCCAATTGCTCGCGTATTGTACCTCATGGAATGGAGCACCGCACCGCTTCGGCCCATTAGCGTTTAGCGCTCGGCATTCTCCGTGGACAGCCGCTCCACGCGCTCGGTGATCTTAGTAAAGTCGCCGCTTGCCTGGATGTAGGTGTTCCAGTCGGACGTATTGATGCTGCGAACGCCCTCGAACTCGGTAACGGCGCCGAGACCAAATCCCAAGCAGCAAGCCTACACCGGGTCGCTCGGAAGGCGCTTGGCGTATGTCACACACCAGTTCCAAAAGGCCTGCTCGGCATTGTCAAGAGCATGGGTTCGAAGCCTCTCGATGCCAAAACCCCAGCTCAGTTCGGCCAGAGGGACTGCCACGACTGAATCGTCGTGGGCGAACACCGATAGGTTCACATGGTGACGGGCGGTGAATCCCACCCCGCGACCACGCGCGGCAAACTCATAGAGCTGGAATATCTCGCTCATCTCGAAAATATGTCCCAGACCAAGCGAGCGTTCCTCGTTGAGCCGGCGAAGGGTGTCGAAGCACTTGAACCCCTCGCCAGGAAGGGCCAGGTCATAGCCCCGTAGGTCCTCCAGAACGAGCGATTCCTTGTGAGCGAGTGGATCGGCAGCGTTCACCCAAAAATACAGGGGGCATTTGTAGAGCGGAGCCGACTCAAACTCTGGCAAACATGGCAGCACCGCAAGGGCCAGGTCATAGTCACCATGCGCAAGCCCCTCGTCACAGAGGGCATCGTTCGTCTCCCAATACGAAATGCGAACATCGGAACGCATGGCGCGGAACCCATCGAGAAAATCTGGCCCAAGCGCACCCATTACGCCGAGCGAGCACCCCAGGCGTAGCTCGTGGAGCTCCTGGCCGCGTATGCGGTCGAAAGCCTCCCGCATAAGGCGCAAATTGCTGCTCGTGACCTCGGTAAACTCATACAGCTCCTGGGCATAAGGCGTCGGTTGCGGCATGCCGTTGGAATCGGGCTCAAAAAGCGTGACACCAAGCTCCTTTTCCAGGGCCCTGATCGCCTTTGTAAGCCCCTGCGGCGAAACGGGCACCATTCGCGCCGCCGCCGAATAATTGCGCTCCTGATAGGTCAGCTCAAAGTACTTTAGTTGCTCGCTGTTCACCCGTGCCCCCCGTTTGGCCCCATCAAACTGCACTCGAACATTCCCCAACGCTACAGAGCTACGCAAATATACTGCCACAAATCGCAACGCGCGAGGTACAACTTGCAGTTCGGGGGGTGCACTTCTGGCTGGGTCCAGCCGTCTTGAAAGGACGGGGCTACGGGCCCTATTCTGCCCAGCGAAGACGCCGGATGGCGCCTGTAAGGGGAGCCGGGCACTCCAGAGGCACGCGTCTCGAAGCGCCCCCATGAGCGAAAGGTGCATGTATGTCTAACGCAATGTCTCGTCGTTCGTTCGTCACTGCCACCGCCGGTGTCGCCGCCGTCGGCCTTGCTGCTGCGGACCTCTCCGCCGAGCCCGCCCAGGCCAAGGTCATCGCCGAGTCGAACAGCGTGTGGGATCTCGAGGAGGTTGGTGAGCCCACCGAGACTCTGACCTGCGACATCGCCATTTGCGGCGCAGGTGGCGCTGGCATGTCGTGCGCCTGCCAGGCCAAGCAGCTCGGCCTTGAGCCCATCGTGCTCGAGAAGTTCAGCTTCACGGGCGGCTCGTTCGTTGGCGTCGAGGGCTCCTTCGGCGTTCAGACTCACTGGACCGAGGAGGTCGGCGAGACCCAGACCGTGGCCGAGGCCATCAACAACTGCATGGATTACCATCACTGGGTGCCCAACCACGACCTTTACAAGAAGTTCTTCGGCACCACGGGCGAGACCGTCGAATGGCTTGAAGACCTTGGCGTTGAGTTCGATCACGTGCAGCAGTATGGCGACCACAAGGCTTGGCACATCTTCAAGCGCAACCTCGACAAGGGCCCAGGCGTAAGCTTCATGGAGTCTCTGGCCAAGGCCGCCGAGAACCTCGGGGTGCAGGTCGAGTTTGAATGCCCGGCAAAGCAGCTCGTCATGGAGGACGGCAAAGTCACAGGCGTGCTCGCCGTGCGCGCCGACGGTACCGTCGTCAAGGTCGAGGCCCCCACTGTTGTTCTCGCCACGGGCGGTTATGCCAACAACCTGGACTTCCTGTATGCCGTCTCCGAGACCCACAACGAACTGCTGGCTCCCCAGGGCATGACCGGCCGCGACGCCGACGGCATCAAGATGGCACGCGCGGCAGGCGCAGACATGGCCGAGGGCCTGGGCACCGTCATGTGGTGCGGCCCCGTCATGGTGGGCTCCACGTGGGCACAGCCCGACTACATCGCCTCTACGCAGCCCGTTCTCTGGATTAACGAGAAGTGTGAGCGCTTCGTCAACGAGGACAAGTGGGAGAATGACTTCGCCCGCGTCGGCATCGCGCAGCGTAACCAGAACAAGACGTACGCCGTCTTCTGCAAGGGCGACCTCGATGCCTGGGAGAACGAGGGCGTGTACGGCACCTGCTTCAGCTTCGTTGCCGCTGGCGAACCCATGGCTGGGTTCACCGAGGCCGTTGAGGCCCTCGACTCCGTCCATAAGGCGGACACCATCGAGGAGCTTGCCGAGGCTGTCGAGCTTGATCCCGAGGCCCTGAAGGCTGTCGTCGACCAGTACAACAGCTACTGCGCCGCAGGCGAGGACCCCGACTTCAACAAGGCCCCCGAGAAGATGCACGCCATCGAGGAGGGCCCGTTCTACATCGCCGAGATTGCCGACGGTTATTACTGCACAGTGGGCGGCACCAAGATCGACACCGATTGTGAGGTCATTAACACTGAGGGCGAGGTCATCCCCGGCCTCTATGCCACCGGTTGCGACGCGGGCGGCCTGTACGGCGACGCCTACGACGTGAACAAGGCCCCGGGCTCACAGTCCAGCTGGGCCTGCAACTCCGGCCGCTTCGCCGCTCAGGCCGCAGCCAAGTACCTGGGCAAGTAAGGCTGCTGCGCGCTGCTCTAGTTCGAGGCAGCTTGATGTAAGCCCGACATCCCCCAAGAGCGCCGCCGCGTCCATGTGTGGGCACGGCGGCGCTTTGCGTTCTGGGCGCGAGTTGGGGACACGGCGGGTCCGCGAGGCCCTAACGCTCGCGAAACAACATACATTTCAGGAAAACGAAAAATCGCTCAACTGGGGTTTTGATGATTTAACATACATTTCAACTGCTGGAATGTATGTTAAATTCACCGAAGGACGCCTACTGACCCACCGCATGTCCTCCTTACAGCCCCCCGGCCTCGAAAAGCACCCTCACTTCGTGCAGACTCTCGCACTCGCGCGTGGCCAGGGCGCGGATCTCGGGCGTGGGCTGGTGCAAGTCGGGAACCATGACGATCGCGAAGTCACCGACCATGCCAGACGCAATCCGCCGGCCGCGTCGGCCCTCACGCCAGCGCATCACGCTCCAACTTAGCCAGCATGCGCTTCGCTCGCCAGCTAATCGCGCTCACAGGCAGGTGAACACGCGTATAGAACACACCCTTGATGGGCAGAGCATGGGAGGTGTACACATCTCCTGCCTGCTCAAACCCACATTCGTTCATAAACGCCCGCAATTTTTTACGCGTGCTACCGTCTCTGTCAAAACCAGGGATTTTATCCGCATCGGCCGCATAGGAGATTTCCACGCAAGGGCATCCTCCCACCTGAACCGGCGGCCGACTTGCAAGCGAGAGCTGGGGCAACAAAGGCGCATCGCACGCGTACACAATCCGTCCCCATTTTGGCAAGTCAAGGCTATCCGAGAAAAAATCCCCCTCGATAATCGACCCAAACGTCGCTATCGGCATGCTCCGGATGAGCACATCCTGTGCCGGATCAGGCACATGGTTGTCATAGCCCGTCTCGCATTCATCGAAATAGACAAGGGCCGGGCGGCCAACAGAAAGACGGGGCACGGGTCCCCGATGTATATCGTCGCAAATAGCCTGAAGCGTCTCCAGAGAGTCTTGGACCGCAGCATGCCATGCCTGCTGGCGCATATTTTGCTCCGAAAGCCTGCCGACGAACTCCGAGGCGTCCTCAGTCTTTTCCATGACAACCTGGGCGTCAGCCACTTCAAACCCCGCGTTCTTCAGCATGTTGAGCTGGGCAACGCTAAAAACGTCGTCATTCGTGTACACGCGATAGTTTGAATCGGGATCACGCACGGGCGAGATAACACCGATCTGCTCGTAATAGCGCAACGTATTGCGAGAAATGCCCAAAACGCTCAGCAGCGTTTTGATGGTGTACGTCTTACCCCGTGCGCTTTCCGTCGTCATATCATGCCCCCGTTTGTCGGCCCCTTACCGAACAGCTGGAGGGATGATATCAAAAAGGGGCTGCCGTTCAATGCCGGCAGCCCCCCGTAGGCCAATCTGGTTAACGCTTACTCAACGCCCATTGCCGCATTCTCGCCAGCAATCTTGCCGAACACGAGGCACTCGGCAACGTTTCCGCCGCCCTGATAGTAGAAGGCGTTCACGCCACCGCACTCACCGGCGCTGAACAGGCCCTTGATGGGCTCGCCGTTGGTGTCCATGACCTGGGCCTTCGCATTGCGGCGCGGGCCACCCTGGGTGTTGAGCACGCTGGGCTGCAGGGGCAGTGCGTACAGAGTGCCCTCGAATGCCCTCATCGACTCCGGAGCGCGGTTAAACTCGATATCCTCGCCACTTTCAGCGTAACCGTTGAAACGCTCAATGGTCTTGGCGAGCGTCTCGGGATCGGCACCAATGATTCCGGCAAGCTCGGTGGCATCAGCAGCGCTTACAAGCTTCTCATCAACATTGATCGGCATGTGGCCGTTCTCTTCAAGGATGGCCTTCTGAGCCTCATCAAAGACAGCCCAGGGACGGTAGCTCGTGTTCGGGATACGCCACAGACCATGGCTGAACAGATGGCCATGGCGATCAATCTGATCCTCACGTAGGAAACGCGAGCCATCCTCGGCGACACAAATCATTGCGCCCTTCACGGACGGCCTGAAGCGCGCGGAGAGCATCAGGATGGCACGCTCGCCGTCTTCGACCTCAAACTGGTTGCCACCGAACATGCCCAGGCTCTCGTAGTTGTGCATGTGCCAGAGATCGGCGCCGACCTCCTGCGCCATGCGGATGCCGTCGCCGTTGTTGTGCATGCCACCCAGAGGCGCCAGTCGAGCGCAACCGAGGTAATCCTGAATCATCTGCTGGTTGCACTCAAAGCCACCGCAGGAAAGAACGACGCCCTTGGCACCGATGCGCAGCTCCTGACCCTCGTGCTCAACAACAACACCGATGACAGCCTTGGACTCGGGATCCTGAATAAGGTGCGTCGCCGGGGACTCAAGCCACACAGTGATGGCGTCCGTGGCCTGGACAGTCTCCTGGACAACGGGATAGAACGCACCGTCGAAATACGCGGGATGCATCGTGACGGCATCAACCGTGGAAGAGCCCTCGACCTCGGGATACTCGGGGCAGATTGCGCCAAAGGAGCGCTTGATCTTCTGAGCATCGGTCTCGTCGTTTCCGCCCGTGCCGGCCTCGCCCTCGGCAGTTGCGGCAAACTCGCTCCAGATGCAGGGATCCTCGACACCCATGCGCTTGAAGATATCGGGCACGCCCATGATGCCGTCAACGTACGTGTCGAGGACGTCGGAGTCCTGGTTCATCTTCCAACCAAGACCTTCATAGTAATTGCGAAGCTCGTCGCGATCCTGGCCGTACACCACAATCTGCGCGCAGAAGCGGGAGTTGCCGCCTTCCTGACCCTCAGGTGCAACGTCAACGAGCAGGACCTTCTCGGCACCGGCGTCGGCTGCAGAGATGGCCGCCATGCCGCCGGCGAAACCATAGCCCACGACGACGACATCGTAATTGTCGTCAAACTCGGCAGCTGCGTCATCGGCGAATGCGACGGAGGCCATGCTGCTTGCCGCAAGAGCGGCACCGGCACCAGTGATGAAGTTCCTACGCGAGATGGTCTTCATGAAACTCCCCTTTCACCTTCATGTTCGTTTACCGACGGCCTTCGCGACCATCAGGCAATCTGTCCGACGTCCCTTGCGTCGGTGGTTCCCAATGTGACCAGGCCACAGTGGGCGAGTAAAGGCGGTGAAGGCGACAAGAGTGGCCGAGTTCAAAAAGGAGGTCTGAGCAGGAAAAATGTATTGCAAGCAAAAAAGTTGGCCATTGTGGTCGAGTTGGGCGAGCCATAGCCGGGCCTCATAAAACCCGGCAGTCGTCTGTCGCAACCAACAACCATCCATCAAGTACAATGAGACCCGACGCAGCAACGCTGGAGGTCGATACTATGCCGCCGTCAAAACCGAGGTCTTTCACCGCCGAAGATTATTGGAACCTCCCCGAGGGAGTCCGTGCCGAGCTCATCGATGGCGAGCTGTATGACATGGCCCCGCCGAACAGAGTGCATCAAAAGATTGTCCTGCGCATCAGCAGAGTTATTGACGAATACATCGAGCGTCACAACGGGGAATGCGAGGTCTACCCCGCGCCGTTCACGGTAAACCTCAATGCCGATGACAGCACGTATGTCGAGCCTGACATCTCGGTCATCTGCGACCTGTCCAAGCTCACCAGCCGTGGATGCACCGGCGCTCCTGATTTCATTGCAGAAGTGGTCTCCCCCTCAAGCCGTCGCATGGACTACCTCACCAAGGGAAGTCTCTATTCCAACGCAGGGGTACGCGAATACTGGGTAGTCGATCCAGAGAAGAGCAAGACAACCGTCTACGACTTCGAGAACGAAAGCTTCGCCCCCATCATCTATCCGTTCTCCTCACCCATTCCCGTTGGCATCTATCCCGGACTGACCATCACGATTGCCGAACTGCTCAAGTAGGCCGTATACTGAAAGAAGAGCGCCGCCGTAGCCACGCGTGTGCACGGCGGCGCTCGGCGTTTTGGGCGCGAATTGGGGGCGCGGCGGGGCCGTGGGGCCTGAGCGCTCGCGAAACAACATACATTTCAGGAAAACGAAAATCGCACCAACTGGGGTTTTGATAATTTAACATACATCTCAGCCGTTGAGATGTATGTTAAATCTGCCGCCGGATGCAGGCTGGCCCATCCCACGCCCTCTCTTTACAGCTCGCCGGCCTCGAAAAGCGCCCTCACCTCGTGCAGGCTCTCGCACACGCGCGTGGCCAGGGCGCGGATCTCGGGCGCGGGCTGATGCAGGTCGGGAACCATCACGGTCACGAAACCGCCTGCCGCGCCGGCCCTCACGCCAGCGAAGCTGTCTTCAAGCACAAGCGTACGCGCAGGGTCGCTACCCAGGCGGCGCGCAGCCTCAAGGAAAATGTCAGGCGCAGGCTTGGAATGCTCCACGAACTGGCCGGACACGATATGGTCGAAATACCCCTCGACCTCGCCGGCACGCAGGTCGCCCTCGATGATGCTCACGGGGCTCGAAGAGGCCACCGCCATGGGAACACCTTTCCCCTTCAGGTATTCAAGCAGCTCGTCAAGGCCGGGCTTCTTGGGCACGCCCCGGGCAAAACGCTCGGCGGCAATGCGGTAGAACTCGTGGAACACGCCCTCGGCGTCGATGTCCTCCCCGCAATACTTGCGAATGGCGGCAATCGTAGCGTCGCCCGTGGTGCCGCAAGCCGCAGCCGGCAGCCCCTCGGGCACCGTGCGCCCATACTTCGCGAGCGCGGGCTCCCACAGCGTCTTCCACACGCACTCGCTGTCAAACATGAGGCCGTCCATATCAAAAATGACCGCGTCTATCATCTGCGCCGCACGCCTTTCTGCATCAATCGAATGTTCGCCCGCTCATTCTACCAGCCCCCAGCGACCATCCTGCAAACCCTGGATGAAATCATGGGGATGGAAGAGTCAATGCTCACAGTCAAGACGACACTTTTTGAATCGCACACATGGCACGAGCAAACCGAACAATCTTGATTTATGCTTCCTGAAGAGATTCACCCCCGTCTCCAGCAAAGGACGCCCAACTATGCTCTTCATTGATGCGGATGCTTGCCCTGTCACGCGCGATGCACTGGCGGTTGCCCGGCGCTGCCACGTGCCTGTCGTCATTGCCGGCAACTCGACACAGAACCTCGAGCGGCATATCCGCCGCGACGACCCGCGCACGCCCGAAGATGCCCGCAAGGGGTTCTGGGTGGAGACGCTCGCCGTTGGCGTGGGCGCCGACAGCGCTGACTTCGCAATCGTGGAGCGCCTGCAGCCCGGCGACGTCGTTGTGACGCAGGACATCGGGCTCGCCAGCATGGTGCTGGGCCGAGATGCCGCCGCCATCGGCGTGCGCGGACGCATCTACGACAAGGCGACCATCGACATGCAGCTCTTCATCCGCCATGAGGAGAAGAAGGTCCGTCGCGCGGGCGGCCGCACTAAGGGCCCCGATCCTTTCACCGACGAGGACCGCGCCCGCTTCGTCCGCAATCTCGAGGGGCTGTTGAAGTAAACGGCCCAAACTAGCCACACATACACAACATGCATTTTGAAATGCCACCCGCTGGGAACTGAAGTAAGTGCCTCGAGCCAGGGCCCGCGCATGTGCGGCTTATATTTTGGGGGTGCCGCTTGATGGCGGTTACAGAAGCAAGCACCCCAAACCAGGGGCTGCACCCCATCGTTTAGCTCCATTACCCTGCGGGCCCCTTCCACAGCCACTACCGCGAGCTCCCTCCAAGCACTCTCTCTTCCCATGCCTGACACGCCCTCGCAAACCGCCACGAATCGCCCCGTCACCCGCGCGAAACCGTGCTTCTATCTCATTTCCCCTGGTTAAGCACATTGTTAACCGCTGTTACCAGTTGCTTAACAGCACTAGGTCCATGAGGGTTCCTCCCCTATCCTTCATCTCGTTCCACACACCCAAGCACCACCGACCCCCAGGAGGACCCCATGGAAACCACTCGCAGGACGTTCGTCGCAAGCACCGCAGCAGCTGGCATCGCACTTGCAGCAGCTGGAACCGCATTTGCCGAGGAGGCCAAGACCGAAGAGGCCGCCGCTGAGACCGAAGGCGACGGCTACAGCGTCGTCGAGACCGAGTCCGGGCTGCAGGTGACCATCGCCGATGACGAGAACCCCGACCTTCCCACCGTCGTCGTGCTCGCCACGGGCGGCACCATCGCAGGCACCGGCGAGGCCGGCAAGACCACGGGCTACTCCGCTGGCCAGCTTGACGTCGGCACGCTTGTGGCCAGCGCCGCCGGCATCACCGACATCGCCAACGTCCGCGGCGTGCAGGTGTGCAACGTCGGCTCCGACGACATCACCGATGCCTACTGGATTCAGATGGCACAGACCATCAACGAGCTTGCTGCCGACGACGCCATCTCCGGCTTTGCCGTCACCCATGGCACCGACACGCTCGAGGAGACGGCCTATTTCCTCAACCTGGCTGTAAAGACCGACAAGCCCGTCGTTATCACCGGCGCCATGCGCCCCTCCACCGCCACCTCGGCCGACGGCCCCATGAACCTCTACCAGACCATCGCACTGGCCGCCAACCCTGACGCTGTCGGTCGCGGCGCCATGGTCGTCTTCTCCGACGGCATCTACGGCGGCCGCGACGTGCAGAAGGTCAACACCTTCAAGACCGACGCGTTCAGCATGCGCGACATGGGCTGCCTTGGCTACATGCAGGACAACAACGCCTACTTCTACAACGCCACCACCAAGAAGCACACGGTGGACACCGAGTTCTCCATAGACGGCCTCGACGCGCTGCCTGCCGTGGGCGTCGCCTACTTCACCATCGACGCCAACCCCGGCGTGCTCGACTACTACGCCGAGAACGCCCAGGGTATCGTCATCGCAGGCGCCGGTGCTGGCTCCTACTCCGGCCTGTGGGGCGAAAAGATCGAGGAGCTCGTGGGTCAGGGCATCCCGGTGGTTGACTGTTCACGCATCAACAACGGCCTCGTGTCCGGCGAGGACGGCGGCATGATCGAGGGCTACAACCTGCCTCCTCAGAAGGCCGTCGTGCTGCTGCGCCTAGCCCTCACCGTCACCACCGACCTCGACGAGATCCAGGAGATGTTCAAGACGTACTAAGCACTGTCGCGGCCTAGGCCGCCGCAACCCCACTCAATACGCTGCACCACCGTGCCTCCAGCCCTCCCCCCCCACAGGCTGGAGGCACGTTTTGTTTGCATTTCGTCCGCGCGGCATCCATCGCCCCTGCACCACAACCCATCGCAGCCCCGGGCGGGCCCGCATCACCGCGAGGCCCCGCCCAGAACTGCTCGCATACAAATGCGCCCGCTCGTCCCACGAGGGAACGGGCGGGCGCTCGTTTGTGCGCGGCTATGCGCTCAGTACTTAGCCCACGTAGTCGGCAGCGTTGTTGCCCGCAATGCGGCCGAAGACGTAGATGTCGGACATCGAGGTGGAACCGAGGCGGTTGGTGCCCATCTTGCCGCCAGCGTTCTCGCCGGCTGCATACAAACCAGGGATCGGGTTGCCCTCGGCGTTGAGAACCTGAGCCTCAGTGTTGATGTGCAGGCCGCCCATGGTGTAGTGAACGGCGGGCTTGTAGGTCATGATGTAGTAGGGCGGAGTGTCGATGCGGGACAGCTTACCGCGATAGTTGAAGTCGGTGTCCTCGCCGGCGTCGGCCATCTCGTTCCAGTGAGCCAGGGTCTCCTTGAGGGCGTCGGCGTCGATGCCAAAGGGTTCGCAGCATTCCTCGATGGTGTCGGCCTTGACGCACAGGCCACGGGAGCTGAGGTTCTCGAACTCGTCGTAGTGGAACTCGACGACACGGGTCTCGTCGGCAGCGGCCTGGTCCCAGATCTCGTAGGCGCACTCGCCGGTCTGAGCGAGAATGGCAGAAGACAGGACGTCACGACGGCCCAGCTCCTCGACGAAGCGCTGGCCCTCGATGTTGAACATGACCGTGCGCTGGTCAAGGCGCATGTCATCGAGGTACAGCAGGGCGCCGGTAGCAACGTCGCAGATGGGGTAGGCCTGGATGAGGTCCATGTTGACCGTGTCGGCACCCACAGCTTGAGCCATCTTGGTGCCCTCGCCCTGGGCGCCCACGCAGTCGGTGGAGTTGAACTGCGAGCCGTAGTCGGGGTTGACCTCGGCGCGCATCTCGACGTTGGCGCCAAAGCCGCCGGCGGCCATAATCACAGCGCTGCACGCAAACTCATACTGCGTGCCGCTAACCGTGTTCTCGGCCTTGATGCCGGCCACGGCGCCGTCGTCGCCCATGACAAGCTCGACTGCCTTCATGTTCTTGACAAGCGTGAGGTTGGAGATGGTCTCGGCGCGGGCGGTGAGCTTGGTGGTCATCTCATTGCCCTTGTGACCCTTGGGGATCAGGGAGCGCTGGACGGAGTGGCCGCCGAAGAACAGCAGGTTGTGCTCCCAGGCAACGCCGCCCTCGTAGGTCAGCCAGTCGGCCGCGTCGTACACGCCATTGGCGATGACGTTCACGAGGTCGGGATCGCCGACATTGTCGCCGCCGGCCAGCATGTCGGCAGCGAGCTGCTCAGGGCTGTCCTCGAGGCCCATGTTGACCTGGATCCAGTTGCAAGGTGTGGCCATCTCGCCGCCGGACAGAGCGGTGGAGCCGCCGAAGATGCCGAGCTTCTCGAGCAGCAGGACGGACTTGCCCTTGTTGGCAGCGGAGATAGCAGCGGCAAAGCCAGCGCCACCGGTACCCACGACGACGATGTCGTACGCGTCGGCAAGACCCTCGGGGTCGGCAGGAGCGGCATGGTCGCGCTTCTCCCAAGCGGCGACATCCTCGCCGAGAACCTCGAGGGCGCCTCCGACGGCAAGCAGGAAAGCGGCGCTGGACAGTGTGGCGCCGGCGATGGTGTCGACGTTGAGCGTCTGGTTGTCGATGATGAGATCGGTCAGGGTCTCCATGGCCACGTCGCCGAGGCCCTTCGTCTCGTGCGAGTAGAGAACGTTGATGCGGACGATCTTGTCGTCTTCCATGACAACCTGAACGTTCATATGGCCGTTCTTGCCAATGGCCTCGCCAACGGCGACGCGGCCTACGCCCTCGCCCGCCTCATCGGCAAACGCCATGCCCGTGCCTGCCACTGCAAGTGCGCCAGTCGCGAGACCCGCGCCAGCCACGAAACCCCTGCGAGAAAGATGGGAGGCCTCACGAGCCATGGTTCCGAAAGCCATAACGATCCCCTTTCGTTGCGGCGACTCTCCCTATAAGCCGCCTGCTTGGTGTGTTTGGCGCCGTCGGGCCCAAATTGGCTCCGGCTTGCTGCGCCTAAAACCACCGTATGACCACCAAATGCAAAAGACCAGCTCGGAGGGGGTTTAAAGTCTTAAACCTTTCTCCCCTCACCCCTGTTTAAACTTTTAAACCTTGCCTACTGCGACCCTATATGCAAACCTGCAAGTGGGTAAGGGCAGGTTCTATTCAAAAATTGCTAATGCGGTGGTATCTTGCTGTGGCATATGTCGTGCGCAGTACTACATACGCAGACAGGAAGGGAGTGCCATGGGAGAACGAGCGCGACGATGGAAAAATCTCCTGGGCCGCGTCTTGTTGCTGCCTGTGTCCTTTCTGGGCGTTGGCCTCTACCGCGCCTGGCTTTCCATCTTCTTCCGATACGGCGCCTATCCCGACATGGACGTTTCTGACTATGCACTGTTTGAGGTAAGCATCGGTTTGGCATGCCTCGCGGCCGCATATTGGTGGCGCAAGATTGTCCCTTTGTGGTCTAACGACCGCATCCTGATACTCGCGGGCATCGGCATGGTTGCAGGGTCAATCGCCTGCGCCATCTGGACTTTCATTTTGCCTGCCCTGGTCTTCGTTAAATATGCAGGTCTCGCCATCGCAGGCGTTGGCCTGGGCATAGCCATCCTCGTGTGGTGCGAGTTCTACGGCGCGCTCAACCCCATGCGCGTCGCCTTGTACCATGCGGCCAGCATCTTCTTTGGCGAGATGCTCTGCTGCTTCTTCATGGCCGTGAAACCCGAAGGCCTCGTTGCCATGTCGGTCGTGCTGCCGGTGCTCTCGCTGTGGTGGGCACGCCGTGCGGTGCTCACGCTGCCTGAAGATGACAGGCCCCAAGTCCAAACCAAGCTGCATACGCACAACATTCCTTGGAAGCCCATCGCACTGATGGCCACCTGCACGTTTGCAACCGGCTTCACCGCCCTACCCGATCAGCCTATCGTGCTGGGCAACATCGCGGGTGCAGGCTTTGCCTGCCTTCTCGTGTTCTTCGGCTCGCTTTCCACCTCGCGCTGGTTCAACTTCGACACCATCTATCGCGTGGCATTCCCGCTTATGATTGTCGGCTTGTTGCTCGTCATGCCCCTGCTCGGACGTGCGCCGCAACTCGCAGCGGCATGCTATGACGCCGGCTACACCATGCTCTCCATGTTCATCATGATCATCTTGAGCAACATCACCTACCGCTTCGGCCTCAACGCCATCTGGCTCAACGGCATTGAGCGCGGCATTCGTTACCTGGTCGAAGCGCTGGGCTGGGGTGCCTACGCCCTTTCGAGCAGCGTTTTGCCTTCCGGCGCGAACTCTGTCGTGCACACCATCGTGATGTTTGCCGTCACGATTATGTTCCTCATCATCGTGTTTCAGGAGAAGAACCTCTCGGCCCGTTGGGGCATCAGCCTGCGCGCCGAGACCGTGGAGGACGAAGTGGACGCGTTCTCGCCTGGCCAGCTCTCCATGCGCGTGTCCGACCTCTCCAAGCGCTTCGGCCTGTCAGACCGCGAGGAAGAAGTGCTCCAGCTCATGGTGCGCGGCGTGCCGCTCGCCCAGATGGAAGAGCAGCTGTTCGTGGCCCGCGGCACCATCAAAGCCCACACGAGCCACATCTACCGCAAGTGCAACGTTCAGGGTAAAGACGAGCTGTTCGGCCTGCTCGGCATCAACGGCGAATACCCCGTCGAGCGATAGATTACTGCAACGAAAAGAGCACCACCGGAGGCGCTCCCTGGCCGCCCGACATGGGCGAAACACGACAAAAATCCCCCGGCGGCCCCTCCCGGACG
>UQBS01000016.1 GCA_900539345.1 uncultured Coriobacteriaceae bacterium | reverse complement strand
TAGGTTCGCGATCATAAACGGGCTCAGGATCAACAGGCAACCAGGGGCGGTCGTATCGGCCCACACCAGCCGGGCTTTCGGAGGGCCCAATCACCTCCAGGGCATGGCGATAGCACATCTGCGCCACGGCCGCCATGAAAATGGACACGACCTGCGAGGGATCGGCCGGCAGAAAGCTCACCACAAACCCGCCAATCGACCCCAAGGCAAGCGAAGAAAAACCGAACAGCACAATCTGCCGCACGCCAAGACGAGCGTACAAGGCAGTCCAAACCCCCGCGCCCATTCCTCCAGCAACGCCTGCAACCAGGCCAACGCCAGCCATTTGACCCAGCGTGAGCTGACCTGGAATAGCCAAAAGACCGAGAGGCGCGACGATCATGAGCACAAAAGCAATCCAACCCAAACGTGATTGCATGCGCGCGCCCGGCGGACGACGAAGGGCGACCAATGCGCCCGTAAGAATGGCCGCTCCGTAGGCGAAGTTGTTGATGATGGTGAAGATGCCGTCGTCGGCCTGTATGTACGAGTCGAAAAGGATGCATTGGATCCATACGCGCACGGCAGCGAGACCGAGCAAGCAAGCGAGTGCGCCGTTGCCGCTCAACTGAGCGATGCGGTCGGTCCAAGATCTCTCGCCGGTGCTCACGTTCATCTTCTTACTCCCCCGTGTCAGAACGGCTCCGCCATGCATGCCCAAGATGCGTCGCGAAGCCTATATCTCCGCAAAGTATAAAGACAAATCACCCGAATACGGGTGAGGTTGAAAGGTCTCACACGTTTGAGGAGCGCTCACCCGCCCTGCGCCGACCTATCGTTCAGCCTGTCACGTCGCGGGGTCAACGCCAAGCAAGCACATCGCATACCCGCAGGCAGACACCGTAAAGACAGACGCCCGCAGGGGCGCCGCACACGAAAGGGGAAGTTACTTATGAGCGTTTCGACGTCCAACCTCACTCGTCGTCAGTTCACCCAAGCTGCCGCAGCCGGCGCAGTCGCACTCGGCATCGCCGGCAACGCCAGCGCAGCTCTGGCTGACACCGCAAGCGAGCCCGCAAGCACCGAATGCGACGTTCTTGTCATCGGCGCAGGCGGATCTGGCATGGCTGCCGCTGCCATGGCCGCCCAGGAGGGCGCAAACGTCATCGTGCTCGAGAAGGGCGATTCCCAGATGGGTTCGAGCGTCCTTGCCCTGGGCACTTTCTACGGCGCTGGCACCGAGCTCCAAAAGGCAGCCGGCATCGACGACGAGCCCTCTGCCCTGCTCGACTACTTCCTGAGCTGCAACGGCGACAAGCTGGCCTACAACATCCAGAAGTGGGCCGCCGAGAACTATGGCCAGACCATCGACTGGCTCACGGGCGACCTGCAGGTCCCCTTCAAGGACACGGTGTCGCTCAAGGGCAAGGACACCGTCGAGCGCGGCCACAACTGCGCCAACACCGCCGCCGACGCGCTGAGCGCCGTGACCGATCTCTCCGTCTCCAACGGTGCTGATCTGCGCTTTGGCATTCAGGCCACCGAGCTCGTGATGGACGAGTCCGGCGCCGTGACCGGTGTGAAGGCGACCGATGCCGAGGGCAACGAGCTCACCTTCACCGCCAAGAAGACGATCATCGCCACGGGTGGCTTCTGCCGCAACGACGAGATGATTGCCAAGTACATGCCCGACTACGTGGGCGTCTACACTGAGGTCGGCCAGGGCTGCACCGGCGAGGGCCTGCAGATGGGCCTCGACAAGGGCGCTCGCTACATCGGCCATGGTGGCACGAACGGCATCCTGTTCTGCGCCGTGCAGACCGGCCAGTCCAAGCTCATCGCCAAGAACGTCCTGTGGCTCGACAAGGACGGCAAGCGCTTCGTGAGCGAGGCGGGCCAGACCCACGACATCTATTACCAGGTTGCCCACTTCGACGGTCAGCACTTCTACGCCGTGTACGACCAGGCCGCCCGCGACGCGCTTGACGAGAAGCTTGCCGAGAAGTTCCAGAAGGGCCTGGACGATGGCATCTTTGCCCAGGCAGACACCGTGGCCGAGGCCGCCGAGGCCCTGGGCCTTCCCGGCGACGCATTCCAAGAGTCGCTCGACGCCTACAACGCCATGTGCGAGGCCGGCGAGGACACCGAGTTCGGCAAGAAGGCCGAGCTGCTCGTGCCGCTGACGACGGCCCCTTACTACGTGCTCACCATGGGCGTTTGCACGCACGGCACCTTCGGCGGCTACGAGGTCAACCAGGACATGCAGGTCATGAGCGAGATCGGTTTCCCGATTCCCAACCTGTACGCTGCCGGTGAGGTCAGCTGCGGCAGCTTCATCTACGACGACTACCCCGCAGGTGGCTGCGGCCTGAACTGGGCCTACACCTCCGGCCGTTTTGCCGGCACCAACGCCGCCCAGGCCGCCCTCGCCGAGGTCGACGCGCAGTAGTCGACGGCGCGGAGCGGATCGTGCGCGGGGCGGGCGACCGGCAGGTAGGATTAACATACATTTGGCGAGTTGAAATGTATGTTAATTTATCAAAAGCCCAGTTGGCGCGATTTTCAAAATTTTGAAATGTATGTTGTTTGGTAAGCCACGAAATACCCAAGCGCACAAGAAGAGCGGGTCGCCCTCACACGAGGACGGCCCGCTCTTCTTTCGATCAACCCTCAGCGCCTAGCGCCCACTAGCCCTCGACAACGCCATCCTCAGTGAGAATGCCGCCGGCAGCCATGTAGCCGCCGACAAACGCCAGGCCGAGGTCGGCGTACATACCCGTGAGAGGCTGACCGGCCGCGTTGCCCTCGCCTGCCGAACCACCTGCAGTGTGCCAGGCGGCGTACAGACCGGGGATGACTTTGCCAGTCGTGTTCACAACCTGCATGGAAGGCGTGACGTGCAGGCCGCACTTGGAACCGAACACGTGACCACCCACAGCCGCCGCGTAGAAGGGCGGCTCGTCGAGGGCGAGCAGCCACTCGGCGGGATACTTGTAGGAAGCGACGTAGTCCTCGCCGGCCTCACAGGCAGCGTTCCACTTCTCAACCGCCCCGGTCAGAACGCCAGCTTCAAGGCCGAGCGCGCTCTCAAGCTCCTCGATGGTATCGCAGCACTTGATCACGCCCGCGTCGACCATCTGCTGGAAGCCGGTACGCCAATCGCGCAGGTCAAGCGGCACGCGGTCGATGTAGGGGTCGTCATCGGCAACAATCGTTGCCTTGCGGCAGATGACCTGACCGAAGTAGTTGTCAAGCATAAGCTGCTCGTACTTGGAGTCGAAGATGCAGTACGTCTTGCCGTCGGGCTGAGCCATCTCGATGGAGGCGGTGTCGCACAGGCCGGCCGAACTGGGTGACTCGTTCGTGGTGTAAGGGAAACTGCGGCCGGAGGTGGAGATGTAAGGCACGCGCTCGCCGAGCTTGTTGATGCGCAGCCACGGCTGGCGAACCACCTGGTTGCCGTCCTTGTTGATGTGACACTCCATCTGGGTGTCGAACTCGTCGTAGTCGCGCCACCACACGCCGCCGTCAAAGGCGCCCGTAGAATCGAAACCAGCCAGATCGGCGCCCACGCCCATGCCCATGCGAATGCACTCGCCCGTGCCGTTGGGCGGCGTGGCGATGTTGGCGATGCCCTTGAGGCAGGTGGCCGAATACTTGGCCATCATCGCACGGTTCACCTCCATGCCGCCGGCGCACAAAACGACACCGCGCGTGGCATGGATAAGCTTCTCGCCATCGTCCTGCTTGACCTTCACGCCCACAACAGCGCCCGCGCTCTCGTCGAACACGAGAGCCTCGACCTCGCAGCTCGTGCGCACCTCGGCGCCGTCGTCGACGGCCTTCTGCACGAGAAGCTGCAACGGGATGTAGTTGACATTGATGCCGTTGGTCTCCGTCTTCATGCCGTCCCACTGAAGCAGGCCCGCGCCGGCCGGCGAGGGGTTGCTCGCCACCCACTTGGCGTCGGCGTGGTCAATCATCCAATCGATGCACTTGGGGCCCTCGACCGCCATGGCACGCATGAGCTCGGGGTCACCCGTCATCTGCTGGCAGCTGAGCATGAACTCGACGATGTTGTCGACGTCGTAAGGGTAGCTCGGGTAGGCCCACTGCGCCTCCTCGGCCAGACGGTGACCGCCGAAGTTGGAGAACATGCTGGAGCACTGCGAGTTGCCGCCGGTCGAAATGCTGCGCTCGACCATAAGCACATCGTAACCGGCCTGGGCCAGGCGAATGGAAGCATTCACGCCGGCAGCACCCGAACCCACGACGACGATCTGACGCTCCTCATCCCAGCTAGCAGGCACATCAACGGGCGGAATGGGCGCAGCGGCGGCCTCGAACACGGCGCGGGCTTCATCGTCGGCAGAGCTCGCGGCATCGGCGCAGGCAAGGCCAGGTACAGCGGCAAGCGCGGCTGCGGCTCCGGCGGTGGCGGCCGAGGCGGCCAGGAAGTCACGGCGATTCAGCGAAGTAGCGGTCTTGGTTTCCATACGATCTCCCCTTTGCTCGAAATGGAAAGTTGCTGGTACAACAACGCAAGACACATGGTACGACGCTACGGGAACGCGGCCCTGCAGGGCTTTTCTGCCAGCTGGACAGTCTTTTATACGGGGTGGCGCCCGAGGCTATTTAGCTGTAAAGTTTCCTTTACAGCAAGGGGATGTCGCAGCGTCGCAAACGGGGGGATGCGCGATGAACACGCAGTATTTGAAGGAGTTCCTGGTATTCTCCGAGGAGCTCAATTGGACGGTTGCAGCCGATAAGTTGTTCACGACGCGCCCCACACTCGTCGACCACATGCGCTGCCTGGAAGCCGAGCTCGAATGCAAGCTCATCGCCAGCAGCCAACGTCAACCGCGTCCCGAACTCACTCCGGCAGGCCGGCGCTTCACGCGTACCGCCAAAGAGCTGCTCGACCACTGGGACAGCACGCGCGTTGAGTATCGCGAGCTGGCAGACAACCTGCTCACCGTGCATGTGGCGTCTTCAAACCTCCCCTGGCTCGAAACCGTCCTCTATAAGGCCCGCCGTGCCATCCAGGAACGACACCCCTACAAGCGCATCGAGGTCGTTCCAGTATCGGGCGCCCGCTCAAGCATCGAGGCGCTTGATGCAGGAGAAAACGACATTGTTGTCGCGGGCTTCAAGAGCTACCTCAGCGAAGAAGAGCGGCCTATCCCTGAAGACATCAACGGTTTTGCGCTCGACACCGAGCCCATCCACCTGCTCATGACGCAAGAAAACCCACTATTCGGACGCGAACAGATTGCTGCGGCCGACCTCGACGGAGCCACCTTCGTGCTCCCACCCGATATCTACCGTTCCTGGACACGCGACCATGTAGATGAGCGATTTGCGCAGCACGGCGCACACATCACCATGCGCACGCTGGCCTTTTCAGGTCACACTGAGTACTTCACGTACGAGTTTGGACAGATGCTTGGGATTGTGCCGCACACGCTGGTCCCGCGCTACGGCATCGACGCCCGCGAGGAATATCGGGCGTTTGACTGCACCGACATGCCACTTGAGACGCGCTTCTATGCCCTCTGCAAGCGAGCTTTTGCCGAAAGCGAAAACGGCGGCCTTCTCTTCGACGAAATGCGCCGCATCGTGGAGGAGCGTGGACGGGGGTAATGACCGAATGAGAGAGACCGAGGGGTCGGGTGCAGCACTTCGCGCACCCATTTCCAGCCGGCCTGGCCCCTCGCCCCCAACATGATGACCGAAAACGCCAAAAGTATGCGTTATGCTGCCAGATGGAACACCGAGCGCATTTCCATGACGCCATTATCCCAGCTAGATGCGTTGCGCTAAAACAGCCTCACGGCCCCATAACCCTCTTTCAAAGTTATAACGCATACTTTTGGGCAGTTTGGGTCCTTTCTCGGCCCAACTTGGGACATCAGCCGGAGTTCCGCCCCCGAGAAATGGCAAGTGGCCATACCTGGCGAGGCCCCCATCCCGCAAACCAGCAGGATGAGGGCCTTTCCTACCTGGGTGAACCAGACAGGTACCGTGCGTGGCCATGCGCGACGGCTCTACACCAAGCTTGGCGTGCACGCCCGAGACGAGCTTCAGGCGATGCTGGGGATTTAACGCAACCCTCGCAAACAGTCAAGCATAGCGGGGCGTCAAGAAGCCGCCGACATTGCAAGCGGCAATGAGATGGGCCGCAACAGTGACAGTGAGCGCATCCATGATGGGGTGAGGCCACCGTCGTCCACTGCAAATCTCTGAGCGACGCACAAGGAGACTGCGCAAAAAAGACGAGGTCATGAACGCAAACATGGTAAGGTGTTGCCCGATACCTACTTCGGACAAGGACAGCGCGTATGCATATGAAAGTCACTGAAAACGAATCACAACAGTCAGCAAGGGGCAGTCACTCAATCATGAAGGGCATGATAGCCCTTGCTGTCATATTGGTCGCGGCAGTCCTCTTTACATTCACGCTCACACAGCCCGGTCTGTCTACCAGGATATTTGCAGATGATGAGACCTCGGCGGCCACAACTGCGAGCCAAGGGGCGGACGCGAGCGCCCTTCCATCGGCCTCGACGGTCTCAGGGACAGACTTTCTCGTTGCGCTTGACGCCTACGTCGCCGCGAATCCTACAGCAGACGAGGGCGATTACGTCGAGATTAATGACAACACCCCCTCGTTCACCGTCGATGACGCCACGACCGATGCTTTTCAATCGTTCTCCCAGCTTGACAGTCTTGGTCGCTGTGGCACCGCATACGCGTGCCTGGGGCCCGAGACGCTTTCGACCGACGCGCGCGGCGACATAAGCGAGGTGCACCCGAGCGGCTGGGTTCAAAATTTCTATGACTTCATCGAGGACGAGTCCCTCTACAACCGCAGCCATCTGATCGCCCACTGCCTGTCGGGCCAAAACGCCAATGAGTGCAACCTCATCACGGGCACGCGTCACTTCAATGCCGATGTCATGGAGCCCATCGAGGCTATGGTGCTCAACTACATCGAGCAGACCGGCAACCATGTACTCTACCGCGTGACCCCGGTCTTCGAAGGCGACGAACTGGTGGCGCGCGGCGTGCAGATCGAGGCCCTGTCCATGGAAGACGGCGGGCAAGGCGTGTCGCTCAACGTGTTCCTGCGCAACATCCAGCCCGGCGTTGCCATCGATTATGCGACCGGCGACAACTGGGCAGATGAGGCGGCAACGGACAGCGGATTGGGCACAGGGTCGACAGCGGCAGACAGCCGGAACGCGTCGGCAGCGGCGGGAGCTGCAGCGACCGGCTTGAGTATGCCGACCGCAGCAGACGCCGCAGCTCTTCCCGCCATTTCTACCGCAAGCACCGACGACCAATCCGTTGACAGCCAAACCGACACGCCCTCGACCGTGACCTACGTGGTCAACAAGAAAGCGGGCAAGTTCCATTACCCCAGCTGCTCGTCTGTGCCAAAGATCAAGGCCAAGAATCGCATGGACAGCGACCAGACCCGCGACGAACTCATCGCACAAGGCTACGTCCCTTGCAAGGACTGCAATCCATAAAGGGCGAGCTAAAGCAGTTCGTTAGCTGTTCGAACACAGGAAGAAATCGACGGGCTCGACACGGTGAGCGGAGCCGCAAGCCTCCATGGGCATCGTTGGCACGACCTCAAAGAACTTGACACACTCGACACGGCAGGCGGAGCCACCACTGTCGCTTTCATCGCCCTGAAGGAAACTATCAAGACGCCGCGGCCTTAAGCCTATCACTGTTCAAGGCAGGCTCTAAAGGGCCTACCCATATTCATTTCTTGATGAAGAGGCGTATGTTTGTCAGCCCTTTGGGCGACCCGACCGCCCGCACGCGGCCCTTGTGCCCCCCAGGAAAACATTCGGGCGGTGCGGGATTCGGCGACCAATGGCCGCACGTCCCGCACCGCTCTTTTTGTCGGTCGTTCTATTGAATGCCGGGGACTGGGTGGGTCCCCACGCCACAGCAGCACTTCTTACGCGTTCGCGGCGACTGCCTCGGTCATCGACTCGGCGAGGCCAGCAAGGCAACGCGTCATCTCAGCGGTGATCTCATCGAGGTTCATCTGCTGGTTGGTACGAGCTTCGGTCAGGCGGGCAATAGCCTCGGAGTAGTCGACGCCCTCCTCGCCATAGTGCTCGCCCAGGAAGGCGATGACGTCGTAGAGGTTCTCGCAGGGGCACTTGATGAGGCCTTCGCCCCAGGTACCCTCGGCGTTGTCACGCACGCGCACGAGCTGTGCCTCGAAGCACTCCTGAGAGAAGCTGTAGGCGTACCAGTTGTAATCCACCTGGTAGAGGATATCGTCGTAGGCGCGATCGCCCTCGCCGGCCTCGAGCGCGGCAATGGCCTCTTCAAGTGTGGCGATGTTGCCCTGGGCCTGCTCGTAGGGGAACACCACGCTACCGTTCCAGTCCCATGCATAGAGACCAGCGCGAATGTCGCGGTAGATGCCGAAGAGGGCCTTGTTGTAGACAGGAGCGTCGGCAACCTGGGCAGACTCGGTCAGCTCGTCGAGCGCGCGAGCCGCTTCCTGCGCAGCCGCAAGGTTCTCGAGGAACTCCTCGGGATTGGAGACAACCTCGGGCGCAAAGCCTTCCTCAAGCGCCTCAAACTCGGGAGCGAAGAACATGGGGCGCACAGCGAGCGCATCCACGCTCACAAGCAGCTTGGTAAACACCTCGTGCACCATCTGGTAGGCCTCAGGGTCGGTGCCAACGCACTTGTTGTCCATGTTGGTGTGGTAGAGATTGCGCTTGTAATAACACTCGTCGGGCTCACCCATGGCGGCGTCGATGACCGCCACGCCACACTGCGAGTAGCAGAACTGGTCGGTTCCGGTGTCGGAGGGTGCGTCGACGACCACGTTGAACTGCGGGTAGCCAGCAAACACGGAATCCAGCACGCCACACGTGTAGTCAAAAAGCTCATACGGGCAGGTCAGCCAGTAGTTGACCTCCCCTGCCGGGTTGAACATGTCGTCGATGTTGAGCATCATGAACGCCTGCTCAGCCCACTCGGGATGCAGCTCGGTGATCATCTTCCAAGAACCGACGGCCCAGTCGCTCTCGCAGTTGGTCTTGCCCCACTCCTCGGCGCCGTGGAAGACAAAGCGCAGCGTCTTGGCAGGCTTGTAGCCGCTCTCGATGACAGCCTTTGCCATGCTGAGCGCAACGCTGCAGCCAAAAGCGTCGTCGAAGAAGGAGTGGTAGTAACCGTCCATGTGAGCACCCACGAGGATGAGCTCGTCGCTGGCGCCAGGGATGTCGCCCCAAACGTTGGCGCTCTGGCCGCCCAGCGTGATAACGGACTTCGCGTCGAGCGTCACAAGCGCCTCGCCGCCGCCCTGCGCAATGGCATCGAGCACGGCCTTGTAGCCGTTGACGCTGATGGAGAGCGCTGCTGCCTCATGCGGGCCACAGGCATCCTGCGAGCCCACGGTGTTGTCGTCATACTGGCAAAAACCGCTCGTGTTGCACGCGATGACGGCACGGGCGCCGAGCAAATGGGCCTGGTAGGCGGGATGGTTGATCCACCAGTCGGCGTACTGGTCAATGGAGATGAGCACGAGCTTGCCGGTGATATCGAGACCCTCGAGGTCCTCGATGGTGCCCTGGCCACCGTCGACGATGGCAAGTTCCTCCATGTCGGCATCGATAGAGGTAGCAAAACCGCCCAGCGCGATGAAGTCATCGGTGCCGGCATTGCCCGACAGGTAGAGGCGAGCCTTCTCAAACGTCCAGCTGTCGCAGGTGAAGGTGTCCTTCGTGACGTTGGTGAGGCCAATTTCCTCCATCTTGGAAGCCATGAAGTCGATGACCTGGGCCTCGGCGGGAGAACCAGCGCTGCGGTTGCCAACATCGGGGTTGTCGCCAAGGGCCGAGATGGCATCTGCGATGCTCTCGGAGAAGGCCGTGTCAATGTGCGCGAGCACCTGGTCATATGAAGCCTCGGCGTTTTGCTGCGCGAGTGCGAAACTTGCCGGCAGACTGCCGACTCCAGCGGCAAGTGCGGTGCAGGCTGCAGTCTTGACAAACGTCCTTCTATCCATTGCGTGAATCCCCCTTTGAGTGTGGGTGTTGTAGAAACGGATGCACTATAGGGGATATGGATTTCAGGTTTGCAAACTTTAGGCAAAACTTTGCTAACTCTAGATAAAATTTTGCCGAGGGGCACGGCTTGAAAAAGCGAGATCTGAATTTATAGCCGGAGTCATAGGCGGCATGGTCCTATGGCAACCAGATAAAGTATGAGACCGATGCTATAATCACCCGGCATGAAATCCGTTCGGAGACTGTACACCGGCAGGGCCGTTAGGGAGACATGCATGTCAAAACAGCTTGAAACCAGGCTCAAGATTGTTGCCGCCACAAACGAACTCATGAAGACAACCTCGCCCACGAAAGTGCGCGTAGTTGACGTTTGCAAAAAAGTAGGCATCTCTCGAACAACGTTTTACGAGTACTTCGAGGACATTCCCGCTGTGTCCACCTGGTTTTGGGACCATCTCATGAATCAAACGCTTTATCTCATAGGCACGAAATACAGCTGTTTCGAAGCGCACCTGCGCAAGTTCACCATTATGCGCGAGCACCAAGAGTTTCTCTATAACTCGTTTCTTGTAACATCCTATCCATGGGTTGTCCAACACGGTGGACGGCAAATGTACGACATCTACGAGGAAGTTCTCACTCGCAAACTTGCCCGACCTCTCAACCGCAGCGAATCGCTCCAAATCGAATTCTTCGTCACAGGCGCCAAACACATGACACGACATTGGGTAGAAGGCCATATGGCCGATTCCCCCGAGCTCATGGCCCATATTTTCACCTCGGCCATGCCCGCATTTGCGCTCCCGTTGCTCGAACCAGACAACAGGCCAGAAGCATAGACAAACGCAACCAATACAACGTTATGAAGGGGTCACCGACTTGTAAGCCGACGACCCCTTTCACGCTTAATTCTCACCAGGGAACAAACAACAAGCGAACTAAAACATCGGGCTCCGTAGACCCGTATTATTTTGCGTAAGCCGCGTGGCAACTCTCAACCGGCACTGGATACTCCTGCCCCATAATGGACTTAGCGGCCAGCCAAGCAAAGCTGATGGCGTGGCTCATGCACAGGCCGCCGTAGAGCTGCGGATAGTTGCCGTTGAAGAAACCGCCGGAATCCAGGCCGCACATATACAGACCAGGAATCGGCTCACCGTCGGGCTTGATAGCCTGCATCTTGTCGTTCACACGGATGCCACCCAGCGTGGAAAGCGCCCAGCCAGCCATCTTGGCGGCGTAGTAAGGCGGCTCGTCAATGTTGGAAAGACGCCAGGGAGCCTTACCGTGGTCGATGTCCTCACCAGCGGTAGCCATCTGGTTGTAGCGCTCGACCGTAGCGAGGAAATTGGCCTTAGAAGCCTCATCCATCCCCATGGCGTCAGCCAGCTCCTCAAGCGTATCGCACTTGAGAAGGTTGCCATTCTCCACGTTGGGATCGATGTAGACCTGCTGCCACTCCTCAGCATCGCGGCAAGGATAGAACTGACCCAAAAGCAGGCAGTTCTTTGCATCGGGGTTGGCAACTACGCGGCTGCAGATCGTAGTGCCGAAGCTCACGACGTCGTCCCAGCTGGAAGCATCAAAAACCTGCCAGCCGTAGTGACCGGGCTGCATGGTCAGAAGATTGAACTTGAAATCGTAGGGCTCATCCTCGTTGCAAAAGCGCTGGCCCTTCTGGTTAACAAAGAGGAACGGCTGCGAACCGGGCCACCAGAAGGCATTGTTCTGGCCACCCTGGCCGCCCAGGTCGCCGTCGCCACCACTCGTGATGCACCCACGGTCAAAGATAAGCAGAGACCCGGTGAAGGAGTCATCCATTGCAGCACCAGCCCAGTGGGCAAGCTTGATGCCGTCGCCGTCACGGCCATCGCCACCCATATGGTTGGAGCAGAACTTGTGCGACACAACACCGAGTTGGTCCATCATGTCCTTGTTGCCCAAGAATCCACCGCAGCACAGCACAACGCCCTTGCTGGCGTTATATTGCACGTAAGAGCCATCCTGCGCCTGGGCAATAACGCCCGTCACGGCACCATCGTCGCCCTGCACGAGCTCGACAACCTTGGTGTTGTACTGCATGATGCCGCCGTTCTCGGCATAAATCTCACACAGTGCCGGGATAGCGACCTCGGAACCCATAGGGTTCTTCGTCTCCTCCAGCGGAGGCTTGTAAGCGGTGTGATAGGTGTTCGTGAAGTAGAAGTTCTCGGGGTAGAACTGCTTCTTCACAGTATCAACCATAACATCGAGACCCTTGGCCTGCATCTGCTCCTGGTACCAGTCCACGAAGGCACCCGCATTGTAGGCCCACAGGCGAATGAGGTTCTCGTCGCACTTGCCACTGGCATAGCGAACGAGATCGTGAATCACATACTCCTTGTCAGCCTCAACGCCCGCATCCTTCTGCAGCTGGGAATCGCAGGCATCAATGTCACCGGCCCACATGGTGTTGGCCTCAGTCTTCTCGAGGATGATGACGTCGGCTCCAAGCTGGGCCGCCTCGACACCGCAGATGACGCCAGCATTGCCGCCGCCCACGATAACAATCTCGTGGTCCTCAGTTGCACTCACCTGATCGGCAACGCTCTCGGGCTTGGCGTCCCAGGCAACCTGAGCCTCGGCAGGCTTAGCCTCATCGGCCAAGGCAACACCAGGCATGCCTGCGGCGACAACGCCCGCGGCCGCCGTACCAGCCATGAACTGACGACGGGAAATGTTCTGCTGCATAATGCTTCCCCCTAATCTATCTGAACCAAACGAAATGTTGCTGCCCTACTTGCAACACACTGCGACCATAGCTCTCACTGAGTCGATTTGTAACCTTACAAATAGGTCGACCTGTCAGGGTCGAGGCATAAAACCGAACATGCGAGCCAAAATGTCAGTTGTTCACAATGCCTTTTCAACCCTATCTTGAAACTCAAGCCACGACACCGCTCCAGGTGACATGGCGAAATAGGGCGGCGACAGAGTGGGACTGTGCCGCAAACAGGGGACTTACAAGGGAGGATCGGCTATGGGCGACATGCAACGCGTCCAGCAAATCTGCGACGAGTTCGAACGGTTGTGTCAAATCCCGTTCAACGACCGCCTTCGCGACTACAAAGATGCAGGAGGAAAGATTGTCGGCATACTTTACAACCAAGTCGCCGAGGAGCTCATACTAGCAGCCGGACTGTTACCCGTGCGTCTGCGCGCCGTGGGAAGCAAGGGCGACGAGCTGGCCGATGCGCGCTTCACGCAAGTAAACTGCAGCGAGGTACGTTGTCTCTACGATGCGGCGGCGCGCGGTACTTTCGATTTTATAGACGGCCTCGTGGCGACCAATGCCTGCGACCACATTCGTAAGCTCTACGAGAACTGGGCCGACGTACTAAAGCCGCCGTATGCCCACCTGGTTTGCTTTCCCAAGCGCAAGGGTGACGATCTGCAAGTCGCACATCTTGCAGGCGAACTGACAAACTTCAAAACCAGTCTCGAAGAACATTTCGGCGTCCAAATTACCGACGAGGCCCTGCGCGCAGCCATCAGTCTTGCCAACGAAATTCGTGCCCTCCAACTCAAGCTCGACAACTTGCGCGCCGAGAGTGCCAATCCGCCCATCACCGGCGCCCAAGCCTTGGCCGTACATATGGCCGGCACCTGCATGCCACGCCAAGACTACAAGGCGCTGCTTTCCGAACTTGTGGATGCCTGCGAGGGCGTGGAGGGGCAACCTGGACAAAAGCGCCTTGTAATATATGGCGGCGAGATCGATTCCCTGCCGTTCATGGAAGCAATCGAAAGCCAGGGTGCCGTGGTGGTTGCCGACTCGCTCGGCGGCTTCGGCAGGCGGTCTGAGGATATGCAGGTGGCAACCGATGGCGATTTACTCCACAATCTCGCCTATGCCTACCTGCAAGGACGTCCACCCGAGCCGCGTCTGCACGGAACGCGCGCCGAACGATGGAACTATCTTGAAGGCATCGCCGCTAAAGCCCATGCCGATGGCTTCATCCAAGTGCACATTCCCAAGTGCGACTTGTGGAGTTACGAGCGCCTCATGTTCGACACTGAAGTCGAGCGAAAAGGCCTTGCCTGTCTTGACCTCGACACCGAATACATCTTTACCAACGCTGGACAAACGCGCACGCGTGTACAGGCATTCGTTGAGACTCTCACTGAAGGAGGGCGATAACCATGGCACAAGCACCCGAGCGCTTCTATCAGTACCAACAAGTATTTGCCGGAGGCGTGGCCGCAACAGAGGAAGCCGCAAAGGTGGACGGCATCGCCAAGCTCGATCATGACAACTTTGCTTTGGCCCTCAAACACGTAAACCGCCTCATCGACACCGTCGAGAACGACGAGCCGCTCGTAAGCGAGTGGTATGGGAACGCATGTGAGATATATGCGGCCATGGACCTCACCCACTTTTGTCCCGTTGACCTCATCATCCCAACGAGACCCTTCTTCGACACTATCGAACGCATGCATGAAAGCGGCACGCCCTCTGACTCATGCGCACTCATCCAACTTGCCGTATGGGGCGCACGCGCTGGCATCATTCCCAAACCCAGCGTAATCACTGGCATGCTTGAACCCTGCGATGCGCAGAGCCTCATGCATGAGGCATGGGAGACTGTGCCGGGCTGGGAGGACATTCCCACCATCAGTCTCGACCCGCCCTACGGCTACGGCGATGAAGACATTCAGTATTTTGCCGATCAACTCCGTCGTGAAATCGACTTCCTCGAGGAACATACCGGCCACAAAATGGACTGGGATGAGCTGCGACGCATCTGCGGAGAGACGAACAAGATTTACGCTTACTGGGACGAGTGCAACCAGGTGCTCATGCAGAAGCCCTGCGTGTATCACTCGTTGCAGGCCGCTGAGTGGGGTTGGACCCAAGAACTGCATGTTAACTGGCCCGGAGACCCCGAAGTAACCGAGTTTTTTAAGAACATGGCCGAAACAGCAGCGGCTCTCTATGAGCAGAAAAAGGGCGCTTGCCCGGACGAGCGCGTACGCATCCTGTGGGCCGACCTCAATGGCTCGTGGGCTCAGGCAGAGCTCGGCCCCTGGCTCGAGCAAACCTACGGTGCCGTCATGGTCAACAGTTTCGCGGGCCGCACGCCCTACACACCCATTGACACCTCAACGCCCGAGACCATGCTTTTCGGACTGGCGCGCAAGTCAATCAATGAAGTCCCAATGATTCGCCAAGCCCGTGGCACAGTGGACACGTTCCTGTTCGATGTCAAGAAAATGTGCACCGACTACCAGATTGATTGCGTGTTCTTCCCCAACCACAAGGGCCACAAGGATCAAGGCGGCAACATCGGCTACTTGCGTCAACTTTGCCGAGAGATGGACATGCCGTTGCTCACGTTTGCAAGCGACATCTTCGACCCCACCTACCTGCCCATTGACGAGCTTAAGCGCATTATCGCCAACTTCTTTGAAACTCAGGGCTGGGAGCCAATCAGCTAACAGGCGGGGTGCCATCGGACAGACAGGAACGGAAGGGGGAGGGGCAGCATGTACGTTATAGGTTGCGATTTGGGCTCCACTACGGGCAAAGCGGTGGCACTCAGGATTGAAGGGGCCAGAGCCGACATTGCCACATGGTCCATCGAGCCTTCGGGCCTCTCCCCCACCGAAACAGCCACTACAATCGTCGAACGCATAGAGAGTCGATTGGGAATTGCGCATAACGACGTGGCCGGGATGTGCTGTACAGGGTATGGCCGTGAGCATGTAGGCATCATCGAGCGCAACATGAGCGAGATCACCTGCCATGCTCGCGGCGCCCACTTCCTGCGCCCCTCAACGCGAACCATCGTGGATGTAGGCGGTCAGGATGTAAAGGCCATCGCTCTGTCAGGCAAGGGCAAGGTAGTCGACTTCACCATGAACGACAAATGTGCTGCTGGCACAGGTCGCTTCTTTGAGATGATGGCTCGCGTACTGCGCGTAAGCATTGCAGAGCTTGGAGAAATGTCATTGCGCAGCACAAACCCTGCTCAGATTTCCTCAACATGCTCGGTGTTTGCCGAAAGCGAAGTCATTTCGTGCATCAACAAGGGAATCTGCCGCGATGACATTGCCGGGGGCATTCATGAGTCCATCGCGCGCAGGCTCGTAGCAATGGTGAGCCGCGTTGGCCTGCAAGAGGAGGTCGTTCTCACTGGCGGCTGCGCTAAAAATCCTGGCCTGCGTCGTGCGCTTGGCCAGATGTTAAACTGCGAAATCCAATCCCTGCCCTGTGACCCGCAAATCAACGGGGCCCTAGGCGCAGCCCTATACGCAGCAGATGGCGCACTGGGAAATGCGTCGGGGGCAAGCACGTTTGAACTGGGCCACATCGCCGAAACGAATCCCGAAGACCTAGCGAGGACCACAACGTACTCGCCCGACCCAAGGATATAGGGAGGGAACGCGTTGGAAATCGCAGAACCCGGAGCACTCGAACACGTTGTCGAGCAGACCGACACATCGGCCGACCCAAACGTCGTAACACAAGCTGAGCGTATCATCACCGAGGCGCGCGAACGGGCATGTTCGTCCATCCATGCCTTTGATGGGTTAATCGAACAAGTACGGCAGGCCGTTGGCAGGATTGACTCAGCTGAAAATGCGCGCGTCCTTCAGGCGCCTCCTGCGGATTCGCTCCCGTTTGCAATAGGCGAACACGCCAACCACGGTATAGTCCTTAAAAGTCGCTGTGCAGTGGAGCTGGGAGGGACGCTGGAAGGGTCGTGTGCGCTCACGCTCTCAACGAGCGATGAGAAACTTGTGCACGATGGATGCGTAACAGTTGTTGGGCCAGACATTCCTGAGCTCACACAAGATTACGTGCACCCATTTGCCCAAGTTATTCTCGTAGCTGGCGCAGACCTCACCGGTGAAGACCACCAGGGTATTGAAGACTGCCAGGATGCAAAAGACTGGATAGACGGTTATCTCGTACGCGGCGGAGCCGGTGAGCTATGGACGCGCATCAGCCGTGAACTCTTTGCTCGGAGGTTTTCATTCGTCCAGCTTGGAGGCGCTCTTGTCGCACTCGTTAAAGCGCGACAACCAAAAGCAAACCGCGTCGAAATTGTCTTTGTCACCTCGTCCAAAACTGATGTCGATCAGCTGTGCAACCTGCGAAATACCTGGAAGGATACATCGCACGGCCTAAGACATGATACGTGGATGGGTAAAGGACTCGACATCGACTGTCCCAGCGGTGGACATTGCGGTAGCTGTGGCGATAAAGAAGTCTGTGACCAAGTGCGCAAAATCCAACGGATGCGGCGATTGGTGGGCGAACGCACCGACAGAAAGGACGGGGCTGATGCTTGAGTCGAGGATGTACTGGGGTCATGCAGGCATTCACTGCCACATCATGCCTAATGGAGAACCTCATGTACACGAACGCTATACGGCGGTAAGCCATCCGGGTCATCGCGTCATAGCTGTGTGCGGCAAAGGCGGAGTGGGCAAGACGGCGGTTTGCGCACTCATGACACACGCGCTGCTGCATCGCCCTGACACGGGGCGATTGCTTGTCATCGATGCCGACCCGGCACTCGGCCTAGCACTTGCCTTGGGCATCCAACCCGAACGTACGATTGCCAGCGTGCGCGACGAATTGCTTGCGGCAGCCACATCGGGATCGGCGCAGGCAGAACGCGAAATTGCCAGCAAGCTCGACTATCTCGTGGCACAAAGCATGGTAGAAACTGATGACTTTGCCTTCATCGCCATGGGGCGAAGTCATGACTTGGGATGCTATTGCTCGGTCAACGACCTGTTGCGCGATGCCCTTGAGTTGCTCGTACGCGAGTTTGACACCGTCCTCATCGACGGTGAGGCCGGATTGGAGCAGATTAATCGCCAGGTTGTGGCCTCACTTGATTACCTCGTTGCCGTAAGCGATGGCTCTGCCCGTGCCAGCCGCACCATTGAGACCATCTGGGACATGGCTGGAGAGCACGACCTCGTAAAGCGAAATCAAATCCTCATGCTGCTCAATCGCCAAGAACCCAATGGCAACGTTGCGTCGCTGCGCGCCGATGTAGCCCCTCGTCTCATTGGAACCATTCCCGCAGATGCAGAGCTCGCCAGTTTCGATCGCCAGGAGCGGTCCCTTTTGGAGCTCCCGCATGACAACCCCGCCGCGCATGCCATCTGGCACGCATGCGAGCACATGATAGAGGGTTAAGGGCAGGCCCCGTTGCGCCATCGACGCAACGGGGCCATGCTCGAATCTCCAACTTACCTTTTCAGACGCTTCTCTATCTTAGATATACGCGTCCTTCTCGGTCTTCTCCCAGGTGACGAGCTGAGCCTCTCCGCGCTTTTCGGTCGCTGCGCCAATACCCGCAAGCTTGCCGTACACGAGAGCCTGAATGAGGCCGTTTCCGCTCATGTACGCCGCACCGGCTCCCGAGGAGAAGCCCTCCGTGCAACCGCCAGCCGCATAGAGGCCGTCAATGAGCGAACCGTCTTCCTTGAGCACGTGACCCGCAACGTCCGTCTTCACGCCACCCTGGGTATGACGAATCTCGCCAGTCACCTTGATTGCATAGAACGGGCCTTCGAAACCGGCCGGCAAATGCGTGCGGTTGAAACGGTCCTCGCCACGCTCGATGCCCTTGCGGTAGTCTGCAAATGCCCATGCCAACTTGTCGGCATCGACACCAATGGCAGCCGCAAGCTCAGCCTCGTCAGCGCCCTCGTATACGATGCCTGCCTCCTTGAACGCCTCGAACTTAGTGCTCTTGGAAGCTTGCTCGTCAGTAAAGCACAGGTAGCAGATGTGATCAGTCTGGGCAAGAATATGCGGCGTAAGCTCGGAATAGCCGCCGTATTCGTTCATGAAACGGTTGCCCTCGGCGTTGATGGCAATGCCGCCGTTGTTGGCAAGGTCCTGACCCAGCACCGTGTCGTCGTCGGCGCCATGCCAAGCATATCCCTGGTACGCACCCATTTTCTCAAGAGAAGCGCCCAGCTCGGCTCCCCACTTGATGCCCTCGCCCGTAGCACCGGGGGCTACCATGCGATAGGCAGCAGACGCCTCGGGGCAGTACTTGGCAATCATCTCGTCGTTGTTGCCAAAGCCGCTGGTCGCAAGCACAGTATTATTTGCAACAAATGCCACGTCGGAGCCATCGGCATCCACGCCATACGCACCGGCCACAGCACCGGAATCATCCAAAAGCAGGCCCTTGATCTCGCAATCGGTCTTAACGGTAATGTTCTCATCAGCCTCCATGGCATCGATGAGCGCCGTGGTGAGACCGGCGCCCGCGCCATCAGCCGTATGCATACGATGCGCCGTCTGTCCATAATACAGGCCCGCATCAACCGTCCATGTGACACCGTAGCTTTCGGTCCACTCAATCATGTCCTTGGAGTTTTCCACTACGGTGTAGACAAGATCGGGGCGAACGCTGTAGTTACTCGGACGCATGATGTCCATAACGCAAGCACCAATGCTGTCAATCTCATCATTTTCAGCAAGAACCTCTTCCTGCTGCGCCGTGCCAACTGCGGGAATCTTGCCGCTGCTCATAATGGTAGCGCCACCGAGCACGCCGGACTTCTCGCACAGAACGACCTTCGCGCCCTGTTCAGAAGCGGCAAGTGCGGCACAGACACCAGCACCGCCACCGCCAATAACAAGCACTTCGGTCTCAATCTGGTTGGCAGGTGCCTCGGAAAGGAACTTTGCGTACTCATATGCAGGCTTCGTCTCATCGGCGAGAGCGAGCGTCGCGCCACCAACAACCAGCGTGCCAGCCGTCAAAGCGGCGCCGCCCTTGAGCAGACCCCTGCGCGAAATCGTCTCCATATTGAATTCCCCTTCCCTGTTCACGAGGGCACCCATCCGCGCCCTCCCGGCAAGTTCGCACGGCACCCCTTTGCCGCGCGCATACATGGTATACCCGTACGCCCGCATCTCCCAAATGCAAACCACGAGAGATTCGCCAGCATAGGTGAAGGAAAGCTATTCACATTACGCATAGCAAGCAACAAGCAATTTGTTATCATTCGCCCTGACAACGGAGCCAAGGGGGCTGCAAGACAGGATGGATACCGGATATCTGCGGGAATTTGTTACGTTTGCTGGCTATCTCAATTTTACCGCCGCGGCGCGGGCGCTCAATATTTCACAGCCCACGCTAAGCCGACATATAGCCGAGCTCGAGCATCAGTTGGGATGCACCCTGGTTGACCGCAACGCGAGTTCCCTGAGACTCACATACGGCGGCAGCGAGCTCTTGGGCAGCGCCTCCGAATTGCTGGCACTTGAAGACAATCTTGCCCGTCGCATGCGCTCAATCGGCAACGGGCCCCAGGCGACGCTCGTTATCGAGCGCTATCGCAAATCCCCTCTTGTCCAGGCCTTTCTTGCGGACGTTGTTGACGAGGTACAGCGCCTACATCCTGGTTTCAGCGTAGTGAGGGAATCGCTTCACCCCGGCGACACAATGGGCGAGGCAGTATTGCGTGGAACAGTGGATGCGGGAATCGTTGCTTGCACCACCGATCAACAGGCAGTTTGCCCCGTCGGCGAATCGGATGGATTTGGCATATGCGAACTTCCGAGCTGCCAAGAGCGCATTTTCTTCGCCCTGCCGAAGAGCAATCCTCTCGCTCAGAAACCGAGCCTTAGACTGTCCGACCTCGCCGATTGTGGCTTTGTCTTTCCCCTCAACCCTGAATTCGGCAGATGCCAACCGGACATTGCCAAACTTTTCGAGGCACGTGGCTTCACGATGAAATCCCGGCCACATGAACTTGAAGGGGTTGAGAATCTCGGTCTTATGAGACTGGGGGCAAACGAGGTTTTTATTGTCGTGGAAAAGCGCCGCGTCCACACCGGAGGCCTATTACCTTCAGAATCCGAATCTCGTCCTTATCCCATGCAGCGACCCCACCATCACCACACGATACATCCTGTATCGACTGGGAGACACCAATCCCGCTCTTCTGGCATTTCTTGACGCCGTGAGGAAACGTGATGGCAAATGAAACGGGATTAGTAAAAACTCGCTGCAAGACATGCTGCCATACAGACCTTAAGGAGCTCTGCCCCCACAGAAGCAGCCGCAGGAACCCGCGCCCGCTCACTAAAGCCATCCGCCCCCCACCCACGCCAAAAGCCCCCGGCGTCGTCTTGCGACACCGGGGGCTTTATCCTTGCTTCTATCTACTGCAACTCTCTAGTTGAGCCTTAGTTTTACTCCCAAAGCCCCTGCTGAGCGGCGTCCTGACCAGCGATGTAGCCGAGCGAACGCGCCTTGCAAGCAATAGACCGCCGCGCCTGCTTCTATTCCCCTGCAGCCTCGCCAGGCGCTTCCTTCTTCTTGATAGGAAGCACCTCGCTCACCGTGATAGCGGCGAAGATGAGGACGAAGCCAAAGAGGAGTCGCAAAGTCACCTGCTCGCCGGTCATGATGACAGAGAACAGCACGCCAAAGACCGACTCGAGGCTCAGCAACAGCGAAGCCTGCGCCGGAGGCACGTGAGCAAGCGCCAGGTTCTGCGCACCGAAGCAAAAGATTGAAGCAAGCAGAATGAGAAACGTCATCTGGGCGATGATGTTCGGCGTGAAAACCGAAAGCTCGGGCGCGGGCGCCGTGAGGGCACCGCTCACCAGACCAAGCAAGCCCTCGGAGATGAACTGCATCGCGGTGAGCGCGAGGGCGTCGGCATACCGGGCGCACTTGGACACGGCGACAATGTGGGCAGCAAAGGCGAAGGCGCCCACCAGTGTCATCGCCTCGCCGAAGCCCATGGTAAGGCCCTCGCCCGACGAGCTCACCGACACGAGCCAGATGCCGCCCACCGCAAGCAGCGCGGCGCCGATATTGAACACCGTGGGACGACGGCGCGCCACAAGCCACCAGATAAACGGCACGATCACGCAATAGGTGGCCGTAAGGAACGCGTTGATACCGGGAGTGGTGTGCTGCAGGCCAATCGTCTGCGTAAGGAAGGCACTGAAATCGAGCACGCCAAGCAAAACGCCCATTCCCAAAAAGCGCAGGTTGAAGCCGGCGGCCACGCGCTTGCGCAGGATCAGCAGCAAGATGATGCCCGCGCACGTAAACCGAATGCCCAGCAGCCACGCAGGCGGCAGGACGCTCACCACGTCCTTCATAAAGACAAACGAAACACCCCAGATGGCCGTAGCTATGACAATGAGAATCTTATAGACAGACGTAGGCAAGCTGTCGAGAGAAAAGCGTGCGGACATGGGGCGGGCTCCTCCGGGGGATCAAACCAGAACGTGCAGGTGCAAGGGATGAAGCATAGCACGCCGCGCCACGAAAGAACCGAAGACCCTCTGAAATCGAACGTGACAGGAACGCAACCCTCGCCCCTACGCCGCAGGATCGGTCTTGATCCAAACCATGAAACACCACCACTTCACCGCGATGAGCACCGCAAGAAAGATACGCATGGGCAGCACGGGCGTCACGACGGCAAGAACGATGAGCATGGTGGAAACGGGAATGCAAATGCAGAGCTTGGTCTTCATAGGCATGCTGCGATGCTGCACGAACGACTCAAGATGGTTCTTATAAAGCTTCGTGGAGCAGAACCAGCCGTGAAAGCGCTCAGACCCGTTGGCGAAGCATGCGGCCGCAAGCAGGAGGAACGGCGTCGTAGGCAAGATTGGCAGAATCACGCCAATACCTCCAAGGGCAGCAAAGAAAAAGCCAAGCACAACAAGGAGATGCCGCACGATAGGAATCTGCGTCAGGCGCCTGCGCTTGGGGGCCACGGTGTCAAGGCTCATATCGGCAGTCTCGGCTTGCATGGAGGCCTCCGTAAGTAAGTCAGTCATAACTATCCAGAGGCAAGAGTATCATACGGTTTACCTATTTGTAAGCGTCAGGATACTTGTTCTTCGCAAGTCCACCAGCACGCTTTGCCTCGACAGGCCGTCAATCGCGCACGTAGCCTCCCGGTATTGAAGGCCATCAGCGCTCAGTCACCTCAAACAACCATCATTTCGCCCAGCCAGGCACCATTTGCCGCCATGCACCGGGTGAGAGGCCGCCACAGCATGCAAGCACAAACAAAAGAGCCGGCCCGCGCCTTACTGCACACGGACCGACTCTTGGCAGCACAATCTACCAGCGTGTTTTAGTCCTCGACCTCAACGAGCTCGATGTTGAAGTTGAGCGCTTGGCCAGCCAGCTCGTGGTTGGCGTCGAGCACGACCTCGCCGTTCTCAGCGGACTTGATCGTCACAGGCACAGGGCGGTTGCCCATAAAGACATAGAGCTTCTGGCCCACCTTGGCATGCATCATCATGGCAGGGTTGGACTCGCCATAAGCGTCCTTGGGCTCGAGGTGCACATCGCGCACCTCGCCGACCTGCATGTCCTCGACGGCCTTGTCGAAACCGGGAATCATCTGGCCGGCCATGCACGTGAACTCGATAGGCTCGTTGCGGTCGCGCGAGCTGTCGAACTTCGTGCCGTCGTCAAGCGTGCCAGTGTAGTGAACCTTGACCTTCTTGCCCTTGTTGCTCATGGGTCTCCCCTCATCTACCAAGCCGCCCACTGCGGCCCAGCCACGGACAAAACCTAGCAAGCATACCCCATATTCGCTTTATCGTCCCACGAGGTCGCCGGCGACTTGCTTGAGTTTCTTGTAGTCGGTGATAAGAAGGCACCCATGCTGGCGTTCGACACACTCGGCTTTGCGCAGCGAGGTAATGGCATTCGTCACGGAGTTGGGGTGCACGCCAAGCATGGCGGCAAGCTCTGCATTGGCGAACGGAACCATTGCCGGAGCCTGCGGAAGGTTAAGCTCGCGGGCAATTGCCAGAAGAAGCGCCGCGAATCGCTCAAGAACCGAGTAGATGGAACCGTTCACATTCTCTCGCGTCTGCGAGGACATCATGTCAAACAGGTAGCACGACATCTCGTAGCCTATCTCGCCGTGTTGTATGAGGAACTGCTTGAATTGGGCGGCATTGAGCGCATAAATGTCGCAGGCAGCAGTTGCCTGGGCGTTGAGAATGCTCGGGTATACATCATCATCGGTCTGCTGGAGCGTCTGAAATCCAATGAGAGTCCCCGCCTTATGAAGAAAGACCGTCTTGGTGTCGCCCGTGCCATTTTCTGAGTAAAGCTTCACCAGGCCGCGCGAAATGTAAAACGTCCGGCGGACATTGTCGCCACTGCGGAACAGCATGTCGCCCGACTTAAGGTGCATGAGTGTGCTCTGAATCGAACCGTCACGGATGCACGCCTCGATGGCCTGCGACAGCACGGGACGCGGTCGAACGAACAAGCTTGCTGTCTCCATGCAGTACGGTCCTCCCCACGACACAACCGGCACCGCACGACACGTGCAGGCCTTCCATCGCAAGAAGGATACCACAGGCGCAGTTTCTCGACCTACGCCTCCTTGCGGCACACGCCAAGCCAAAGGGGAACACTCAACACAATGACAAACGCCATGGACCAGAACGCGAATGCAGCCGAAGACGTTGCCTGCACAATCGCGCCAGCCAACAAACTTCCCGCCGCAAGGCCCACGTCTAGGCAGCTTTGTTGCAACGAAAGCGCGCTGCCCCTGCACCCATCGTCCGGTTTGGCAGCTAGCGCTGCAGTTAGCGCGGTAGTAGCGCCAAAATATCCCGCACCAAAGGCGACCCCTCCCAACGCAAATGGCACCACGTCCCGAGCGACCCCCAGAACAAGCAACCCAATCCCCGCAAAAGCAAGAGCACCCGCAACGGTTCCGCGCGCGCCCATCCTATCGACAAGTCGCCCACACGAAAGGCTTCCAATCAAACCTCCCACGCTCACAAACGTGAAGACAAGCCCGTCATTCAAAGCCGGCATTACATCAGTTACCAGCATCTTTCCAAAATTGAGCATTGCCCCATACCCAAAAGCACACACAAAAGGGTACGCAAGCAAAGGAGCGAATCGATGCGCCAGGCTGACTGGACCAGCACCATCCCAGGCTTTGCACCGCCGCGAGCTATCATCCGCAGCATCACCAGCCGGCCGGCCGTCGTCAAACACGCCAAGCAGGACCAATCCGACAAACCCCACCAAGCACAACACGCCGAAAAAGACACGGTAACCAGCCCGATCAATGAGCGGGAACAATAGAGCAGGCCCCACCATAAGGGACAGAGTCGAAACAAACCGGAGGCTCCCCATGCGTGTTCCCAGCATCCCCGGCTGCGAAATGCAGCTCACCGCAAGAGAGACGCACGGATGAAACGCGGCCAGGCCCACAGCTTGGATCGCCCGCAGACTCAGCATCTGCCATAGCTCGGTACAAAAGGGAAGCAAGACGCAGGGCAAGGTGAAACCCAACGCGCCCACTATCATCATGAAACGCGGACCGCGACGATCTGACATTGGCCCAAATGCAAAACGCAAGATGACGGCAGCCACAATAAACAAGCTCGTCTGAGCAGAGGCAATAAACGCCGATCCGCCCAGCTCCATGACATATGACGGCATAGCCGAGGTCTCAACGTTGTTGAATGCGTAGAAGGCGAATGTCGCGCCCATAAGGAGCGCATAGTTCATGCGCCCATCGGCTGCCCCCAGCTTTGAAATCGACTTGCGCACGTCTTCCCCTCTCCCCCTTCGTTCTCCTCTCACTTTGAAGCCAACCGCAACCAGACACCTCACATTTTTGTGAGGACAGGCCAAAAAGAGTGGGCACACACCTTTTGCGCGGCCGCTCCCAAGCGTCGGCGCACCACACTTCGCTGGGCGGAAACCCATTCGCTGCCGCACTACGCTCCCCTACGTCAAACGCCCGAATGCCCCTGAATGCAGGAGCATCGAGGGCGAAGCCGCAAGGGAGAGGAAGGAAACCATGGGTAAGCAGATGCAGGCCGCAAGCTCCGCGCCCGAGTACTTCACGCGCGACGGCAAGCTCACGCGCCGCACGTTCATCAAGGGAGTCGGCGCCATCACCGTCACTTCCGCAATGGGCTTCGGCCCGAGCGTCGCGCCTCAGTGCGCGTTCGCATCGCAGGGCGAAGTGGCCCCCGACGAGGCTGCGGGTGAGAAGAGCGTGCACGCCGTGTGCACCGTCAACTGCACGAGCCGTTGTCACCTGCAGGGCACCGTGCGCGACGGCAAGCTCGTGCGCGTTGAGCCCGGCGACATGCCTGGACGCCCGGGTTATGCCAACGCCTGCTTGCGCTCGATGAGCTACATTCAGCGCGTCCAGGACGAACAGGCCCGCGTCATGTGGCCCATGAAGCGCGTCGGCGAGCGCGGCTCGGGCGAATTTGAACGCATCAGCTGGGACGAGGCCATGGACCTCATCGCCGAGAAGCTCAACCCCATCATCGCCGAGGACCCCACGCAGGCCTCGTTCTACTCGTTCACGGGCGACCTGGGCAAGATGAGCTGGGAGGCTTCCACGCGCTATGCCGCCTGCATCGGCGCCACGACGTGGGACATCGAGGGCATCATGGGCGACCGCGGCGCCACCATGGGCATGACCATGTGCTTCGGCTCCGGCCGCGGCGCGCACGACTCGCGTGACTACCTCAACTCCAAGCTGCTCATCGTGTGGGGCCGCAACGTCGCCGACACCCACACCTCCGAGCTGCGCGACTACGTGGCCGCCAAGAAGGCCGGCTGCAAGGTTATCGTCATCGACCCGCGCCAAAGCTCCACGGCCGCCATGGCCGATGAGTGGATCGCCATCAACCCGCAGACCGACCCCGCGCTGGCCCTGGGCATGATGAACTGGATCATCTCCAACGACCGCCAGGCAACCGACAAGCTCGTCTCTGAGAGCAGCGCACCGTACCTCATCGACGAGGACACCAAGCAGTACCTGCGTGACGCCGAAGGCAACTACCTCGTGTGGGACGAGACTGCTGGCGCAGCTGTCGTCGCTCCTTCCGCGGCTGACATCAAGGCCGGCACTGTGACCCCTGCTCTTTCGGGCTCCTTCGAGGTCGAAGGCGTGGCCTGCCGCACCGCCTACGACCACCTTGTGGACGCCGTTGCCCCCTACACGCCCGAGTACACCGCCCAGATCTGCGGCATCGACGCCGACACCGTCACGCGCCTGGCGCAGGAGTACGCCGACGCTCAGCCTGCTGGCATCCGCATGGGCCAGGGCATGCAGCGCGTCTATCACTCCTACGCCCCCTTCCGCGCCGTGGCAACGCTCGCCATGGTCGCCGGCTACATCGGTGTGCCCGGCGGTGGCGCAAGCCACGCTGGCGGTACGGCCACCACGCGCCCGGTTGCCGACTACACGGGTCCCGTCTTCAACTTCGACGGCTGGGCGAACACGGGCAACCAGGCCAACACGCTCTCGACCTCGGTTCTCTACAGCGCCGCCGAGCAGGCCGACCCCATGCCCCTCAAGTTCATGTGGTTCGCAAACTCCAACTTCATCAACATGAGCCCGGACTCCAACCGCATCGTGAACAGCGTCATCCCTGGCATGGACTTCATCGTGACGGTGGACCCCTGGTGGACCTGGACGGCCAAGTATTCTGACATCGTGCTGCCCGCCACGACTTACTGGGAGCACTGGGACATCATCAACCGCAGCCCGTGGGTCATGTTCAACCAGCCCTCCATCGCCCCGCTCGGCGAAAGCAAGTCCGACACCGAGATCATGACCATGCTCGCCCAGCGCACCGGCGTCGAGCAGTACTGGGACAAGACCGACGAGGAGTGGGTCCGCGAGTTCGTGACGACCGACCACCCCGCCTGGGATGACTTCGACTGGGACCGCGACGTCGTTGAGCAGGGCATCTACGGTCGCTCCGACGCCATGTACGACCCGGCCATCGTCTACGAAAACGGCGAGGGCTACAAGACTCCCACCGGCAAGTTCGAGTTCTACACCGAGAGCATGGCCGAGTTCGACGAGGAAGTCCCCACGTGGCTGCCTCCCTGCGAGGACCCGCGCACTGGCGAGCTGGCCGAGAAGTACCCGCTCGTCTTCATCCAGTACCACGACCGCCTGAACGTCCACACCCAGCATATGCTGGCCCCCGCCCTTGTCAACGTACAGTCCGAGCCTCTGCTGCAGATGAACCCCGTCGACGCAGCCGAGCGCGGCCTTGAGCACAACGATATTGTGCGCGTGTACAACGACCGTGGTGAGTTCCGTGTGCGCGTGTTCCTGACCGAGGGCATCATCCCTGGCACCGTGGCCACGCAAAGCGGCTGGACGCCGGACTATACGCTCAAGAACTCCTGCTACCAGAACCTGACGCACTTCACGATGTGCGACGCCGAGGAAGCTTACAGCGAGACCAACGCCGCCTTCTACGACGTGCTCGTGCAGGTGGAGAAGGCCGAGGACGGCAGCGCCGACGAGGTCGCCGAGAAGACTGCGTCCACTCTTGCCGCCGAGGCTTGCGGCATGGACGCTGAGTAAACCGGACCCGTCGAGAAGACCCAAGGAGGAATGAAAGATGGCCGACAACAAGCGATTCGGCATGGTAATCGACACAACCGTGTGCGTGGGATGCCAGACGTGTGCCGTGAGCTGCAACGTTTCCCACGAACTGCCCAGCGATGTGCTCTGGTCGCACGTGGTGAGCTTCGACGGCAACGAGGTGTACCAGCCCACGGGCACCTTCCCCGCCCCGGTGCTTAAGTTCCGCCCCACGCTGTGCAACCATTGCGACAACCCGGCATGCGTGGCAGCTTGCCCCACCGGTGCCATGGCCAAGGATCCCGAGACGGGCATCGTGAGCCCCGATCCCGAGGTCTGCATCGGTTGCGGCTCCTGCGTGAACGCCTGCCCCTACGGCGCCCCCGTCATCAATGAGGAGACGTCCACCTCCACCAAGTGCACCTTCTGCAAGGAGCGCTCGAGCAAGGGCCAGGAGCCTTTCTGTGTGGCAGCCTGCCCCGCCAACGCCCGCATCTTCGGCGACCTGAACGACCCGGACTCCGAGGTCGCCAAGCTCGTGGCCGCAGGCGCCGAGCCCTGGCAGCCTGAAGCTGGCACTGAGCCCTGCGTGTTTTATATCGCATAGATTTAGCAGGTAGTTAGCAAAAAAAACGCCCCCGGTCGGTCCTGTGTTTCGAGACGCGGCCGGGGGCGTTTGTTTTCCAGCAGGCTGCTCGCCTACGCGATCACATCGAGCTCGTGAGAGTAGTGGTTGATGATCTCGCCGCCGTCCTCTTGGACAATGCAGAGGTCCTCGATGCGCACGCCGAACTTGCCGGGCAGGTAGATGCCGGGCTCGATGGAGTGGCACACACCCACCTCCATGGGCTCGCGGTGCACGGGACCCACGTCGCCGGGCTCGTGGTCGCACATACCGATCTGATGGCCCAGGCGATGCGTGAAGTACTTGCCGTATCCGGCCTGCTCAATGACGTCGCGGGCGGCCTTGTCCACATCGCAGAACAGCACGCCGGGGCGCACAAGGGCGGCGGCGACCTCGTTGGCCTGGCGCACCGTCTCGTACACAAGGCGCTCCTCGTCGGTCACGTCGCGGAAGAAGAACGTGCGCGTCATGTCGGAGCAATAGCCGTCCTGCACGCATCCCACGTCAAACAGCACCACGTCGCGTGGGCCGAGCGGCGTGTCGTCGGGGGAATGGTGCGGGTCGGCGGCATGCGCACCGTAGCTCACGATGGGCGAGAAGGAGTGGCCCTGGGCGCCCAGGCTGCGGTAGACGTCGAGCAGGGAGTCGGCGATGGAGCGCTCGGTTGCACCCTCGTGCACCATGCCGCGCAGAATCGCCATAGCCTTGTCGTTGGTGGCACTGGCCCGACGCATGAGCTCCTGCTCCTCGGCATCCTTGATCGCACGCGCATGGTCGACGGCGGCCGAACCCAACACGAACCCGCTGGCAGCGCCCGCGTCGCGCAGGGGCAGCAGGAAACGGGCAGCAAGGTCCTTGTCGCAGCCCAAGGGGGCCGCATGGTCGGTAAGGCCGCCGACGAGCGCGAGCGGGTCATCCTCGTCGCGATAGCCCTTTGTGGTCACTGCAAGGTCGGCAGGCGTGGGAAACAGGTCGTTCACCACGAGCACCGGCTCATGATCGGCCCGCAGAACGAGCCCGTGGAACCGCTCGCCGGGATCGACATAGAAGCCCGTAAGCCAGCAGATGCTCATGGGGTCGCTCACGAGCATCTGGGAAAGGCCCAGCTCATCAAGGTTGAGACGCACCTTCTCAAGGCGGTTTGCATAGTTTGCAGACATGAAACGCCCTCCTCTTTTAGTTTCCGCATATGCGTTAGTCTTTTCAGCTAACTACATACATGGCATTATGCATGTGGCGTTATCGCACATTGCGCCACGGAATGCAAAGGGAGAGAGGCAAACGGCGGTGGACCAGTCGCAGGAGATGGAGCGCATACTCGCAGCGGAGAAACCCAACACGCGCGAGCTTGCCAAACTTGTGGCCACGCTGTCCGTGCCTACTATCATGGCCGAGGTGTGCAACACCGCCATGGAATACATCGATACCGCCATGGTGGGCAGCCTCGGCGCCCAGGCGTCGGCCGCAATCGGCCTGGTCGCAAGCTCCACGTGGCTCATAGGCGGCATCTGCATGGGCCTCTCCGTTGGTTTCACTGTACAGATTGCCCAGTTCATTGGCGCTGGCCGCAATGCCGAGGCGCGCAACGTGCTGCGTCAGGCACTCGTGGTGCTAGCCGCGTTCAGCCTCGTTCTGGGAGGAGCGGGCGCCGCCCTGAGTGGGCATCTCCCCTATTGGCTCGGCGGCGAGCCCGACGTTGCGGGTGATGCGGCAAGCTACTTCCTCATTTTCTCACTGGCCTTGCCAGCCGCCCTTCTCATGCGCCTGTGCGTGGGCGCGCTGCAATGCGCCGGCGACACACGCACGCCCAGCGCTCTCAGCATGCTCATGTGCCTTCTCGACGTGGTGTTTAACTTCTTCCTCATCTTCCCCAACAGGCAGATAAGCCTCTTCGGCCTGCAACTCCTGGTGCCCGGCGCGGACTTGGGCGTCACGGGCGCGGCAATAGGAACGGCGGCGGCAGAGGTCGTGACCTGTGCGCTTTTGCTCTGGGCCACGTGCGTACGGTCGGAGAAACTCGCACTGTTCGGTCCTCATACGCACGCGCGCTTGGTTGAGGCTGGGGCTGGCGATTCGGCCGCCAAGCATATCCCGGAGACGTGGCGGCTTGGCTCCCGCTGCCTCAAGACGGCCGGCAAGATTGCATTCCCCATCTGCCTGGAGCGCGTGGTGCTCAACAGCGCACAGGTTGTCTCGGTGGGCATCGTGGCCCCGCTCGGCACGGTGGCCGTCGCCGCCCACTCGCTTGCAATCACAGCAGAGGGCATCTGCTACATGCCCGGCTTCGGCGTGGCAGCCGCGGCCACGACGCTCGTGGGCCAGGCATTCGGCGCGCATCGTCGCGACCTGGCGCGGCGCATGGCAAACCTGTGCGTTGCAGGCGGCATGATCATCATGACCTGCACGGGCGCACTCATGTACGTGCTTGCGCCTTTTGTGTTCGCGGTCTTCACGCCCGATATGGCGGTGCAAGAGCTGGGCTGCTCGGTACTGCGCATCGAGCTTTTCGCCGAACCGCTCTTCGCGGCGGCCATCGTCGTCATGGGCGCCCTGCGCGGAGCCGGTGACACACTCGTGCCGACGCTCCTCAACATCGCCACTATGTGGGGCGTGCGTATCACGCTCTCTCTGCTGCTCGTACCCACGATGGGCCTGGCAGGCGTGTGGGTCGCCATGCTCGTGGAGCTCTGCGTGCGCGGCGCTCTCTTCCTCGTGCGCCTCAAGCGTGGCAAGTGGCTCGAGAGGGAAAGCCTGACGTAGGGCCGCGCCTGCCCAGCGCACAAAAAAGCACCGGGCCGCGTGGGGGCCGCGCGCCTCAGCGCACGCACCCATTCCACGCGGGTCCCGGTGCCTTATGACCCTAAGAAGTCGACAGAACCTTTAGAGCCAGTACTCCTGACGCACGGACTTGCCGAAGTAGGGGCTCTCCGGGTCGTACCACTCGGGACGCTTGGAGTCCTCAGTGTTGTAACGCCAATTCAGCGAGTTAATCACATACTCAGAAGGCGTGATCTCAATCCAATCGTTGTACTGGAACAACATCTCAATCGTTGCCTGCTTATCCTCCTCAGAGGTGGCACCCCAAGCCTCGGCACCGCGCATGGTGGCCATGTAGGCGCTCGCGAACTCGGCAGCGCCCTCATCCTCAAGGGTCAGAGCGCGAGCAGTGCCCTTGATCTGCACGCCATAGGAGTTGAAGTAGTCATTAGCACCGGCCACGTAATCGGCCTCAGGAATCTGGTGATACCAGTACAGCACAACGTTGGGGTTGTACTTGATGTGCTCGCACTTCTCAGTGCCCTTCTCGCAGGAAGCAAGGAGCTTCATCGTGTTGGGGTCAATGATGAACTCGACCTGGGAGAGGCCAGGCTGATCCTTGTAGCACGTGGCGATGGAGTACATCTCACGGTAGGAATAGACCGTGTTGCCGGCCTCATCGGTGGTCAGCGGCCAGCCGCGCAAGTAATCGAGAATGAGGGTGCGCATCTCATCCTGCGTGAGCTGCAGGCTCTCATCCACGACCTGCGAAGCGCCCGTGATGGCGTCGGGGCCCTCGTCGGCCAGGGCGGGAGCAGCGAGGCCGGCAGCGGCGAGTGCCGAAGCAGCGGCAGCGCCGATGGCGAACTGACGACGGCTCATAGCGCCCTCAGGCTGGGAAAACTTGAACTCCATGGTAATCCCCTTTCGGTTGTTTGGCAGCCCGCCCCCTTTGACGAGCCGCACGTCACGTACGCAGCCTGGGCCCCAACCCAGGCATGCACGACAGTACGAGTATGACTCACTTGCCTGATTACGTCACCCCCCAAAAAGCGGGGGAAGGCGGTTTGAGGGCGACCTGGCTGGCCCAGGCGACCTCCTCGCTCGTGCAACAACATACATTTCAGCGAAACGAAAAATCGCTCAACTGGGCTTTTGTTGATTTAACATACATCTCGACCGGTCAAATGTATGTTAATCGTTGCCCGCGGGCCCATCCAGTGCCCTCGCCACACATGAAAAGCCCGTGCGGAACGCAAAAAAGATTCCGGCAACCGGAGCCCTCCCCAGACGCAAAAGGGGCCCCGGCCAAGCCGGGACCCCCTGCAGCGCATATGTTACGTGCTCAGGCAGAGCCCGTCTTACTTCGCGGCCTGCTTGAGGGCGGAGCGGACTGCCGCCTCGATGGCCTTGCTGGTGACGGTGGCGCCGGCCACGCCGTCGATCTGGGCGCTCTGGGCGGCCTCGACCTGCTGGGCGTAGGTGCCGTCCTCGATGGCCTCGTAGCCGCCGATGCCCTGGGTCTCGTTGTTGGGCGAGATGTCGGTCACGGTGATGTGGCCGCCGGAGACCTCGATGGTCACGTTGATGTCGCCGCCCATGCCCTTGCCCGTGCCGGTGTAGGTGCCGTCGGCGATGCTGGACAGGTCGACGTCGCTGGAGGGCTTGACGGCGGTCTTCTCGGTGGGCACGAAGGCCGGGTCGGAGGAGATCTGCATCATGAGCTGGCGACCCTGCGTGACGGAACGACCGCAGGCAACGCCGACGATGTACTCGGGGTAGTTCGTGGCAAAGAAGCTGCCGGAGTTATCGCCGATGGCGTAAAGGCCCTCGATGGGAGTGCGATCAGCGGCAAGGGCCTGCATCTTGGCGTTGATCTCGATGCCGTCGAGCGTGGTGAGCAGCGAGGCACCGAACCAGCAACCATAGAACGGAGGAGTGCGCAGCTCGGAGAGGCGGTACGCCTCCTTGCCGTAATCCTCGTCAGACTGCGCGTCGTAGAAACCGTTATAGCGCTCGCAGGTGGCCAGGAAGGTGTCCTTGGCGTCGCCCTCGAAGCCCAGCTTCTCGGCGAGCTCCTCGAGCGTGTCGGCCTTCATGACGACGTCCTTGGCACCCTCGAGCTCGATAATGCCGTCGATGTCGAAGCCTGCGTCGAGCTCCTCGCGCGTGCCGGCCGCGCAACCGGTGGAAACGAAACGACGGATGTCGTCAGCGGCGTTGCCGTCGAAGACCTCACAGAACACGCCGCCAGGCTGGTTGCCGAGAGCGAAGCAAATCTGGTCGTACGGGGCAGACTCGTTGCAGAAGCGCACACCCTCGCGGTTGACCTTCATGAATGCCTGGCTGCCCATGTTGAATTGGAAGATGTTGCCGGGCCAGTCCTTCTTGCCGTCCTTCTCAACATAGCCCGCGCTCACACCGGGGGCAACAGCGCCGCGGTCGAACAGCATGGGCGTTGGGTCGGCCTGCTTGGAGGCACCGGCCCACATGGCGCACTTGATGCCCGAGCCGTCGCAGAACGCGTTGTAGCTGTTGGCGGTCGTGACACGCACGGCGTCGGACTGCAGAGCCTCCATCATCTCGGGATTGGCCGGGTAACCGCCGCAGGCAAGCACCGTGTAGGCCGCGTTGATCTGCACATAGCCGTCCTCGCACTTGAAGACGCCGCCGGTCACCTTGCCGCCCTCGTGCACGAGGCGCACGAGCTCGTAGCCGAACCAGACGTCGTTGCCTTCGCCCTGCATCTTCTGATACAGCAGGTCGTTGCGCGTGGGCGGAACGTAGGAAGGCTGCCACATGTGCTGCACGAACGGCTCGTAGAAGTCCGTGCCGCCAGCGCCCTGGCCCTGCGGGGTATCGACGACGCACGGCTTATTGGCCGCCTCGAGAATCGGGTTGACCCAGTCAAACGTCTCAGCGGAGCAATCAATCCACTGGCGGATGAGGTCGCGGTTGGCCTTGCCACTGGAGTAGCGGACGAGCTCGTTCTGAAGCTTGAGCGGATCGACCTCGTTGCCCGTGGCAAGGCTTGCCGTCGTGTTGACGGCACCAAAGTACTCACGCGTCTCGGGGACGTTCTGAGCCTTGTCGCAGCAGATGAAGTTCAGGCCCAGCTCGCTGGCCGTTGCGGCAGCGGCGATACCAGCGCAGCCGGCACCGCAAATCAGGATGTCGCAGTCGTAAGTCGCCACGATGTCGGCAGCGTCGATGACAGGCTCCTCGCCAAGCCACGAAGGGTTGGCGGAAAGGGCGGCGTCAGATGCGGGAGCGGCCGGCTCCTCAACGGCAAGAGCAATGCCGGACAAAGCGCCAGCGGCGACCATGCCAGCGGTACCCAGGGAGGCACCCTTTACAAACGTACGACGGTTCATGCTTTATCTCCTCTCTCAGGGGGCGCGGCTCTCTTAATGCGTCTTGCGCCGCACCCCTCCCGTGGACAATGCGGAAATGTAGGCCCATCGCACATGAAAGGCTCCACCCCCGCAGTGCGGGGCGGCACATCAGGGCGCAAATTGGCCTCCCACCCCGGAGGGGTGGAGACAAAAAACAAGAGGATATGGTGCGATTTCTCTATTTGTGAACCAATAATCCGGGGCTGCCAGGCAACAAAAACTGTGAGACACGGGCATACTATGTATGTGCAGGGCGGACCCTCTGGCAGGGTCCGCAACACCGCCGGGGGCTTCGGGCGACAGAGGGGGACAGGATGGGCAAAGAGAAAGTCGCCAGCAACAAAGCGGGCGACCACTCAGACAGGACAGAAACATTACCTCGAAGGGTCGCGGCATGCTGCCTTGTGGCTTCTGCTCTTCAGATGTTCTCAACCATGGCCTTCAACGGTACCCTGAACGCCACGTACTCCGTCTATGTCTACGCCGTTCGCGACTGGGCCACGCTCGCATCGGCCCTTGCGCTGCTCGGTCTTCTTGCGCTCGCAAAGAAAAATCCCTGCCTCGTTCGCTCAGCGTCTTTCAGCGTCGCTGCGGGTCTCTTCGTTGTCCTCGGGTGCATTGCGAGCATGATAGGCCTTCCCTCCCGCTCCCCTATCCTGATTGCATTGGGACTCTGCGCAAAAGGCGTTGGACAAGCCTGGGTATGCGCCCTGTGGATTGTAGCGTGTTCCAACTTGAGCCTCGCAAACGCCTGTCTGACAATTGCCGCAGGTAACTGTCTCGGCATCCTTCTCTCGAGACTCGTCATGCCGTTCTGTCCGGTCGGCCTCCTCGGTCTCGTCGACTCTCTGAGCACAATCGCGAGTCTGGCACTATGCCTTCCTCTCACCCGCTCATTCTTCGAACGCCTCGCACAGGCCGGCAATCCTGCAGACCAGGAGGTCGCGCACCCCACGTCTTTCCTCCCCATGCGCAGCCATATGTTCCTGTATATATTCGCGTTCAACTTTGCCTACGGATACGGTTTTCGCTTCATGGACGGAGGAAGCGCCTCAACGCAGAATCTGATGTCCATGCTAGGGCTGCTGGCCGTATGCGCGTTCGTGGTCTTTTCCCGACGCCACCCCCGCCTTGACACGCTGTTCCTCCTGCCGTTCTCCCTCGTACTCACCGGCTACTTGGCAGCGCTTTCCGAAACGGGAGCGCTCTCTTCGGTTGCTTCGGCCCTGCTTGTAACGGGTTCGGCCTGCTTCGAGCTGCTCACGTGGTTCGCCCTGTGCTCCGCCGCGAAACGCAACGTCATCGACGCCCTCCCCACCATTTCCTGGGGATTGGCAGTAAGCTATATAGGAATAGATCTCGGAGCGCTCCTGGCAATGGCAACAGGCGCAGGCACGGGGGCATCCAACGCGGCAGCACAGATTGCTATCATTGTCGTGCTCGTGGCGTTTATGCTCTACGTCGTCGTCACGCGCCGTACGTTCAGCTTCGACGAGACCATCGAGGGCATAGCCCCCGACGCCCCAGAGGTAATTGTTCGGGACGTGGACACTCTCGAGGCGCACGTGGAAAACCTGGCGGCACGCTACGCGCTCACGCCACGCGAGCGCGACGTCATGGCGCTGCTTGCGCGCGGCAACAACTCGCAGCGCGTAGAGGAAAAGCTCTCCATCAAACACAACACCGTGAAGTTCCATGCGCGCAACGTATATGCAAAGCTGGGCGTTCACAGCCAGCAGGAGCTTATTGACCTCGTAGCCAGCGACGTCAATTGGACGGCGGCAGAGAGCAGGGGAACGGCGGTTTAAGGGCGACTGGGAGCGGCTTCGCTTGCTCGGTGGCCGCCTCGCTCGTGCAACAACATACATTTCAGCAAAACGAAAAATCGCTCAACTGGTCTTTTGTTGATTTAACATACATCTCGACCGGTCAAATGTATGTTAATCCGAAGTCGGTGGACCTACGCGAGGCCCAGGCGGGCGCAAAACCCTCCACAAACGCAAAAGGGGCCCCGGCCAAGCCGGGACCCCCTGCAGCGCATATGTTACGTGCTCAGGCAGAGCCCGTCTTACTTCGCGGCCTGCTTGAGGGCGGAGCGGACTGCCGCCTCGATGGCCTTGCTGGTGACGGTGGCGCCGGCCACGCCGTCGATCTGGGCGCTCTGGGCGGCCTCGACCTGCTGGGCGTAGGTGCCGTCCTCGATGGCCTCGTAGCCGCCGATGCCCTGGGTCTCGTTGTTGGGCGAGATGTCGGTCACGGTGATGTGGCCGCCGGAGACCTCGATGGTCACGTTGATGTCGCCGCCCATGCCCTTGCCCGTGCCGGTGTAGGTGCCGTCGGCGATGCTGGACAGGTCGACCTCGCCGGAGGGCTTGACGGCGGTCTTCTCGGTGGGCGCGAAGGCCGGGTCGGAGGAGATCTGCATCATGAGCTGACGGCCCTCAGTCACGGTACGACCTGCGGCAATGCCGGGGAAGTACTCGGGGTAGTTCGTGTCGAAGAAGCTGCCCGAGCAGTCACCGATGGCGTAGAGGCCCTCGACAGGCGTACGGTCGGCGGCGAGAACCTGCATCTTGGCGTTGATGTTGAGGCCGTCGAGCGTGGTGAGCAGCGAGGCGCCATACCAGCAGCCGTAGAACGGAGGAGTGCGCAGCTCGGAAAGACGGTAGTCCTCCTTGCCGTACTCGTCGTCCTTCTGGGCGTCGAACAGGGTGTTGTAGTGGTCGCACGTGGCCAGGAAGGTGTCCTTGGCGTCGCCCTCGAAGCCCAGCTTCTCGGCGAGCTCCTCGAGCGTGTCGGCCTTCACGAACACCTCAGCGCCGCCGTCCATGGCGATGAAGTCCTCGAGCGGCATGCCCTGCTCCATCATATTGCGGGTGTAGGAAGCGCAGCCGATCATCATGAAGCGCTTGATGTCCTCAGGCGCGTTGGCGTCCATGACCTGGCAGAACACGCCGCCGGGCTGCATGGAGGTCGCAAACAGCATGTTGTCGTAGGGCGTGGACTCGTTGGCGAAGCGCTTGCCGTCGCGGTTGACCTTGAGGAAGGGCTGGCTGCCGATGTTGAGCTGGAAGATCTTGCCGGGCAGCGTCGCGTCAGCGCCCTCGCCCTGATAACCGGCGACAACGCCAGCAGGCACAGCGCCGCGGTCGAACAGCATGGGCGTGGGGTCGGCCTGCTTGGAGGCACCGGCCCACAGGCCGCACTTGATGCCCGAGCCGTCGCAGAACGCGTTGTAGCTGGCAGCGGTGATGACGCGGCATGCGTCGGGCTGCAGGGCCTGCATCATCACGGGGTTCGCGGGATAGCCGCCCGTGGCGAGCACAACGTAGGGAGCATCGATCTCGACGTAACCGTCCTCGCACTTGAAGATGCCGCCGGTCACCTTGCCGTCTGCGTGCACGAGACGCACGAGCTCATATCCGAACCAGATATCGTCGCCCTGGGCCTGGATGCGCTCGAGGAGCACGTCGTTGCGCGTCGGGGGCTGATAAGGCACGATCCAGCTGTGCTCGCACACGGGCAGGACGTACTCGGTGCCGCCCGTGGCATGCTCGCCGGGATCGGCAACAGAGCAGAACTTGCCAGCGGCGGTGAGCATGGGGTCGATCCAGTCCACGACCTCGGCGGAGTTATCAATCCAGAGCTTGATGAGGTCGCGGTCGCACTTGCCGGAGGCGTAGCGGCTGATCTCGTTCAGCATCTGCATGCCGTCCATCTCGCGGACCTGCGTGGAGTAGGTGCTGTTGATGGCGCCGAGGTACTCGCGGCTCTCCGTGACGGACTGAGCGCGGTCAACGGCGATGAAGTTGAGGCCGAGGTCGCTTGCCGTGGCGGCAGCTGCCAGGCCGCCGTTGCCGGCACCACCCACGATAAGGATGTCGCACTGGTACGTGGCGACGATGTCGGCGGCGTCAATCTCGGGCTCCTCGCCAAGCCATGCGGGATTGGAACCGGCCTGGGCAACGGTGTTCTCGGCAGTGCCGGCGGCCACGGGGGCAGCAGCGGTCTGATCAGCCATGGCGGCACCGGCGAACATGCCGGCGCTTGCAAGGCCGAAGGCGCTAAGGGCGGAGCCAGTAACGAAACTACGACGATCCATGAGTGCGTACCTTTCTCACTGGTGTGTCCCGGGCGGTGCTCGTCCGGGGCGTTGGACGTTTTCCAGTATGCAAACACCAGCCTTGCCATGCCCCACCCCGCAGGTGTAGGCTTTTAACGCACCAGGTACGTGGCTATTTTTGGAAATCACCCTACCCTGGCGGCATTGCAAGGACAGACGGTAAACGCGCACAAGGTGGGAACGACACAATGGGCAAGCAGCACACATTCAACACTCCTATACCGCAGAGGTGGGCGTTTTTGCGCTGCTTTGTCGCCTGCACTTTGACGTTCGCCTCGGTTCTTTTCTTCAATGGAACCGCGGGGCCACAGACTGCTGCGGCTTTTGACATCGCGCAAATAAAGATGGTTCGCGACCTGTCCTGCATGGCAGGCATCGCCGCATTCATCATCCTCATGTTTGTCGCTCGATACCGTTCACAAGGCATACGCCCGGTGGCGTTGAGTGTGTCTGCCGCCGTTCTTGGGCTCGTCGGACACACCCTGAGCATCGCTTCGGGCGCTCTCGATGTGCAGGCGCTCCTTGTTCTGGGAAGCTGCGCGACAAGCGTCGCAACCACCTGGACAACGGTGCTGCTCCTTCTCGCCTGCTCCTCGCTGAGCCTGCAGCGGGTGTGCGTGTGCCTGGCCGGCGGCGCCGCCGTGGCCATGCCCCTGGCGCATGTCATCGGTGAGATAGGCAACAACGCATTCATCTCATTTGTGGACGCTATGGCTTCAATCGCCGTCATCGCCATGGTCCTACCGGTCACCACGCCGTTTTTCTCTCGTCTGGCAAGCGTCGGCGCACCCACCGACCGCGAGGTCTCCCACCCAGCGGCATTCCTGCCATTGGGCCACTGCTTCTACGTGTACATCATCGTTTTCAGCTTTGCCTACGGCCTGGCCGTGAACATCGCGCAGCCCTCCGGACAGGCGACCCCCTTTGCCCTTACGGCAGCGATCCTGCTCGTCGTGGCGCTATGGGCGCTGCGCTCGAAGGCTCGCCCAAAGGCAGACTTGCTCCTGCTGCTGTCGCTCTGCCTCGTGGTGGGCGGATTCTCCCTCGTGCTCATCGGTGACGGGCGCTGCGAAACCCTCGCCCAGTCAACCCTTCTTGCGGGCTACATGTGCTTCTACCTGCTCACATGGTTTGCCCTGTGCGCCGTTGCCACGCGCAGCGCCGCCGACGCCATCCCCGCCATCTGCTGGGGCAGCGCGGCCAACTACCTGGGCATCCTTGCTGGCGCTATCATCACCGACATTCTGGTGGGCACCCCCGACCCCGCACTCGCCGTTAAGCTCGCCATCGCCGCCATGCTCACGTTCGCCGCGACCTACGTCACGGCAACCCAGCGCTCCACAAGTCTCGACGCCACCATCGACGGCATCGAGCCCGACACCTCGTCGGTAGAAGTCCGCTACATCGACCGCCTCGACGCGCGCTGCGAGCAGGTGGCCGGGCAGGCAGGTCTCACCCAGCGTGAGCGCGAGATGCTTGCCCTTCTCGCCCGCGGCAACAACGCCCAGCACATCCAAGAAGAGCTCTCCATCTCGCACAACACCGTGAAGTACCACGCCCGCAACGTCTACCGCAAACTCGACGTGCACAGCCAGCAAGAACTCATCGACCTGCTCGCCGAGAAGGCCTAGACGCGCAATAATACCCAGCATCGCGTAAGCCGCATCCCACAAGGAGGCCGCGCCCGTGCGCCCCTTCGCACGGCTCAAACCTGGCGGCCGATAACCGACGAAGGGGCGAGGACGTCTGCCTACTGCACGCTGCGCCCTCGCCCCTTCGCCGCAATCCGTTTGCTGTCAGATCACTTTCATCGCCTTCGCACGTTCCAGCGCACGAATGCGCAGACCGCAAGGCTGGCCAAGGAGGCGACAAGCAGGAGGGTCGCACATCCGATGCCAGCCTCAAGGGCAGCACCGAAGGCAAGCTGTCCCACGGGAACGGTGCTCGAGGCAAACGCCGTTGAGAGAGCGCTCAAACTTCCCAGCATCGATACAGGAACGTGCGTCTGGTTGTACGTGAGCGTCACAACGTTCGTGACGCCCAGACACAGCATCACCGCCATGGCCCCCACCGCCAAGCTGCACAGCACCGCCGTGCAGCCAATTGCCGCTCGCCAGGCAAAAGCAACACCCATAGCTGCCAGCACAAGCGGCAAAATCGCATACCACCGCGGACAGTGCTCGAAGGCAAACCGGCCGGGCAGAACCGCGACAAGCGCAGCCCCCGCAACCATGCCGAAGGCCGCCAGGCCTTCTACCAGGCCATACACCTGGCTTGTTACTCCCATGTCGAGCATGAGAGCACTCGGCAGCAGCACAGTGTTGATCGGCAGCACAAACACGTTGACCAGACCGTAACTCACAATCACCCCGAGCACCACTGGGTAAGAGCGTCTCAGTTCGCCAAGCGTCCCACGCATCGAGCGCAGCGTGGGCCCCACCGCCAGAACGTCGCGCACGCTATGGCTTGCACCTGGCACGCCCCGTATCTGAATACACGTCTCGAACAAGGCCGAAGCCGCAAGGCACGCCGCATACAGAAGACAGGCCCACTCTATGCCAGCCGTCGCATACAGCACACCCGCCAACACGGGCCCAAGCATGTTGCACCATGAGCCCACCGCGCTTACGGCACCGTTTGCCCGAGTAAGCTTGCCAGCAGGCACAATCTGAGGAATACAGGCACTCACCGCAGGGCTGTAAAACGTTGCCGCCACTGCCAGGAGCACCATGACAGCGGCGGCAAGTGGCGCCGAATGCACCCCGGCAAACAGACTCGCCGCAAAGCAACCCATGATGAGGGCGCATGCCGCGTCGAGCGCGACCATAACGTCTCGCCTGTTGAACGCGTCGGCAACGGCACCGGCCATGGGAGCGCACAGCACATAGGGAAGCGCCGAGGCAGCCAGCACCGCGCTGTACACGCCAGCGCTCCCCGTAAGCTCAAGCAGGTAGAGGGCGATACACACGCGCTGAACGGCTCCTCCCATAAGGCTCACCGCTTGCCCTGCCAGCACGAGCCTGAAGTTGCGGGAAGACAGACCCGCCTCCCTCTCCCCGCCCAACGCTACGCGCAAACAACGGGGTTGGCAGACTCGACGCGCGCATAATCAATGCACACGGGATAACCACGCGCGGGGTCGCGCAGAATCTCAGGCTCGATGTCATAGAGGGCACGCAGGTTCACCTCGTTGAACACGTCGCACGGCGCACCCTCGAACGCCACCTTGCCCGCGCGCATGCCCACGATGTGGTCGGCGTACTTGGCGGCGAGGTTGAGCTCGTGAATCACCACGACAACGGTCGCCCCTTCCTCGCGGTTGAGACGCCGCAGCAGCTCAAGCACCTCAATCTGGTGTGAGATGTCCAGGTAGGTGGTCGGCTCGTCAAACAGCATGACGTCAGCCTTCTGGGCAAGCGTCAAGGCAATCCACACGCGCTGACGCTGTCCGCCCGACAACTCGTCGACCCGGCGGTCGGCCAAGGCCTCCACGCCCGTGCGACGCATGGCCCAGTCGATGACCCTGTGGTCTTCCCTGGAGAGTCCACCCAGGGGCTTGCGATAAGGAAACCGCCCGTATGCCACCAGATCGCGCACGTTGATGCCCTCGGGTACCGCGGGCGACTGCGGCAGCACGGCAAGCTTGCGAGCCAGCGCACGCTGAGACATGCCCGCGACACTCTCGCCATGCAAGAGCACCTCGCCCTTGTGCAGGGGATTGATCCGCGCGATAGCTTTGAGGGTCGTGGACTTGCCGCACCCGTTGGGACCGATGAGCATGGTGACCTTGCCAGCGGCGATTGAAAGGTTCGCGTCAGGCACGACGACCGTGTCATCGTAGGCCACCTGCACCCCGCGAAGCTCGATTGCACAGGGCATGGCTACTTCTCCTTAATCATGAGATAGATGAAATACGGCACGCCGATCACCGCAACGACCACGCCCACGGGAATCTCGATAGGCGAGAACGCGTTGCGTGCCACTGTGTCGGCCACAACGAGAATGACCGACGAGACGACGGCAGCCATCGGAAGCATGGCACGCGCGCGGGACCCGACGAGACGACGCGCAATCTGGGGGCCCAGCAGGCCGAGAAACGCAATGCTGCCCGCAACCGCGGTGGCGAAGGCTGCCAACAAGGCTGCCAGCACCACAAAAGCCGCACGCTGGCGCGACACGTTCACGCCGATGCCGCACGCGAGCTCATCGCCCAAGGCAAGCGCGTCAAGCGTGGGGACCTTGGCCAGCACGATTGCGACAACCGCAAGAATCAAAGGGGCGACAAGCGCGATGTAGGTCCAGCTGCTTCCCCACAGGCTGCCGTTTGTCCAGGTAAGCACCTGGTTGTAGCTGCCCTTGCTCATGGCGAGCTGAAAATAGGTGATGATTGCCAGTATGCCGCCGTTCACGCCGATGCCCGTGAGGATGAAGCGCACGGGACGTATGCCGTGGTTGTGGGAAAGCGCGTATACAAGCCCCGTTGAGAGAAGCGCTCCCATAGCCGCAACGACGGGCATGCCCACGGAGGCGAACAGGTCGAGCTGCGAATAATACGCGCTGGTCCGGGCGGAGATCCACAGCACCACAGCGAGCGCCGCACCTGCGTTGATGCCAATCATGCCCGGCTCGGCCAAGGGGTTGCGCGTCACGCCCTGCAGGATGCCGCCCGAAAACGCCAGCGCCGTGCCGACGAGGACCGCAAGCACCGTGCGCGGCAGGCGCGTTTGAAGCACAGCGAAGTTTTGCAGCTTGCTCCCCTGGCCCATGAGCGTGACCACGACCTCGCCCGGCGTCATGGTGTAGCTGCCGACCATGAGCGAGACGCACACCGCCGCCAGGAACACGGCGACAGCCACGGCCCCGGGCAACCAGCTGCGCGCCCCCACGCCAGCACAAGAAAGGAGTCTCATCAGTGCTTCTCCCCTCTCACCAAAAGCAAGAACACCGGCACGCCGATGATTGCCGTGAACAGGCCCACCGGCAGCTCATAGGGCGCCATGACCATGCGTGCTGCAATATCAGCCCACACGAGCACCGCCGCACCGAACACAAACGACGCCGGCATGAGCACACGATAGTCATTGCCTATCACGCGGCGCATGATGTGAGGAATGAACAGGCCGATGTAGCCGATGTTGCCCGCAACGGCCACCGCCACGCCACACAAGGGCACAAGCATCGCCACGACCTGCATCTTTACACGCACGGGACGTATGCCCAGACCGCAGGCGAACTCGTCGCCCAGGCTCAAGACGTTCACCTTACCCGACCACGCGAAGGCCAAGGCGGAGAAGGCCCCTCCAATCACAGCAAGAACCGCGACCTGGGTCCAACCCGTCTGCCGCAGGCCGCCGGCCACCCAAAACGCCAGCTCCTGGGAGCGATTGCCGAGAAGACCCACCATGGTGGCAAGCGCCAGGAAAAACGTGCTCATGGCCGTGCCCGCCAGCAAGATGCGCGCCATTGACTGGTTCGCCGAGTTGGTGAGGGTAAAGAGCAGCAATAGCCCACCGCTCACGGCAGCCCCCACGAGTGCCATAAAGAACCCGCCCAGAGCCCCTCCCGCCAGACCCGCCACAAGTGCGATGGATACCATAAGCGTCGCGCCCTGGTTCACTCCCATGATTGACGGCTCGGCAACAGGGTTGCGCAGCACGCCCTGCATCATTGCGCCCGAAAGCGCCAGCACGCCGCCGACAAGCACGGCGCACAGCGCGCGCGGCAACCTCGCGTCGTGCACAAGCACGTGCTCGAGGATGCCCTCGTCGTAGTTGAAAATGGCACCCAGCACATCGGGCAACGCGATGTTCTTGGCTCCCACGCACACCGACACGAGGACGCCCACCGCAACAAGCGCAATGCCCGCAGCAAACACGACGGTGCGTTTGACCTTGTCGTTCATGAATCACCTACCCCGCATACCATCTGACACCAAAAAGCCGGAGCCCAGGCACTTTACGTCCCAGACCCCGGCTCGTCCCTTGTAAAGCAAGCAGCCTTACTTCGTCTTACCGGCGGTTTCCGAGGAGCTCTTGTCGTCAGCCGCGCCCTCGTCCTGCTTGTCATCAACGTCGGTTGCCTCGGTGTCAGCGGACTCCTCGGCCATGTCCTCGCGAGCCTTCACGCGAGCCTCAGCAGGGTCCTCACCTGCGATGAGGTAGGGGAACTCGCTCACCAGCGTGTCCTTGCCGATGCAGCCATAGCCCTGGTTGAAGTACGGGCTGGCGGGCAGCTCCACGACATTGCCGTCCTGCACGGCGCGCATCATCTGGTACAGCTTGCTCTCGTTGAGAGCCTTGAGGTCCTCGTCGGTGCCGATGGCGAAGATAAAGTCAGCGTCGATGGCAGCGAGCCCCTCATAATCCACGACGGGCAGCGAAACGTTTTCCTGCTGCGGCATGCCCTCCGGCTTGGCCAAGCCCATGTCCTCGTACATCACCATGCCGAAGCCGGCGGCGTCAAAGATGTAGAGCTGGCCGCCGCTAGCCAGGAACGACAGGTACGTGGTGTCCTCGCCATACTCCTCGCGAATCTTCTCACCCATGGCGGCCGCCTTGGCCTCATAGGACTCAAGCCACGCGGTAGCCTTGTCTTCGCAGCCAAGCACCTTGGCGAAAGCCTGGACGTCTTCCTTCCAGTTAATCTGGGCAAGCTTGATCATGATGGTGGGGCACACACTCTGCAGCTGGTCATACATCTTCTCCTGCACGCCGGAGATGATGATGAGGTCGGGGTCGAGGGCAAGAATCGCCTCGATGTCCATGGTGTCCTGGTAGCTATAACCCAGAATCGTGGCGCCTGCCAGGTCCTCCTCAAGATAGGCGGGGAACTTGGTGTAGTCATAGGCATCGGAGTTTGCGGTGCCTGCCACGTCGAAGCCAAAGATCTTGAGCATGTCAGAGTTGCCCGAAAGGTCCACGATGCGCTGGGGGTTGGCGGGAATCTCCACTTCACCGCGCGCGTCGGTCACCGTGCGCGTCTGCGCCTCATCGGCGTGCGCCTCCCCTGCAAACGATACGAGGCCGGCTGCCGCAAGGCAGGCGATCACGGATGCACCCACAAAACCGCGGCGGGTCATTCCCTGGTTCATGACGTTCGTGATGCCCATAGCGTGTTCTCCTTTTTAAAGGTTATACGTGGCTTACAACATCACATTCAAGCACACCTACACTTTAGTTACCATAGGCCTACTTTTTTGCACTATATTTTT